>JADLDD010000089.1 GCA_020846855.1 Acidimicrobiia bacterium | reverse complement strand
GGGCGTGGGTACGGTTCCGTTCGACCGCTCCGAGAACCTGGCGCGGCTGAGCCGTGAGCGCTTCGACGTGGTCGTGGTGGGCGGCGGCATCACGGGCTGCGGGGTGGCGCTCGACGCCGCCAGCCGGGGCCTGCGCACCGCCCTCGTGGAGCGCGACGACTTCTCGTCGGGAACGTCCTCGAAGTCGTCGAAGCTGGTCCACGGCGGGGTCCGCTACCTCCAGCAGGGCGAGTTCCGGCTCGTCTACGAAGCCCTCCACGAACGCCACATCGCGCTGCGCAACGCTCCGCACCTCGTCAAGGTCCTTCCCTTCCTGATCCCGATCTTCACCCGCGACGGCCTGGTGAACCGCCGCCTGGCCCGGGCCATCGGCACCGCCATGTGGCTCTACGACCTCACCGGGGGCGTCCGGATCGGGAGGGTCCACCGCCGGGTGCGCCGCGACGAGGCCCTGGCGCACATGCCCACGATCCGCCCCGACCGGATCGCGTCGGCCTACCTCTACTACGACGCCCAGGCCGACGACTCCCGGCTGACGCTGGCCGTGGCCCGCACCGCGGCCGCCCACGGCGCGGCCGTCGCCAACCGGGCCGGCGTGACGGGCTTCCGGCGCGACGCCTCGGGCACGGTGAGCGGCGTCACCATCCACGCCGACGGCCGCGACCTCGACGTGGAGGCGGCGGTGGTCGTCAACGCGGCGGGCGTCTGGGCCGACGACGTCCGGGCCCTCGACGAGGGAACCCATCCGCACTCGATCCGGCCCGCCAAGGGCGTCCACTTGACCGTGCCGTGGTCGAGGGTCCGCAACGACATCGCGGCGATCGTCCCCGTGCGCCACGACGGCCGGTCGATCTTCGTGGTGCCCTGGGGCGACTTCACCTACATCGGGACCACCGACACCGACTACGAGGGCCCGCTCGACGACCCGCAGTGCACCGCCGACGACGTCCGCTACCTGCTCGACGCCGTGAACCGCGTCGTCACCGACCCGCTCGACGAATCCGATGTGGTCGCCACCTGGGCCGGCCTGCGGCCCCTCGTGGCGGGGGGCACCGTGGGCGAGAAGACGGCCGACCTCTCGCGCCGCCACGCGGTGCAGACCTCCCCCGGCGGGGTGGTGACCGTGACCGGCGGCAAGCTCACCACGTACCGCCGCATGGCGGCCGACACCGTCGACGAGGTGGTGGCCCGGGTCGGGCGGGGCGGCCCGTCCCGCACGAAGAAGCTGCGCCTGGTCGGCGCCGAGGGCCCCGCGCCCGCCGACGACCACCTCGCCGGTCGCTACGGCGGCGAGGCCGTGGAGCTGCTGCGCCTGATCGAGGCCGACGCCACGCTCGGCGATCCGCTGGTGCCCGGCCTGCCGTACCGGCGTGCCGAGGCGGTGTTCGCCGTGCGCCACGAGATGGCCACCACCCTCGACGACGTGCTGAGCCGGCGCACCCGCGCCCGGCTCCTCGGGCGCGACGCCACCGACGCCGCCGCACCGGGCGTCGCCCGGCTCATAGCACCCGAGCTCGGATGGTCGGCCGAGGAGATCGAGCGCCAGGTCTCGGCCTACCGCGCCGGGCTGGCCGCGGAGCGGGCGGCGGCCTCCGCCCCCGGCGGGCCCTCCGCGGCCGGGTCGCCCGGGCCGGCCGACGAAGCTCTCGAGTCGTCCCTCGGAGCGTGACGCCCCCCCAACGGAGGAACCCCCGATGACCGATCCGGCCACCGGAACACCCTTCCCGCCCATCGCGATAGAGGCCGAGCCCGCCGCGGTCACGTCCCGTGTCCGGGCCGCCCCGGTCGATCTCGACGACTCCTTCGTCGCCCGGCTGCGCTCGACGTGCGGAGAGGTGCTCGACGGCGACGCCGAGCTCGCCGAGGCGGGCCGCGACTGGTGGCCGCTCGCGATCGTCTGGGCCCTCGACGGCCAGGTGCCCCACCGGCCGGGGGTGATCGCGCGGCCGCGCACGACCGAGGAGGTCGCCGGCGTGCTCGCCGCCTGCCATGAGGCGCGGGTGCCGGTGACCGCCGCCGGCGGCCGCAGCGGCGTGTGCGGCGCCAGCGTCCCCCTGCACGGGGGCGTCACGCTCGACCTCACCGCGATGGACGGCATCGTCTCGGTCGACTCCGAGTCGCTGCTCCTCGACGTGCGGGCCGGGACGTTCGGCACCTGGCTGGAGAGCACCCTGCGCGCCGAGCACGGCCTCACGCTCGGGCACTGGCCCCAGTCGATCGACCTGTCCACGGTGGGCGGCTGGCTGGCGTGCCGCGGGGCCGGGCAGCTCTCCACCCGCTACGGCAAGATCGAGGACATGGTCGTGGGCCTCGACGTCGTGCTCGCCGACGGCCGCACGGTCCACACCGGCGGGGCGCCGCGGGCCGCGGTCGGCCCCGACCTCAACCAGCTCTTCGTGGGCTCCGAGGGCACGCTCGGGGTCATCACCGGCGCCCGCCTGCGCCTCCACCCCGCTCCCGCCGTCGAGCGGCGGGCCGCGTTCGGCTTCGAGTCCTTCGCCGCCGGCCTCGACGCCTGCCGCCGCATCCTCCGGCGGGGCGCGACGCCGGCCGTCCTGCGCCTCTACGACTCCACCGAGGCCGACGGCAACTTCAAGACCGGGGCCCGGCACCTGCTCCTGGTCCTCGACGAGGGCGACGAGCGGATCGTCGACGCGGCGATGTCGGTCGTCGACGACGAGTGCGCCGGCGCCGAGCGCCTCGACGACGCCCTGGTCGAGCGGTGGACCGGGCACCGCAACGACGTCAGCGCGCTCGAGAAGGCCGTCCGCCACGGCTACGTGGTCGACACGATGGAGATCGCGGCGCCGTGGGCCCGCTGCCCGGCGATCTACGAGCGGACGGTGGCCGCCATCCAGGGCGTGGAGGGCGCCCTGATCGCGTCGGCGCACCTCTCCCACTCCTACCCCGACGGCGCGTGCCTGTACTTCACCTTCGCGGGCCAGCCCCCCGCCGACGGTCGCGACGACTTCTACGTGGCGGCATGGAACGCCGGGACCCGGGCCGTGCTCGCCGAGGGCGGGGCGCTCAGCCACCACCACGGAGTCGGCCTCAACCGGGCCCGCTTCGTGCGCGAGGCGCTCGGCGAGGCGTTCGACGTGCTGGTGTCGCTCAAGGCGGCGCTCGACCCCCACGGCGTCCTCAACCCCGGCAAGCTCGGCCTCCCCGACCCGTTCGGCGAGGTGGCCTGGCCGTGAGCGCGGTCCTCGTCGTCGACGTCGGCACCAGCTCGGTTCGCGCCGCGGTGGTGCACGACGACGCCTCCGTCGCGGCGGAGGTCGCGACGCCCCTCCTGCCGTCGTCGCCGGAGCCGGGCCTGGTCGAGTTCGACGCCGTCGCCATGGCCGCGGCGGCCGTCGACGTGGCCACCCGCTCCCTGGAGGCCCACGGCGGCGCGGTCGCGGCGGTCGGCATCTCCAACCAGCGCGGCTCCACGGTCGTCTGGGATCGGACCACCGGCGAGCCCGTGGGCCCGGGGATCGGCTGGCAGGACCTGCGCACGGTCTTCACCTGCCTCGAGATGAAGGGGCAGGGCCTGCGGCTCGCCCCCAACATGTCGGCCACGAAGGCGGCCTGGCTCCTCGACACCTTCGACGCCGATCGCACGCGCGACCTCTGCTTCGGGACCGTCGACACCTGGATCGCGTGGACGCTCAGCGGTGGCACCGTGCACGCCACCGACGCCACCAACGCCGGGATCACCGGCCTGACCACCCACGGCGGGGAGGGCTGGGCGCCCGAGGTCCTGGCCGCGCTGGGCATCCCCGCGGCGATGATGCCGGCCCTGGTCGACACCTCCGGGGTGGTCGGCGACGCCTCGGCGCTGCCGGGGGCCCCGCCCATCGCGGCCCTCGCCGGCGACCAGCAGGCGAGCCTCGTGGGCCAGGGCGGGGTGCGACCCGGCCTGGCCAAGGCCACCTTCGGGACGGGCGGGATGCTCGACGTCTGCGTGGGCGGCGAGCGGCCCGCCTTCGAGGTGCAGGGCCCGGCGGGGACCTTCCCGATCGTCACCTGGCGCCGCGGCGGCACCGACACCTGGGGCCTGGAGGCCATCGCGCTGGCGGCGGGCACCAACGTCGAGTGGCTGCGCGACGACCTCGGAATCATCGCAAGCGCCGCCGAGTCGCACGAGGTCGCCGCGTCGTGCGACGACACCGGAGGCGTGGTCTACGTCCCCGCCCTGCTCGGCCTGGGCACCCCCCGCTGGGACTACGGCGCGCGGGGCACCCTGCTGGGCCTGACGCGCGGCTCGGGCCGGGCCGAGGTGGTCCGGGCCGTGCTGGAGGGCGTCGCGCAGCGGGGCGCCGACCTGGTGGAGGCGGTCGAGGCCGACGCCGCCCTGACCCTGCCGTCGCTGCGGATCGACGGCGGGATGAGCGAGAACCCCACCTTCGTCCAGGCCCTCGCCGACGCCTCCCAGCGCCCGGTCGAGGTGTCGCCCCAGCGGGAGGCCACCACCCTCGGCGCCGGCCTGCTCGCCGGCCTCGCGGTCGGCGTGTGGCCCGACCTCGAGGAGGTCGGCGCCACCTGGCACCCCCGGGAGGTGGTCGAGCCCCGGCCCGACCACGCACCCGACCGGGAGCGCTGGAAGGAGGCCGTCGACCGGGCCGCCGGCTGGCTGCCCGACCTCTCGGCCGTCGAGTTCTGACCGGCCCCGGCCGGGGCCGGCCGGTACCCACCGCGCCGATCCGCCGGGCCGGTCGCGGGCCCGCCAGCGGGTCGGTACCATCGGGGGCATGGGCCTAGCGGCCGTCGTCGAGTCGCTCCTCGGCCCCGACCTCCCGGTCGGGTTCCGCTTCTACGACGGCACCACGACCGGCCCGGCCGACGCGGCCGCCACGATCGTGGTGCGCTCCCCCGACGCCCTGGCCCGCATCGTCACCGCGCCCGGTGAGCTCGGCCTCGCCCGCGCCTACGTGGCCGGCGACCTCGACGTGGAGGGCGACATCTTCGCGGCCCTCGAGCTCCGGCACCGGATGCCCCGGGTGCGGCTCTCGCCCCGGCAGTGGAGCGAGCTGGTGCGCGTGGCCGGGACCCAGGCGCTGAGGCACCGGCCGCCGCCACCCCCGGAGGAGGCGCGGATGCACGGTCGGCGGCACAGCCCCGAGCGCGACGCCGCCGCCGTCGCCCACCACTACGACGTCTCCAACGAGTTCTACCGGCTGGTGCTCGGGCCGTCGATGACGTACTCGTGCGCGGTGTGGAACCACCCGTGCGGCACCCTCGACGAAGCCCAGGCGGCCAAGTACGAGCTCATCTGCCGCAAGCTCGACCTCGAGCCGGGGATGCGCCTCCTCGACGTGGGTTGCGGGTGGGGCGGCATGGTCATGCACGCGGCCCGCCACCCCGGGGTGGAGGCCGTGGGCGTGACAGTCTCGGAACGGCAGGTGGAGCTGGCGTCGAAGCGGGTGGCCGAGGAAGGCCTCGCCGACCGGATCGAGATCCGTCTCCAGGACTACCGAGACGTGCACGACGGCCCCTTCGACGCCGTCAGCTCCATCGGCATGTTCGAGCACGTGGGTCGGGCCCGCCTGCACACCTACTTCGACGACCTGTACCGACTCCTCGTCCCGGGCGGGCGGCTCCTCAACCACGCGATCAGCCGCCCGGCCCGGCCCCGCTCGGTCCTCGATCCGGTCCGCGCCCGCACCCGCTTCTCGTCGCGGGGCTTCATCGACCGCTACGTGTTCCCCGACGGCGAGCTCCACGAGGTGGGGACCGTCGTCTCCGGTATCCAGCAAAGCGGGTTCGAGGCGCGTCACGTGGAGAGCCTCCGCGAGCACTACGCCATCACGCTGCGGGCCTGGGTCCGCAACCTCGAGGACAACTGGGCCGAGGCGATCGCCGACGCGGGAGCGGGCCGGGCCCGCGTCTGGCGGCTCTACATGGCAGCTTCGGCGCTGAACTTCGAGGACGGCAACACGCAGGTCCACCAGGTCCTGGCCGTGCGCCCCGACGGTGGCCGCAGCGGCATGTGCCTGCGGCCGCGGTTCACCTGACGGGCCACCGCGACCGACCGCGTCCGTCGCGGCCGGGCGAGGGACGGGGGCTAGGGACGGTCGGGAGCGGGCACCACCACGTCGGCGGCCCGCAGGTCGGCCAGTTCGGCCAGCCGTCGGGCCAGCACGAGGTGCGCCACCGCCGAACCCGCGGCCACCAGTCCGGCGGCCCGGGCCCGCAGGGGCAGGCCGGGCACCAGGAGGCTCACGGCGGCGTCGACGGCGTCGGCCAGGGCCCCCATGCCGAACCAGCCCTCGGGGTGACGGCGTTCGGCGAGGGAGATGTCGCCGCCGAGCCCGATCACCAGGTCGCGGGCGCCGGTGAGGCGGGCGAAGAACCGCGCCCCGGGGCCCGAGGCCGCCGATCCGATCCAGCCCGGCGCGGTCCGGCCGGGGGCCAGCATCAGGCCGAGGCCGACCGTCATCCGGGCCCGGGCGGCCAGGCGGGCGGTGCGCTCCACTTCGAGGTCCATCGGGCTCCCTCGGCTCCCTTGGTGGTGGTCGAGCGGCCGGGCCGGCTCAGGTCGGCGCGGCCGCGGTGGGATCACCGCCGACCGGCCAGTAGTACGGCAACGGGTCGTCGGTCGAGACCTCGGGAACCGACTCGATCCCCGAGAGCACGTCGTAGAGCTCGCCGCTGTCGCGCGGGATCGACCAGTCGAGGTCGTCGGCGATGCCCGCCGTCTCCGCGAACGGCCGCAGGAACGTGAAGTACACGTAGGCGCCGGCGTCGATCTTCCGGCCCCGGTCCATGGCCGCGATCAGGCGGTAGAGGCGACGCTGGGCGTCCTTGGCCGCGGCGGCCACGCCGGCCCACTCCGCCGGGGGGACGGGACGGAGCTCGCCGCCCGTCGTGTCGAAGACCCCCGCCGCGACGGTGTGGGCCAGGTAGTCGGTCGGGTCGGTGCGGGAGGTGCCCCAGTCGTCGACCGTCACCGAGACGCCGTCGAGGACGAAGGCCACCGCGAGGTCGGCGTGGCCGAGGTCGTCGCAGACGCCGTGGCTCCACTGGAAGTGCCCGGGGCCGAAGCGGTTGAAGTCGCGGACCATGAGCACCCGGCCGTCGGGCAGCGGGTAGGGGCCGGTGTCCTGGTAGCCGGACCGGGTGTCGAAGTAGAGCAGGAACAGGAACGACGCGAGGGTCCCGCTCAGGCGCCGCAGCGACGCCCGGCCGGGGTCGTCGAGCGGTTCGGAGGCGCCCACCATCGCCTCGACCACGTCGGCCGGGTAGCGCGGCACCGTGAGCCCGGCGTCCCAGGCCTGACGGTGCCCGTCGGCCCGGAACGCCGACGCCGCCCGCGACCAGAAGTCGAGGATCGTCGCCATCGTCTCGAGGTCGGAGTCGGGTTCGAGCAGGCCGAACGGGGCCATCACCTGGCGCCCCACGAGCGGGATGTTGGCGATCGACCACAGGTGGACGGCGTCGATCTGGCTCCCGGGCCGGCGGCCCGCCGCGCCGAGCTCCTCGGGCGAGGCCACCGAGGAGATGGCCCGGATCAGCTCCGGGTAGCGGCGGTAGCACTCGACGCCCGAGATGAGGATGTAGGCCGTCACGGGGATCAGCGCCGACTCGAGGGCCGTGCGCTCCCGGGTCATCGCCGCCGCCACCTCGGAGTGGTACGCGATGCAGCGGTTGACGTCGTCGCGGGTGGCGGCGACGCCCGTCACGCGGCGCCGCCCGGCTCGGCGGCCGCGGCCCGGATCAGGCCCTCGGTCCCGCGGCAGTCGACCTCCACGGTGTCGCCGTCGGACGGCGTGGTGTCGAGGGCGGCACCCATCACACACGGCACCAGCAGCTCGCGGCTCACGATGCCGATGTGGCTCGACGGCGTACCCGACAGGCAGACCACGGCGGTCAGCTCGTCGAGGATCGGGGCCAGGAAGGTGGCGCCGGCGTCGGCGACGCAGGCGACCACACCGGCCGCGCCGGTGTCCATCAGGTCGAGGACGTCGTCGGGATCGTCGAGGCGCCTCCAGCTCCCGGTCACCGGAGCGGCCTCGAACACCGGAACCCCTCTACCGATCACGGTCGTGCCCGCCATGCGGGCGGCATCGTAGGTGATGGGCCACCGCGCCGCCCGGGGGGAAGGCCCTAGATTCTGGGGCGTGGAGGGGCTCCTGATCCGGCTGCGCCTGCGAGGCATGCTGCCCGACACCGATCCGGCGCTCTCGGAGCCGATCGTCGCCGCCGGGCACGCCCGGCGGCGCGGCGACCGCCTCGTGCTCACCCCGGAGGGGCGGGGCGTCGCCGACTCGCTGGCCCGGTACCCGGCCGGCTCCGAGGCCGAGGGCCGGTGCCGCCGCGCCTATGAGGGTTTCCTCCCCCTCAACGCCGAGCTCCTGCGCCTGGGCCACGACTGGCAGGTGCGCGGCGGCGGCGTGCCCAACGACCACTCCGACCGGGCCTACGACTGGGGGGTGATCGACCGGCTGGCCCGGCTCCACGAGCGGGCCGGGCCGGTGATCGGCGGCCTCGGGCGCCACCTCGACCGGTTCGCCGGCTACCGCCCCGCTCTGCGCGACGCGCTCGGGCGGCTGAAGGCCGGCGAGCACGACTGGTTCACCTCGCCGCGGGTCGACTCGTACCACACCGTGTGGATGCTCCTGCACGAGGACCTCCTCCTGGCCCTGGGGATCGAGCGCTCCTCGGAGGGCACCGGTGCCGGGGGTGCCGCGGTGGAGGGACCCGCGGTGGAGGGAACGCCGTGAGCGACGCGATGCCCGCCGGACGGTCCGACCCGGAGAGCCCGGCCCCGGCCCGTCCGCCCCGGTCGGGTCGTGCAGCCGAGGCACCCGGCGCACCCCGCCCGGCCCGCCCGGCCCGCCCGGCGGGGCCGGACACGCCGGCGCCCACCGAGCGCTGGCTCGACGTCGACGGCGTGTGGGTCCACGCCGTGGAATGGCGGCCGGCGGCGGAGACCGCGCCGCCCGTCGTGCTGGTGCACGGCCTGGGCGCCAGCGTCCTCAACTGGTCGCTCACCGGACCCCTCCTCGCGCGGGCCCTGGGGGCGCGCACGACCGCCGTCGACCTGGTGGGCTTCGGTCGGACCCGAGCCGAGGGACGCCCGGCCTCGCTCGGCGTCAACGGCCGGATGGTCGCCGCGCTCCTCGACGGCGCCGGCCCCGCCACGCTCGTCGGCAACTCGATGGGCGGGGCGATCGCGGTGGGGGTCGCCGCCCGCCGGCCGGACCTCGTGACCCGGTTGGTGCTCGTCGACCCGGCCCTGCCCCGCCCCCCGCGGAGCTTCGACCAGTGGCAGATCGCGGTGCGCTTCGCCGGCCTGGCCGTGCCGGCACTGGCCACGCCCGTGGTGGCGGCCCGGATGCGGCGGATGGGCCCGCAGGGGGTGGTCGACGGGACGATGTCGCTCTCGATGCGCCACCCCGACCGGCTCGACCCCGACGTCCGCCGGCGGATGGTGGAACTGGCGGCCGAGCGGGCGGAGCTGGGCGACGAGAGCCCGCGGGCCTACACGCAGGCGGCCGCGTCCCTCGTCCGCTACGTGACCGGCCGCATGCGCAGCGACCTGGAGGCCGTGGGTGCGCCGACCCTCATGGTGCACGGCACCCACGACCGCCTGGTGCCGGTGTCGTTCGCCCGCGCCGCGGCCCGGGCGCGCCCCGAGTGGGTGCTGCACGAGTTCGAGGGTTGCGGGCACGTCCCCCAGCTCGAACGGGCCGGCGAGCTCGTCGACCTGATCGCCACCTGGGCCGCTCCCGGCTGAGCGCGGGTCCGCCGCCGGGGCGCCCGCCGGGGGCGGTCGGCCGGGCCGGGCTCAGGCGCCGGCGGCGAGACGGGCGAGCGGGCGGCCCCGCTCCAGGTCGAGGAGGGCGCGCTTCAACGCCAGGCCTCCGCCGTAGCCCCCGAGGGTGCCGTCGGAGTGGAGCACCCGGTGGCAGGGGACCACGATCGCCACCGGGTTGTGGCTCATGGCGCTGCCCACCGCCCGGGCCGCGGGCGGACGGCCCGCCATCGCGGCCAGCTCCCCGTAGGAGACGGTCTCGCCCCACGCCACCTCACGCAGCAGCGTCTCGAGGACGGCCCGCCGGAACTCCGCACTCACGCCCCGCAGGTCGACCGGCGTGGTGAAGCGGCGGAGCTCCCCGGCGAGGTACGCGTCGAGCTCGGCCGCGACCTCCCGGTCGACGTCGACCACCGCCAGATCGGGCGGGTCGCCCCCGGGCGGGAGGTCGAGGCGCACGATCCCGGCGTCGCCCACCGTCACCGTGATCCGCCCCACCGGCGTCTCCTGGGCCCACCACCTGAGATCGGCCATCGCGGATCCCCTCTCGCTCACCCGGGGTCCGACCCCGGGACACCACCACGGGCCGGCACCGGCCGCTCGAGCCGGCGCGGTCGCTGTCAGATCAGGCCGAGGGCCCGGACCTCGTCACGCTCGGACTCGAGCTCCTCGGTGGTGATCCGCAGCTTCTCACGCGCGAAGTCGTCGTGCTCCACGCCCTCGACCACCGACCAGGTCCGGCCGTCGCTGCGGACGGGGAACCCGTACTGAAGGCCCTCGGGCGTCCCGTACTCGCCCCGGCTCGTCACCGCGAGCGACGCGAAGTCGCCGGCCGGGGTCCCGGCGTGGACGCTGACCACGGAGCCGATCGCGGCGTTGGCGGCCGACGCCGCCGACGACGCGCCCCGGGCCTCGATGACCGCCGCGCCGCGCTTCTGGACCGTCTCGAGGAACGGGCCCTGGAGCCAGGCGTCGTCGCCGATCACCTCGGGCGCCGGGCGCCCGCCGATCCGGGCGGTGCGGAAGTCGGGGTACTGCGTGGCCGAGTGGTTGCCCCAGATCGCCACGTTGGTGACCTCGGAGACCGGCACCCCGGCCTTCTTCGCCAGCTGGGTCTGGGCCCGGTTCTGGTCGAGGCGGGTCATGGCGAACCAGCGGTCGGCGGGGACGTCGGGGGCGTTCGACCGGGCGATGAGGCAGTTGGTGTTGCACGGGTTGCCGACCACCAGCACCCGCACGTCGGAGGCGGCGTGGTCGTTGATCGCCTGGCCCTGGGGCTTGAAGATGCCGCCGTTCACCGAGAGGAGGTCGCCCCGCTCCATGCCCGCCTTGCGGGGGATCGAGCCGACCAGGAGCGCCCACGAGGCGCCGTCGAAGGCGGTGGCGAGGTCGGAGGTGGCCTCGACCCCGGCGAGCAGCGGGAACGCGCAGTCGTCGAGCTCCATGACCACGCCCTCGAGCGCCTTCATCGCGGGCTCGATCTCGAGTAGGCGCAACACCACCGGCTGGTCGGGACCGAGGAGTTGGCCCGAGGCGATGCGGAAGAGGAGCGCGTAGCCGATCTGGCCCGCGGCGCCGGTGACGGTCACGTGAACGGGGGAAGCTCCGGTGTCTGCCATACCTCGGACACTATCGCCGCCCCCACCGATCCCCGGCGTTGGGAAGATGCCCGGCGTTGGGAGGATTCGCGACGCACCGACAACACGGAACTGCCCAACGCCGGGGATTCGCGGTGTCGGGGGAGTCGCGGTGCGGGGGTCGGGCGCCGGGGGGTCAGGCGCCGCGGGCCCGGGGACCTTCCGAACCCGGGTACGGGGCGGAGCTCCCGCCGAGAAGGACGGTCCGGGCGTCGGCCAGGTCGGCCAGGCGCCGCGCGGCGCCGTCGCGCCGCCCGCCGTGGTCGGGGTGGGCCTCCCGCACCAGGCGGCGGAACCGCCGCTGGACCTCGGCCCGGGCGGTCTCCGCGCCGGGCCCGAAGCCGAGGACCTCCATGGCCCACCTCCGCTCGGGGGTGACGCCTTCCCACGACGCGCCGGGCCGGGCGGCCCGGCCCCACCCGGTGCCGTGCCCTCCCGGACCGCCCCAGGACTCGCCGTCCCACGCCCGACCACCGAAACCACCCCAGAGGTCGCCGGACCCCTCCTCGCCGGACCACGCCTCTCCGGGACGGGCCTGACCGCCGGAGCCGCCCCACGCGCCGCTCGACCCCGGGCCGCCGGCGCGTCCACTCCCCGGCGCCCAGGACGGGACGGACCACAGCCGGGCCGGGTCGTCGACGTAGCGGACCTCCACGCCGCCGGGGAGCGAGCCCGGGTGGCGCACCCCCGCCTCGACCGCGTCCAGGGCCCGGCGGCGATGCTCGCGGCGTAGGCCGGCGGCGGCGAGCACCGCGCCCGCGAGCTGCGGGACGCTGCGGCCGTGGACGTCGATCTCGGCCACCAGGCGCCCTCCCTCGGCGACGAGCCGGTGGCGGGACCGGTCGAGGCCGTGGACGTCGGTCTGGAGGCGGTGGCGCAGGGCGATGCGCGGCACGCGCAGCCCGTCACGGGCGTCGTGCAGGAGGCGGGGCAGCGCGGCGCGCTGATCGTCGTCGAGGCCGCCGGCGCACTGGGCGGCCAGCACCCGCAGCAGCACCGCTCCCGGCTCCGAGCCCGCCATCGGCAGGTACGCCGACCCGAGCGCGACGCGCCGGGTCGGCATGTTCCGCCGGGTGTGGCGGACGCTCAGCTCGGCGACGACCACCCGCGGGACCGCCCCTCAGAGGCGGTCGACGACGGCGGCCGCGAACTCAGAGGTCTTGACCTGGGTGGCGCCCTCCATCAGGCGGGCGAAGTCGTAGGTCACGACCTTGTCGGCGATCGTGGCCTCGAGCGCCCGCACGATGTCGGCGGCGGCGTCGCGCCAGCCGAGGTGCTCGAACATCATCACGCCCGAGAGCAGGACCGATCCGGGGTTGACCTTGTCCTGGCCGGCGTACTTGGGGGCCGTGCCGTGGGTGGCCTCGAAGATGCCGTGGCCGGTCACGTAGTTGATGTTGCCGCCCGGCGCGATCCCGATGCCGCCCACCTGGGCGGCAAGGGCGTCGGAGATGTAGTCGCCGTTGAGGTTGGTGGTGGCGATCACGTCGAACTCGTCGGGGCGGGTCAGGACCTGCTGGAGGGTGATGTCGGCGATGGCGTCCTTGACCAGTACCTTGTCGCCCGGCCGGCCGTCGCAGTCGTCCCAGCCGACCGCGACGTCGGGGAACTCGTCGCGGGTGAGCTCGTAGCCCCAGTTGCGGAAGGCGCCCTCGGTGAACTTCTGGATGTTGCCCTTGTGGACCATCGTCACGCTCTTGCGCCCCCGCTCCACGGCGTAGCGGATGGCGGCGCGGATGAGGCGCTTGGAGCCCGTCTCGGAGACGGGCTTGATGCCGACTCCGCTGTCGGGGCGGATGTCCCAGCCGAAGGAGTCGCGCAGCATCTCGATGAGCTTCGCCGCCTCGGGGGTGCCGGCCTCCACCTCGAGGCCGGCGTAGATGTCCTCGGTGTTCTCCCGGAAGATCACCATGTCGACCTTCTCGGGGTGCTTCACGGGGCTGGGCACGCCCTGGAACCAGCGGACCGGCCGCAGGCACACGTAGAGGTCGAGGATCTGGCGCAGCGCCACGTTGAGGCTGCGGATGCCGCCGCCGACGGGCGTGGTGAGCGGGCCCTTGATGCCGATGAGCTGGTCGCGGAAGGCCTCGACGGTCGCCTCGGGGAGCCACTCGCCCGTCTCGTCGAAGGCGCGCTGGCCGGCGAGGACCTCCTTCCACGCGATCTTCCTGCCGTGCTTGGTGGCCGCGGCGTCCATGACGAGCTGCGCCGCGGGCCAGATGTCGACGCCGGTGCCGTCGCCGCGGATGAACGGGATGATGGGCTCGTCGGAGACGTTCAGCGAGCCGTCGGCGTTGAGGGTGATCGTGTCGGCCATGGGCCGCATCGTACGCCCGGCCCCCCGGCCCGCCCGATCCCGGCCCGCCCGCGCCCGGCCCGCCCGAGCCCGGCCCGCCCGCGCCACCTGGTGCCTCCCGCCCGGTGCCCGAGCGGGGTCCGGGCCGCGGCGCCTACGCGAGGAGGGCCACGCCGGCGAGGGTGAGGAGGTAGACGGCCAGCACGCCGGCCACCAGGGCCCACAGCACCCGCTGGGTGAACGGGTTCGGGCGGCCCGACTCGGGGCCGAGGTAGAGCCCGCACGACGGGCAGCGGGCCCCTTCGGCGCCGACGGCGGTCCCGCAGAGCGGGCAGTTCGCCGACACCGGCGGTGGCGGCGCCGCACCCATCGGTTCGATGCTGCTCAAGCCGCCCCCCTCTCCGCCGTCCTCTCCGCCGCCGCCACCGTGTTGCGCAGCAGCATCGCCCGCGTCGTCGGCCCGACGCCACCCAGGCGGGGGGTGATCCACGACGCCACCTCCGCCACCGACTCCTCGACGTCGGGTACCAGGCGCCGGCCCTCGAAGGTCACGCCCGCGCTCACCACCACCGCACCCGGCGCCACCATGTCGGGCGTGACCAGGCCGGCCCGCCCGGCGGCGACGATCAGGATCTCCGCCTCCCGGGTGTAGGCCCCCAGGTCGGCGACCCCCGTGTGGACCACCGTCACCGCGGCGTTGGCGTTCGGCTCCTTCAGGCTGAGTAGCGCGGCGAGCGGCCGCCCGATGGTGAGGCCGCGGCCCACGATCACCACGTGCCGGCCCTCGATCGGCACCCCGAAGTGCACCAGGAGACCCTGGATGCCCGCCGGGGTGCAGGGGCGGGGGGCACCCGCCACACCCATCACGAGGCGCCCGAGGTTGACGGGGTGCAGCCCGTCGACGTCCTTGTCGGGGTCGACGGCCCGCAGCGCGGCCTCCTCGTCGAGCCCGGCCGGCAGCGGTAGCTGGACGAGGAAGGCGTCGACCTGCGGGTCGTCGTTGAGCTCGGCGATCGCGGCGTGGACGTCGGCCTGGGTCGCGTCGGCGGGGAGCCGGCGGTGGTACGAGGCGATGCCGACCTCGGCGCTGTTCTCGTGCTTCATCCGCACGTACGAAGCCGAGGCCGGGTCGTCGCCGACGAGGATCGTGCCGAGCCCCGGGGTGATCCCCCGCTGCGCCAGCGCGGCGACGCGCTCGACCAGCTCGGCGCGGGCGGCGTCGAGGAAGGCGTTCCCGTCGAGGAGCTGGGCGGTCATCGGGTCACGTTGTGGGGGTGCAGGCGTAGGAGCGGGCGGGGTCGGTCATGGTCGGTGCGATCGGTGCTTCAGTGCAGGAAGTGGCGTTCGCCGGTCAGGACCATGGCCAGGCCGAGCTCGTCGGCCCGGGCCGTGACCTCATCGTCGCGCACGGAACCGCCCGGTTGGATGACCACCGCCACCCCGGCCTCGGCCGCGGCCTCCACGCCGTCGGGGAACGGGTAGAAGGCGTCGCTGGCCGCGGCACCCCCCGCGGCCCGCCCGGCTGCCTTCTGGGCCGCGATCTCGCCCGCCTCCACCCGGTTCTGCTGGCCGGCGCCGATGCCGACGGCCTGCCCGTCGCGGACCAGGACGATGGCGTTCGACTTCACGTGCCCGACCAGGCGCCAGGCCAGCTCGGCGTCGGCCCACTGCTCGGCGGTGGGCGCGGCCTTGGTCACCACCCGCCACCGGTCGCGCCCGGCCTCGTAGCCGTGGGGCTCCTGCACCAGGAACCCGCCCGAGATCTGGCGGTAGTCGAGCGCCTGCGGCCCGGGCGCGGCCGCCTCGAGGATGCGGGTGTTCTTGCGCTTGCCCCGGAGGGCGTCGACGGTGCCGGGCCCGTACGACGGCGCGATCACCACGTCGGCCTGCGGGCCGGCGACCATTCGGGCCACGGTCGGCTCGTCGAGCGGGCGGTTGAGGGCGACGATCCCCCCGAAGGCGGAGCGCTCGTCGCACTCGAGCGCCCGCTGGTAGGCGTCGGCGAGGTCGCCGGCGAGGGCGACCCCGCAGGGGTTGGCGTGCTTGATGATCGCCACCGCGGGGCCGTCGCCGAGGTCGTGCACCAGCCGCCAGGCGGCGTCGGTGTCGTAGAGGTTCAGGTACGAGAGGGCCAGGCCGCCGTGCTGGACGACGCCGTCCCACCAGCTCGCGGTGCCCCGGGCCCGGTAGCGGGCGGCGGCCTGGTGGGGGTTCTCGCCGTAGCGCAGCGCCTCCCCCGTCCGCTCGAGGGCCAGCACGAGGTGGGCGGGCAGGGTCTCGCCTCCCTGGAGCCACTCGACGACCGCGGCGTCGAAGGCCGCGGTGGCGGCGAAGGCGTCGACGGCGAGGGCGCGCCGGGTGTCGTCGCCGAGCGTGGCGTCGTGGGCGCGGAGCTCGTCGAGCAACGGGCCGTACTGGTCGGGCCGGGTGACCACCGCGACCCAGCGGTGGTTCTTCGCCGCGGCGCGCACCATGGCCGGGCCCCCGATGTCGATGGTCTCGATCCCGGGCTCGTCGCCGAACGGGTAGAGGTTGGCGACCACCAGGTCGATCGGGCCGATGCCGTAGGTCTCCATGTCGGCCCGGTGGGTCGGGTCCTCGCGCTCGGCGAGGATGCCGCCGTGGATCTTGGGGTGGAGGGTCACCACCCGGTGGCCGAGGATGGCGGGCACCCCGGTCACGTCCTCGACCGGGGTGACGGGCACCCCCGCGTCGCGAAGCGCGCGGGCGGTCCCGCCCGAGGAGATCAGCTCCACACCGAGGTCGGCGAGGCTACGGGCGAGGTCGACCACGCCCGCCTTGTCGAAGACGGAGAGCAGCGCACGGCGGACGGGGGTTCTCATGGTCAGGGGGTCCCTTCGGATACCAGGCGGCGCAGCACCAGGGGGTAGAGGCGGCGCTCGACGGACTTGATCCGCTCGTGGAGGGTCTCGGCGGTGTCGCCCTCCTCGACCGCGACGGGCTCCTGGGCCAGGATCGGGCCGTCGTCGACCTCGAGTCGGGCCAGGTGGACGGTGCAACCGGTGACCCTCACCCCCGCGGCGAGGGCGTCGTCGACGGCGTGCCAGCCCTTGAACGCCGGCAGGAGAGCCGGGTGGGTGTTGACGATCCGGTCGGGGTAGGCGTCGTGGATCGGCTTGTCGAGGATCGTGCCGAACCCGGCCATGGCCACCAGGTCGACGCGGTGGCGGCGCAGGGCGTCGACGACCTCGTGGGTGTAGGCGAGGCGGTCGAAGTCGGGGCCGAACGTGGTGCGCTCAACCAACTCGGCCGGCACCCCGGCGGCCTCGGCCCGGGCGAGGGCCTCGCAGCGGCGGTCGGTCACCACCACCGCGATGGGTAGGGCGGGGTCGGCATCCAGGAGGGCCTGCAGGATCGTCCCACCGCCCGACGCCAGGACTCCGACGCGCACGTCCTCAAGCTACCCGCCGCCGGAGCCGATCCCCGGAGCGAACCCGTTTCCACCGGCGACGGCGGTCCGGCCACGCACCGCCGTCCACGGTGGGGTGGGAGGAACCCGACGAAACACCCCTCGGCAGGTGGATCGGCCGAGGTCACGGAGGCCCCGTGGACAAACTCCGGGCGACGAGCACCGGCGAGAAGGTGACGGTCGTCGCCGCGATCGTCCTCCTCGTCGCCGCGTTCAAGCCGTGGCTGCGCATCGAGGTCGTGGGCGTCGACGGCCGGCCGTTCAGCCAGTACACCCGCGACGGGTTGCAGGCGCCCGGCGGAGCCCTGTCGATGCTGGCGGTCCTGATCGGGCTGGCCCTCACCACCCTGATCGTGGCCCGGGCCGCCGGCGCGATCGAGGTCCCCGAGGGCCTCCAGGAGATCGGCTGGGGGCTCCTGCACCTGCTCGGCGGGGCGCTGGCGCTCGGGCTGGTCACGGTGCGATGGATCCGGAACACCGAGCACGCCGCCGAGACCGGCCTCTACCTCGGACTGCTCGGCGCCGCCGGCCTGGCCGTCGGCGGCTTCCTGACCGCGACGGCCGTGAGCGGGCTCGCGGCCTGGTGGTCGGCCCGGCGGTCGGATCGACGGGCGGCCCGGCGGTCGGCCCGGCAGGCCCGCCGCGACGCGGAGAAGGTCCGGAGGGACGCCGTCCCGGCGGGCCCGGCCCGGCCGGGGATCGCCGCGCCGCGCCCGGGCGGCCCGGCGGGTTGGACGCCGGACACGACCACCCCCGCGCCGGCCGGCGCCCACGGTGCCCGAGACGCCGGTACGGGAACCGCCAACGGGTCGGTCCCCGTCCCGGGCGACGCCGACGACCCGGACCGGGGCGTCCCGGACGATCCGGCCCCTCGCGTCCCCGAAGGTCATGGGCCCCGATGGGTCTGACCGGGGCTCAAGGCGGCCCCCCGACATGCCGACGATCGGAGCGGACGCGGCCGTGCGTCGAAGTGCGTCACGGCGTCACGGTCGGGTCAGGGGACGACGAGGTCCCCACACGCCGATCCCCGGCGTGCTTCACTTTCGCGAACCTCAACGTGCTCCACTCGGGGCGCGCTCGAACCGAGGGGATGGAGGGTCCTGGTGGACAAGCTCAAGGAGTTGTCAAACGGTGAGAAGGTGATCGGCGTATCCGCCGTGGTCCTGCTCATCAACTCGTTCCTGCCGTGGTACAGCGTCGACCTCGGCCCGTTCGGCGACTACAGCCGCAACGGCTGGCAGGCACCGTCGGCGTTCCTGTCGATGCTCGCGATCCTGATCGGCATCGCGATGGGCGCCCTGGTGGTGGTGAGGGCGCTCGGCGCGGTGGAGCTGCCCGAGAAGCTGGGCGGCATCGGCTGGGGCATGGCCTACCTGATCGGCGGCGGGGTCGCGTTCCTGCTCGTCGTGATCAAGTGGCTGGGCAACACCGACTTCACCGCGTTCGGCCTGTACCTCGGCCTGCTCTGCACCGCCGGCCTGGCCGCGGGCGGCTTCCTCACCGCCAAGGAGCGCGGTGAGCTGCCGTCGTCGGCGCCGACGAGCTGAAGAGCGTCCCGAACGAACGCTCGGCGTCCCGGAGCTCCGGGACGCCCGGAGACGGAGGCGGGTGACCCGGACGGGGGTCGCCCGCCTCCATCGCGTCCGGGATGCCACCCCGGATCGGCTCCGGGGCCGGCCCGGGTCAATCCAGGGCGGCGACCACCTCGACCATGAGCTCGCCGGCCTCGGTGGGGTTCAGGCCCACCTTCACCCCGGCCTCCCGGAGGGCGTCCATCTTGGCCGCCGCGGTGCCCTTGCCGCCGGAGACGATGGCGCCGGCGTGGCCCATCTTCTTGCCGGGTGGCGCCGTCACCCCGGCCACGTAGGCCACCACGGGCTTCGACATCGACGACGCCACGAACTCGGCGGCCTCCTCCTCGGCCGAGCCCCCGATCTCGCCGATCATCATCACGGCGCGGGTCTCGGGATCGGCCTCGAAGGCGGCCAGGCAGTCGATGAAGCTGGTGCCGGGCACGGGGTCGCCGCCGATGCCCACGCAGGTGGTCACCCCGATGTCCTGCTGCTTGAGCTCGTATAGGGCCTGGTACGTGAGGGTGCCGGAGCGGCTCACGATGCCGACGGGGCCGCCTGCCTTGGCGATGTGGCCGGCGGTGATGCCGACGTTGGCCTTGCCGGGCGAGATCAGGCCCGGGCAGTTGGGCCCGAGCAGGCGCACGCCCGGGTGGTCGCGGCGCAGCTTGTTGAAGAACCACGCCTCGTCGTGGGCGGGCACGCCCTCGGTGATGCAGACGATCAGCTCCACGCCGCCCTCGGCAGCCTCGATCACGGCGTCGCGCACCCCGGGAGCGGGGATGAAGATGCACGACGCGGTAGCGCCCGTCTCGGCCACGGCCTCCTTCACCGAGGCGAAGACCGGGATGCCGTCGACGTCGGTGCCGGCCTTCTTCGGGTTGGTGCCCGCCACCACCTGCGTGCCGTAGTCGCGGTTCAGCAGGCCGTAGAAGCGCCCCTGCGAGCCGGTGAGGCCCTGGTAGACGACCTTGGTGGTGTCGTCGACGAAGATGCTCATCTCAGCGTCCTCCCGCCAGCTCGACGGCCGTTCGGGCCGCGTCGATCATCGTGGGCTGCATCCGCAGCGCGTCGGAGAGGTGCGGCTCCAGGATCGCCCGACCCTCCTCGGCGTTGGTGCCGTCGAGGCGGATGACGATCGGCGACGAGATGCTGACGCGCCCCAGCGCCTGCACTATCCCGTTGGCGACCTCCTCGCCCTTGGTGATCCCGCCGAAGATGTTGATGAAGATCGACCGGACCAACGGGTCGTTGTTGATCACCTCGAGCGCCCCGGCCATGACCTCGGCGTTGGCTCCGCCGCCGATGTCGAGGAAGTTGGCGGGCGCCCCACCCACCTGGCTGACGATGTCGACGGTGCTCATCGCGAGCCCGGCCCCGTTGGCGATGATCCCGACCGTGCCGTCGAGGCCCACGTACTGGAGGCCCTTGTCGTGGGCGGCCTGCTCGCGCTCGTCGCGGGGCTGGGTGGCGTCGTACTGCTCGTAGTCGGGGTGGCGGAACACCGCGTTGTCGTCGAGGCTGACCTTGGCGTCGAGGGCGTGGACGCGGCCCTCGGGCGTGAGGATCAGCGGGTTGATCTCCACCAGGTCGGCGTCGCCCTCGGTGTAGGCCCGGTAGAGCTTCATCAGGATCTCGACCGCGCCGCCGGTGGCCTCAGGGGCGAGGCCGGCGGCCTCCACCCATCCGCGGCACGCGTCCTCGCTCAGGCCCTCGACGGGGTCGATGTGGATGCGGGAGATCGCCTCGGGGCTCTCGGCCGCCACCTGCTCGATCTCGACCCCGCCCTGGGAGGAGAGCATCCCCAGGTACTTCTTGGCCGAGCGGTCGAGGGTGAACGAGGCGTAGTACTCGGCCGCGATGTCGGACTCCTTCTCGATCCACACGGTGCGGACCACGTGGCCCTTGATGTCGAGGCCGAGGATGTTGCCGGCGTGGGTGCGGGCCTCGGCGGCGTCGGAGGCGAGCTTCACGCCGCCGGCCTTGCCCCGGCCGCCCACGTGGACCTGGGCCTTGACCACCACCGGGTAGCCGAGGCGCTCGGCGGCGGCCACCGCGTCGTCGACGGTGGTCACGGCCTCGCCCGGCGACACCGGGATGCCGTAGGTCGCGAAGAGCTGCTTGCCCTGGTACTCGAGTAGGTCCACGGGGTCTCCTGGGTGACGGTGCCGTCGGGACGGCCCGGAGCGGGCGCGGCGAACGCCGCTCGCGCGTTCAGCGGGCCGGTTGCGCCTCCCGGGCGTCGAGCGCCTCCTCGAGCCAGTCGGCGATGACCTGGAGCGGGGTGCCCGGCGTGAAGAGCCGGGCCACCCCGAGCTTCTCGAGGGCCGGGATGTCGGCGTCGGGGATGATCCCCCCGCCGAACACCAGCACGTCGTCGGCGCCGCGGGCGGCGAGGTTCTCGAACACCCTCGGGAAGAGGGTCATGTGCGCGCCGGAGAGGAGCGAGAGGCCGACGGCGTCGGCGTCCTCCTGGAGGGCGGTCTCGGCGACCTGCTCGGGGGTCTGGTGCAGACCGGTGTAGATCACCTCGAACCCGGCGTCGCGAAGAGCGCGCGCGATGACCTTGGCACCGCGGTCGTGGCCGTCGAGGCCGGGCTTGGCGATCACGACGCGGTAGCGCCGCTGCATCAGGTGCCCTCCTCCGGACTCCGGACGTTCGCCGGGGAGCCGTACGCTCCGACCGGCCGTGCCACGATACCGGGGCCCGGTCCGGACCGGCCAACGGTGGCCGGGCGCCGAGGTGGCTACCCGGGGCGGTCGCGGGGACGGGCGCGGACCGGCGCCGGCGGGAGTGCGGATGGGAACCAGCGACGGACCGACCACGAGCATCGGGGCCTTCGTCGACGGGTTCGATCCGTGGGACGGTCCGCTCTCCGGCGTCACGGGCGGCGACCCGCTCGGCTGGCCGGGCTACGCCGGCGTGCTCGGTGCCGCCCGGGAGCGCAGCGGGGCCGTCGAGTCGGTGCTGACCGGCGCCGCCACGGTGCACGGTGCCCGGGCGGCCGGCGGCGGGGCCGTCCGGGCGGACCGGGTGGCCGTGATCGCCGGCGTGTTCGACTTCGTGGGCGGCTCCCTCGGCCTCGCGGCGGGCGAGCGGATCGTGCGCGCCTACGACCGGGCGCGCCGCGAGGAGCTGCCCGTGCTGGTGCTGGCCCGCAGCGGCGGCGCCCGGATGCAGGAGGGGATGGTCGCCCTGGTCCAGATGGCCCGGACCGCGGCCGCGGCGCGGCGCCACGCCGAGGCGGGCCTGGTCCAGGTCGCCTGGCTCGACTCCCCCACCACGGGCGGGGTCTACGCGTCGTTCGCGTCGCTGGCCGACGTCCTGTGGGCGCCGCCCGGCGCCGTCGTCGGCTTCGCCGGGCCGAGGGTGGTGGAGCAGACGACCGGGGAGGCCCTCCCCGACGGCGCCCACACCGCGGAGTCGGCGGCGGCCGCCGGGATCATCGACGCCGTGCTCGAACCGGCCGCGGCGCGGGCCGCCCTGGCCACCCTGCTCCGGGTCGCCGCCGGGGGTCGGGAGGGGCCGCGGGGCCGAACCGGAGCGGGGGCCGGAACGGGCGGGACCGGCGCCGGGGTGGGGTCGGGACCGGTGGCCCCGGACGGTTCCCGGGCCCCCGCCCCCGGACCCGGGACCGCGCCCGACGCGTGGGCCGAGGTGCAGCGGGCCCGCGACCCCCACCGCCCGTCGGGGCGGGCCTGGCTCGAGGCGCTCGTACCCGAGCGGGTCGCGCTCTCGGGCGACCGGTCCGGCGGCGTCGATCCCGTCGTCGCCTGCGGCCTCGGCACCACCCGCGGCGGCACCGCCGTCGCCTACGTGGCCCTCGACCGCCACACCCTCGACGGCCGGCCCCGGCCGGCCGGCTACCGCACCGCCCGCCGGGCGGTGGGCCTCGCCGCCCGCCTCGGCCTCCCGGTCCTGACGCTGGTCGACACGCCGGGCGCGGACCCCCACGACGCGTCGGAGCGGGCGGGCGTCGCCGGCGAGATCGCGCGCACCTTCGCCGCGCTGGGCGCCCACCCGGCCCCCACCGTCTCCCTGGTCGTGGGCGAGGGAGGCAGCGGCGGCGCCCTCGCCTTCGCGGCCACCGACCGTTGCTACCTCCTCGACGGCGCGGTCTTCTCGGTGATCGGCCCGGAGGGGGCGGCCGCCATCCTCGACCGCGACGCCCGCCGGGCGCCCGAGGTCGCGCCCCGCCTGCGCCTGACCGGCCCCGACCTCGTCGAGCTGGGGGTCGTCGACGCCGTGCTCCCCGGCGCGCTCCCCGCCGGGCTCCCCTCCGGCGCCTCGGGCTCGCCGTCCCGCGACGCCGGCACCGGACCGTCGGCGGTCGTCGACGCGATCGAGGGCGCGCTCGCGAACGCCCGGCCCGGCGACGGTCTCGCCCGGTTGGACTCGGCCACCCGCCGCTGGCTCAATGAGGCCCCGTGACCGAGTCGAGCCCGTCAAGCCCGTCGAGTCCGGCCGGCCCACCCCCTGCCCGGTCGCGGGCCGCGGCGGGCGATCGCACCATCCTGCTGGTCACCGGAGCCGCGGTCGTCTTCGCGGCCCTGCTGGTGGCCGCCGTGATCCTGCTGGCGACCCGCAACGGCGGGGAGGTCCCGCCGGGACCGTTCAGCCTCGGGTCGGCGAAAGGCCTCATCGACAACGTGCGCGAGGAGGGGCCCGTCTTCTACGCCGACCCCACCGGCCGCTCGGCGGGCGTCTGGGTCGACGGCGAGAGCGGCCGGCTCGTCGCCCTGAGGGTGCGCGACCCCGGGGCCGGCTGCACGGTCAAGTGGAAGGCACCCCGCGACGGCGAGACCACCGGCCACTACGCCGACTGCCACGGAACCCACCTCTCGAGCGAGCAGATCCCCCGCTACGCGAGCCGGATCCCGACCTCGGGTGACCGCAAGGGCCTGTTCCTGGTCGACGTGAGGCGGACCCTCCCGGCCCCGTCGCCTCCGACCTCACCCTGACCCGCGTCCCCGCCGGTCGCCGGGG
>JADLDD010000088.1 GCA_020846855.1 Acidimicrobiia bacterium | reverse complement strand
GCCGCCCGCCGATCGTGCTGCACCGCAAGGACCTGCTCGACAAGAGCCACGCCAGCATCGCCCGCTACTCCAAGGCCGACGCCGACACCTACGTCGAGCTCCAGAAGCGCACCCTCGACTTCGGGCCGCTGCTCGGCTTCGGCATCTACAACCCGCCCTTCCCGGGCATGGACGAGGGCCAGGCCGCGCTGGTCGAGCAGCTCTTCGGCGACATGGGGCTCCGGGCCTCCGACTGCGTCAAGACGCCCAAGGTGATCATCGACGAGCTCTTCGAGAGCCCCGAGATGCGGGCGCTGCTGTACCGGGTGAGCGTCGAGTTCGGCATCGGGGTCGACACCGCGGGCGGAGCCGGGATGATCCCCACCGCGCTGATGTGGATGATCGGCAACTGGCGCCTCGCGCGCGGCGGTACGCACACGCTGGCCAAGGCGATGAGCCAGGCCTGCTACTCCGTGGGCGTCGATCTGATCGAGAACACCCTCGTCGACTCGATCATCGTCGAGGACGGGCGCGCGGCCGGCGTGGTGACCCGCACCGGTGAGATCCGGGCCAACAAGCTGGTGGCCTCCAACGCCGACCTGCGCCAGACCCTCAACGACATGGTGGGTGCCGAGCACCTGCCCGACCACTGGGTCCGCCGGGCCAAGAACTTCCGCTACGGGCCGAGCCACGTCCTGGCCACGCCGATGTTCTGCCTCTACGACGCCCCCGCGTACAAGTCGGCCCGCTGGGACCCCGACATCGACAAGACCTTCTACACCATGGTCGGCTTCGACGGCCCCGACGACACGCTGCGCTACATCCGGGATGCGTACTCCGGGCTCCTCCCCGAGCCCGCCGCCGGCACGTGGGTCAACAGCCTGTGGGACGCGACCCAGGCGCCCGCCGGCCGTCACGCCGCGACGGGCTGGTACTTCTTCCCTCCCGCGAGCGAGCTGACCGCCCAGGAGTGGACCGAGGTCCGCGAGACCTACAACGACCGCTTCCTGGCCCGGTGGCGCGAGTTCGCCCCCAACATGACCCGCGACAACGTGATCGCGGATCGCCTCTACACGCCCGACCAGATGGAGAAGAAGAACTACATGTGGGAGGGCGACTTCTCCAACGGGGAGATGTCGCCCGACCAGATGGGCCTCAACCGGCCGTTCCCCGAGGCGGCCGACTACCGCCTGCACCTCGACGGCCTCTACCTTTGCGGCCCGTCGGCGTATCCCGGTGGTGGGATCCACGCCGCGCCCGGCTACAACGCCTACAAGGTGATCGCCGAGGATCTCGGTCTTCCGAGTCCGGTGGTGGAGGAGCGCGGCTACTGAGCCACCGGCGGGACCCGGCCCGGGCCCCGGCCCGGGCCCCGGCGGCTCGGGCCGAGGCCCGGGACCGTCGTTGCGAACACGAGAGACCGCCGGGCAGACCGATCGAAGAGGGGACCATCGGATGGCTGACTTCACGGGACGGGTAGCGGTGGTGACCGGAGCAGGCTCGGGCATCGGGCGGGCCACCGCGCTGCGCCTGGCCGCCGACGGCGCCCGGGTCGCGTGCCTCGACGTCGTCGCCGACGCCAACGACGAGACGGCGGAGATGATCGCCAAGGAGGGCGGCGAGGCGATCGCCCGGCACACCGACGTCACCGACGAGGCCTCGGTCCGCGACGCGATCGCCGCCACCGTCGAGGCGTTCGGCGGGATCCAGATCCTCGCCAACGTGGCCGGGATCGGCCGCTTCTGCCACACCACCGAGATGCCGCTGTCGGACTGGAACCGCATCGTGGCGGTCAACCTGACCGGCGTGTTCCTGACCTCCCGGGAGGCGCTGCCGCACCTGCTCGAGGGCGGCGGAGCCATCGTCAACGTGGCGTCGATCTCGGGCGTCAAGGGTCACGCCTACGCCGCGGCGTACTGCGCGTCCAAGGGCGGGGTGATCGCCCTTACGCGGGCCCTGGCCATCGAGTACGCCAAGCGCAAGGTGCGGGTGAACGCCATCTGCCCGAGCGGGGTGCTCACCCCGATCATCGACAGCTTCACCTACCCCGAGGGCGCCGACGAAGCGGCCTTCGCCCGGATCCTGGCGCCCAACGAGGGCTTCTGCCAGCCCGAGGAGATCGCCGCCGCCATCGCCTACCTGGCCTCCGACGACGCCATCAACATCACCGGCACCACCCTCAACATCGACGGCGGCGTCGCCGCCTGACCCGCCCAGCCGGCGGACGGGCCCGTCGCCCGGGTGGGCGCGTCCGGAGATCAGCGCTCGGCGACCGCCTTGATGCGTTCGAGGGTGGTGCGCATGCCGTCGATCAGGTCCTGGCGGCGGTTCGGCCACACCACTCGTTCGAAGAGCCGGACCGGCAGCGGGTTGGCGACGTTCTCGAACGACTCGGTCACGTCGGTGGCGCCGCCGCCGTCGGCCGGCTCGAAGCGGTAGCGCCAGCGGGTCTGGTCCCGGCCGAGGAGCTTGGTGGTGAAAGCGAACTCCTCCCCGGGCGTGGCCGTCGCCACCACGGGAGTCGTCATCCACCGGACGAACCCTCGGCGGTTCCAGCCCCGGAACCTGGACCCGACCTTCCCGGGCTCACCCACCCAGCGGCACGACGTGGTCTCGGGGCTCCACTCGCCCATCCGGGTCACGTCGGCGACCAGGTCGTACACCCGGGACGGCGGCGCCTAGATCCGAACCGTCACCGCCCCCTCCATCAGCGCCATGGACTTGACCTCCTCACGGCCGGACTCGCCCCCCGGACTCGCCCCCCCCGACTCACGGCTGCCCCCAGCATGGTGCGAGCGACCGCACCATAGGGGGGTCGATCGCAACATGCTGGGAGACCTCGGCCCACGAACCCCAGCGTGTTGCGACGGACCACGACATAGGTGGGTCGATCGCAACATGCGGGGGGGCGGGGGGTCAGTCGGAGGCGAGGCGGCGCAGGACGTAGGGGAGGATCCCCCCGTGGCGGTAGTACTCGACCTCGGCGGCGGTGTCGAGGCGCACCGGGGCGTCGAAGCCCACCTCGCCGGCCCGGACCCGGACGGTCGCCGGCGCCGCTCCCGGCCTGATCCCGGCGATGCCGGTGATCGTGAACGTCTCCTCGCCGGTGAGACCGAGCGAGTCGGCCGACTCGCCCTCGGGGAACTGGAGCGGCAGCACGCCCAGGTCGATGAGGTTGGCGCGGTGGATGCGCTCGTAGCTCTCGGCGATCACGGCTCGGACCCCCAGCAGGGCGGTGCCCTTGGCCGCCCAGTCGCGTGACGACCCGGAGCCGTACTCCTTGCCGGCGAGGATCACCAGCGGGACGCCGTCGTCGCGGTAGCGCATGGCCGCGTCGTAGATAGAGAGCTGCTCGCCGCCGGGCAGGTGGCGGGTGAAGCCGCCCTCGACGTCCGGCACCAACCGGTTGCGCAACCGGATGTTGGCGAAGGTGCCGCGCATCATCACCTCGTGGTTGCCCCGCCGCGATCCGTAGGAGTTGAAGTCCTTCGGCTCCACGCCCTGGTCGATCAGCCACGCCCCGGCGGGCAGCGACGGGGGGATGGTACCGGCGGGGGAGATGTGGTCGGTGGTGACGCTGTCGCCGAGGAAGGCCAGCACCCGGGCATCGTCGACGTCGGTGAGGGGCGCCGGATCGGCGGTCAGGCCGTCGAAGAAGGGCGGCTGGCGCACGTAGGTGGAGTGGGCGTCCCAGGCGTAGGTGTTGCCGCCCGTCACCTCGAGGCCGCGCCAGCGGTCGTCGCCGGTGAACACGTCGGCGTAGGCGTCGGCGAACATGTCGGGCCGCACGGCGTCGCGGACCGCGGCGGTCGTCTCCTCCGACGAGGGCCACAGGTCGCGCAGGAACACGTCCTTGCCCTCGGAGTCGGTGCCGATCGGGTCGTGGTACGGATCCCAGGTCATGGTGCCGGCGAGGGCGTAGGCCACGACCAGCGGCGGGGACATGAGGTAGTTCATCCGGCAGTCGGCGTGGATCCGGCCCTCGAAGTTGCGGTTCCCCGACAGGGTCGAGCACACCGCGAGGTCGTGGTCGTTGATCGCGGCCGAGATCTCGGGCAGCAGCGGCCCGGAGTTGCCGATGCAGGTGGTGCAACCGAAGCCGACGAGGTCGAAGCCGAGCTTCTCGAGGTAGGGGGTCAGCCCGGCGCGCTCGTAGTAGTCCATGACCACCCGTGACCCCGGCGCCAGCGACGTCTTCACCCACGGCTTGGACGTCAGGCCACGGCCGACGGCGTTCCGGGCCAGGAGGCCGGCCGCGATCATCACCGACGGGTTGGAGGTGTTCGTGCAGCTCGTGATGGCGGCGATGACCACGTGGCCGTCGTCGAGCTCGAACTCGGTGCCGTCGGCGAGCCTCACCTGTGCCGCGGCGAGCGGCTCCCCCGACGGCGGCGCCGACGCGGCCGGTTCCTCGGCGCCTTCGTCGCAGGTCGTGGTGCCGGCCATCGACGCCGGCGGGTCGCTGGCCGGGAACGAGAGGTCCGACGCCCGCTCGGCGCAGCCCATGGGCCGGGCCTCGGCGCGTCCCTTGATCCGGTCGAGGGCCGAGGCGAACATATCCGCCGCCCGGTCGAGCGGGACCCGGTCCTGGGGCCGCTTCGGGCCGGCCAGGCTGGGGACGACCGTCGACAGGTCGAGCTCGACGACCGAGGAGAACCGGGGGGTCGGCGTCGACTCGTCGTGCCAGAGGCCCTGCTCCTTCGCGTAGGCCTCGACGAGCGCCACGAGGTCGTCGGGCCGGCCGGTGAAGCGCAGGTAGCGCAGCGTCTCCTCGTCGACCGGGAAGACGGTGGAGGTGGAGCCGTACTCGGGCGACATGTTGCCGAGCGTGGCCCGGTTCTCGAGGGCGACCGCCGCCACCCCGGGCCCGAAGAACTCCACGAACCGGCCGACCACGCCGTGATGGCGCAGCAGCTCGGCGACGGTCAGCACGAGGTCGGTCGCGGTCGAGCCCTCGGGCAGCTCTCCGGAGAGGTGCAGGCCGACGACCTCCGGCGTGAGCAGCGAGAGGGGTTCGCCGAGCATCGCCGCCTCGGCCTCGATCCCCCCCACGCCCCATCCCAGGACGCCAAGCCCGTTGACCCTCGGGGTGTGCGAGTCGGTGCCGACGAGCGAATCGGGGAACGCCACCCCGTCGCGCACCTGCACGACGCGCGAGAGGTACTCGAGGTTGACCTGGTGGCAGATGCCGGTCTCGGGGGGGACGACCCGCAGGCCGTCGAACACCTCGGCGCCCCAGCGCAGGAACTGGTAGCGCTCGCGGTTGCGGCGGAACTCGAGCTCCGCGTTGCGGTGGAACGCGTCGGGGGTCCCGTAGACGTCGGCGATGACCGAGTGGTCGATCACCAGGTCGACGGGCACGAGTGGGTTGATCCGGGCGGGATCGCCCCCGAGCTCGGCCATGGCGTCGCGCATGGCGGCCAGGTCGACGATGGCCGGCACGCCGGTGAAGTCCTGCATGAGGACCCGGGCGGGGCTGAACGCCAGTTCCCGGCGGGGCCCGGCGCCGGGAGTCCACGACGCGAGGGCGTCGACGTCGTCGGCGGTGACCCGGTCGCCGTCCTGGTGGCGCATCAGGTTCTCGAGGAGGACCTTGACGGTGTACGGGAGCGAGGCCAGGTCGGCGACCACGTCGCCCAGCCGGTAGATCGCGTACTGCTGCCCTCCGACCTCGATCGACCCGCGCTCGCGACGTTCCGCCATGGCGTCTCCCTTCCTCTACCACCGAGGATGGTCCCGCTCCGGCACGCTCGCAAACCGGCGCCGGAGGGCACCGGTCGGCGGTCCCGGGGTCCGTCGCCCGTGCGGCGACGCGGCCCCTACCGTCGGCGGGCGATCAGCGCGATGGCCTCGATGTGGTCCTGCCAGCGGTTGAACGCGGCCCGGATCTCCATCACCCGGCGCCGGGCCGGCGCGTCGCGCGCGGCCCGCATCGCGGTGGCGAGTGCGTTCCCCGCGCCCTCGTCGCTGACTACGCGGGTGGCCGAGAGGAGCCGCATGGGGGCCCGGTGCTCCTCGATCACCTCCAGGCCCGCGCCGTCCAGCAGCCGGCGCCAGTCCTCGGCGCGCAGGGGCCGGGTCGAGACGTGGGTCTGGCGCGAGAGGTCGGCGACCAACTCGCCCTCGACCGCCTCGGGTAGGTCGTCGGGGCGCAGGCACAGCTCGTGGATCGCGTACCGGCCGCCGGGAGCGAGGAGGCGGGCCGCCTCCGCGACGATCGCCGCCTTGTTGGCCGGGTTCTGCATCGTGAGCATGGCCTCACCCACGACGACGGTGGCACAGGCGTCGTCGAGGGGGACGTGCTGCGCCGGCCCCTCCACGACCACCCCGCCGAGGGGCTCGACCACGGCCCGGGACTCGGCCGCGGCGCCCGGATCGCGTTCCACGCCCGTGTACGAGTCCGGCCGCCCGGCGAGCAGCAGACGGGCGGTCTGGCCGATCCCGGGCGCGAGCTCGACGACGCGGTCCGGGGGACCGACGCCGAGCGAGGCGACGAGCTTCTCGGTCAGCTCCCGGCCCCCCGGTCGCAGCACGCGCTTGCCCAGCCGGGCGAGCAGCCAGTTGACCGGCATCTTCTCGATCGGGGCGTCGGGCCCCAGGTGCGGGGCGTCGTTGCCGTCGGTCCCGGCCGGCGGAGCGTCGGTTCCGAGCGGGTCGGACGTCACGAGCGGCCTCCTCCGGGCTCCGGCGGTTTCTCAGGTGAGCCTTACTTTATCGCCGGTTCGCTCCCGGTCCAACGTGCGCCGGAGCCGGACGAGCCCGACGAGGGTGCGGGGCACCCGGCGCGCCAACGACGTGCGGGCCGGACGGGTCTCGGTGACGGTCACGGGGATCTCGACGACGTGCATCCCGGCCCGCTCGGCCCGGGCGACGAGCTCGGTGTCGAACAGGTCGGCGGGGCAGGTGCACGCGTCGACGACCGGGCGGAGCGCCTCCGCCGCCCCCACCTTCATGCCGTGGGTGTCGGCGGCCCGGATCCCCAGCAGCAGGTGGGCCAGGCGCGTGAAGGTCCCGGTGGCGGCGCGCCGGAACCACCCCCGACCGTCGTGGGCGCCGCGGCCCCGCTTGGTGGCGAGGACGAGGTCGGCGTCCGCGGCCCGCCCCGCCGCGGCCCCGTGGCCTCCGGGCTCTCCGGGGAGCCGGGCCAGGGCGGCGTCGAGGAAGGCGAGGTCGTAGTAGTCGACGTTGAAGATCGCCCAGACCCCGCCCCGGGCCCCGAGGATCCCCGCACGAAGCGCGGCCCCGTAGTCGGGGTCGGGGAGCGTGATGGAACGGACCGACGCGACGTCCGCCTCGAGCTCGGCGAGCAGGCGACCCGTGCCGTCGGTGGACCCGTTCTCGACCACCACGATCTCGAACGGGGTGTCCCGCGCCCGCAGCCCCCGGTCGATGTCGCCGACGGCCCGGGCCAGCGTGTCCTCCTCGTTGTACGCGGGCAGGATCACCGAGAGCAGGGCTCACTCGCTTCCGTGGGCCACCGGCGCCGGAGCCGGCCTGGAACCTCCGACGCTACCGCCCCGGTGACGCCGGCGGGCCGCACCGGGGCCGCTACCCGTCGGCGGGAGCGCTCCTGACCGCGGAGACCTCGAACTCGAGGTCGACCTTCTCGCTCACCAGCACACCGCCGGCCTCGAGCGCGGCGTTCCAGTTCACGCCCCAGTCCTTGCGGTTGATCCGCACTCTGCCCTCCAGGCCGAGCCGGTGGCTCCCGAACGGGTCGACGGCGTTGCCGGTGTACTCGAAGTCGATCGTCACCGGCCGGGTGACGTCCTTGATGGTCAGGTCACCCGTCACCCGGAACGTCTCGGGGTCGACGACCTCGACCCGGGTGCTCGTGAAGCGGATCTCCGGGTAGGTGTCCATGTCGAAGAAGTCGTTGCCGCGCAGGTGAGCGTCGCGGTCGGCGGACCGGGTGTCGATGCTCTTGGCCTGGATCGTGAGCTCGAGGTGCGAGCGGGTCGGGTCGCCGGCGTCGAGGTGGCCGGTCCCGGCGAACTCGTTGAAGGTGCCGCGGACCCGCGTGACCATCGCGTGGCGGGCCGAGAAGCCGATCCGGCTGTGGCTCGGATCGATGGAGTACTCGCCGGTGAGGTCCTCGGCCAGCGCGGTGGTGCTCGTGCTCGTGGTCGTCATCGCTGCTTCGCTCTCCTGTCGGGTGAGGACCCCGAGTCGCTCATCCGGGGCTCGTGGTATCGATCGTTGCGACCGCAACCATATTGTAGGGCAAGATAGTTGCGGATGCAAGTACCAGTCTGGGCCCGCCTTCGTGCGTGGCCTCGGGGTCGTGTCCGGGTGAGGTCGACGAGCGGCACGGCCCGGCACGGCGTGGCGCGACGCCGGCCCGCCCCCATGCTGCGTTGGGTCAGTTCTCGTCGTCAGGGGACCGGGAACTGTCCCAACGCCGCTGGAGGGGACGGGAGGGGAGGGGAGGGGGGAGGGGGATGAGGGACGGGGGACGTCCGGTCGGGCGGGTCAGGCCGTCCGGGTCGTGAAGTCGTGCACCACCTCGGCGAGGCGGGGGCCCTGCTCCTCCTGGAGGAAGTGGTGGGCGCCCTCGATGGAGGTGTGCGGCTGACCGGCAGCGCCGGGCACCCGCTCGTGGAACACCCGCTCGCCGCCCGCGGTGATGGGGTCGGAGTCGCTGAACGCGGTCAGCAGCGGCTTGGTCCAGGCCTCGAGCACCTGCCAGGCGCGGCGGTTGTCGGCGGCGGCCGGGTCGTCGGGCCGGGTAGGCACCAACGACGGGAAGATGCGGGCCCCGGCCTTGAACGTGTCGTCGGGGAACGGGGCGCGGTAGGCGTCGACCACGTCGTCGGCCAGCGAACCGCCACAGCCGAGGTTCACTATCGCGCCGGTGTCGAAGTCGTCGGTCTCCTGGGAGAAGCGCTGCCAGGAGAGGAAGGCGTCGGTCATCCGCTGGTCGCCGGTGGGCAGGCCGGTGTTGGCGACCACGATCCGGTCGAAGCGGTCGGGGGCCGCCGCCACCAGTCGGAGGCCGATCAGGCCGCCCCAGTCCTGGCCGAAGAACGTCGCGCCCCGCAGGTCGAGGGTGTCGAAGAGCAGCGACGACATCCACGCCACGTGGCGGGCGTAGGTGTAGTCGCCCATCGCCGCGGGCTTGTCGGAGCGACCGAAGCCGACGAGGTCGGGGGCCACGCACCGGTGGCCGGCCGCGACCAGGCCCGGGATCATGTGCCGGTAGAGGAACGACCACGACGGCTCCCCGTGCATCAGCAGGACGGGCGGGGCGCCGGCGGGGCCCTCGTCGAGGTAGTGGACCCGGAGCGTGGCGTGGCTCCCGTCGCCGGCCGGGACCTCGGCGTAGTGGGGCTCGTAGTCGAAGTCGGGGAGGCCGGTGAAGCGGTCGTCGGGGGTGCGGAGGATCTCCATGGCGCCAACGTACCAAGATGTTGACGACCTGTAAATATCCCGCTACGGTCGAACCATGAGCCCGCCGGCCGCCGCGGTGCCCGAGGTCCCCAGGCCGTACCTGAAGGCCGACGACCGCCGGGCCCAGATCCTCGACGCCGCCGCCGTGATCGCCGGGCGCGACGGCCTCGCCGCGCTCACCATGGCCGGCGTGGCGTCGGAGGCGGGTGTGAGCCGGCAGTGGGTGCACGAGCACTTCGGCGACCTGGCCGGCCTCTACCGGGCGCTGCTCTTCGACCGCTTCGCCGCCCTCGACGCCCGCATCGACGCCGAGGGCCCGCCCACGGCCGGCGCCGGGTTCGCCCGCTTCGTGGCCCGGGGGGTGATCGACGCCTCGCCCGCGGACCGGCGCATCCTGCGCGCCGCGGTCGACGGCGGCCTGCGCGACGAGCTGGCCCCCGTGGAGGAGGAGGTCCGCACCCGGATCTTCGGGCGCTGGCTGCCGCTCGTGCGCCCGGGGTGCCGCGACGACGCCGAGGCCCGGGCCGTGGTCCAGGCCGCGGTCGGCGCGGTGTTCGGCCTCGCCGACCAGGCCGGGCGCGACGGCCTCGACCCCGATCGGGCCGAGGAGCTGATCGGCCCGCTCATCGACGCCATCGCCGACCGGAGCGGGATCACCGGCCGGTCCGTCCGACGAGCAAGGAGGAGCCGTGCCGTCTGAAGCGCCCTACGAAGGTGTGGTGGGCCGAACCCTCGAGGAGTCGACCCCGTGGTGGCCGCCGCTGCCCCGCGCGCCGGAGGGCGCGCCGAACGTGGTGGTGGTCCTCCTCGACGACGTCGGCTACGCCCAGTTCGGCTGCTACGGATCCGACATCGAGACCCCGACCTTCGACCGCCTGGCGGCCGGCGGGCTGCGCTACTCGAACTTCCACACCACCGCGCTGTGCTCGCCCACGCGGGCCGCCCTGCTGACCGGTCGCAACCACCACACCAACGGCATGGGCCGCATCGTGGAGCTGGCGACCGGCTTTCCGGGCTACGACGCCGTGGTGCCGCGCGAGAACGGGTTCCTCTCCGAGATCCTGCGTGGGGAGGGGTACGCCACGTTCGCGGTGGGGAAGTGGCACCTGACCCCGCCGGCGGAGATGGCCGCGGGCGGCCCCAAGTCGCGCTGGCCGCTGGGTCGGGGCTTCGACCGCTACTACGGCTTCCTCCACGGCGAGACCGACCAGTACCACCCCGACCTGGTGCGCGACAACCAGCAGGTCGACCCGCCGCGCACCCCGGAGGAGGGCTACCACCTGACCGAGGACCTGGTCGACGAGGCCGTCCTGTACCTCAAGGATCTGCGGGCCTACTCGACCGACCAGCCGTTCTTCCTCTGGTTCGCGCCGGGTGCCTGCCACGCGCCCCACCACGTGCCGCGTGAGTACATCGAGCGCTACCGGGGCCGGTTCGACCAGGGCTGGGACGCGTGGCGGGAGGAGATCTTCGCCCGGCAGAACGCGTCGGGCCTGTTGCCGCCCGGCACCGAGCTGAGCGAGCGGCCGTCGTGGGTGCCGGCCTGGGACTCCCTGAGCGCCGACGAGCGGCGCCTCTACGCCCGGTTCATGGAGGTCTTCGCCGGGTTCCTCACCCACACCGACGAGCAGGTCGGGCGCCTGCTCGACTTCATCGGGTCGCTGGGGGAGCTCGACGACACGATCGTGCTCGTGATGAGCGACAACGGCGCCAGCGCGGAGGGCGGCCCGGGCGGATCCTTCAACGAGATGTACTTCTTCAACTTCGAGCCGGAGAGCCTCGAGGAGAACCTGGCCCGCATCGACGACCTCGGCGGCCCCGACGTGTACAACCACTACCCGTGGGGCTGGGCGTGGGCGGGGAACACCCCGCTGCGGCGCTGGAAGCGCGAGACCCACGAGGGCGGGGTCTGCGACCCCCTGATCGTCCACTGGCCGTCCCGGCTGGGTCGCCCGGGTGAGACGCGCCACCAGTACGTGCACGCCGTCGACGTGATGCCCACCCTGCTCGACCTCGTCGGCATCGAACCTCCCGGCGTGATCGACGGCGTGGAGCAGAGCCCGATCGAGGGCGTGAGCTTCGCTCAGACGCTGGGTGAGGCCGGGGCGCCGAGCCGTCACACGCTCCAGTACTACGAGATGCTCGGTTCCCGCGCCCTGTACCACGACGGGTGGAAGGCGGTGGTGTTCCACCCGTTGCCGACGGTGGCCTACACCCCCGACGACGACCCGTTCCGGTCCTTCGACGACGACGCCTGGGAGCTCTACCACGTCGCCGAGGACTTCTCCGAGGTCCACGACCTCGCGGCGCGGCATCCGGAGAAGCTCCAGGAGCTGATCGACACGTGGTGGGCCGAGGCCGAGGCGCACCGGGTCCTGCCGGTCACGAACGTGCCGATCGTCGGCCTCGACCACCGGTACGCGCGGCAGCGCTACGAGTTCCTCCCGGGGATCGGGGCGATCCCCCAGTTCATCTCGCCCAGCATCACCGACCGCCCGTGGCGCATGTCGGCGGCGCTCGACGTTCCCCCCGGAGGGGCCGAGGGCGTGATCGTCTCCCAGGGCGGCCACGCCGGGGGGTTCAGCGCCTACCTCGCCGACCGGCGGCTCCACTTCGCGTACAACTTCCTCGGCACGACCGTCACCACGGTGGGGGCCGAGGTGGAGCTCCCCGCCGGTCCGGTCGACGCCCGGGTCGAGTTCACGCCCTCCGACGACCGATCGGGGGAGATCCGCCTCTTCTACGGCGACGTGCCCGTCGGCCAGGGGTTCGTACCCCGCACCACGCCCCTCTCCATCGGGATGGGAGTGTTCACAGTCGGCTACCAGCGCGGCGGACCGGTCGTACCGGGCCGGAAGGGGCGGCTCGACATCACCCCCGGGGCCCTCGAGCGTGTGGTCCTCGAGCTCGGTAGTCGCCGGCCCCGGCCCGACCTGCCGCCCGACGCCGACGACCGCCTCGGCATGGGGGCGCAGTGAGCGCGGCGCTGGAGGTCGTGACCCTCGGGACGGGCAGCCCGCTACCCGACCCGAACCGGGCCGGCCCGTCGACGCTCGTGCGCGCCGGCGGCGCGACGCTGCTCGTCGACGCCGGGCGCGGCGTGCTCATGCGCATGGCCGCCGCCGCCACCGGCGCCCCGCAGCTCGGCGCCGTGCTCGTCACCCACCTGCACAGCGACCACCTCACCGACCTCAACGACCTGATCACCACCCGGTGGGTGATGTCGTTCGGCCCGCCGTCGCCGCTGCGCGTCGCCGGCCCGCCCGGTATCCGCGGCGTGGTCGACGGCCTGCTCGCCTCCCTCGCGCCCGACGTGTCGTACCGCCTCGCCCACCACGCCGACCTCACCTCGCCGCCGGCGGTCGAGGTGACCGAGCACTCGGACGGTCCGGTGTTGGAGCTCGACGACGTGTCGGTGACCGCCGCGCCCACCGATCACCGCCCCGCCGCTCCTAGCGTCGCCTATCGGATCGAGCGCGACGGGCACGCCGTGGTGATCGCGGGCGACACGATCCCCTGCGAGGGGCTCGACCGGCTCTGCGCCGGCGCCGACGTCCTGGTCCACACCGTGGTCCGCGACGACCTGATCCGCTCGCTACCGGTCGCACGCCTCCACGACGTCTGCGACTACCACTCCACCGTGGCCCAGGCGGCGCAGACGGCGGCGCGGGCCGGCGTGGAGACCCTAGTGCTCACCCACTGCGTGCCGGCGGTCGCCCCCGGTGCCGAGGAGGAGTGGCTCGCCTTGGCCCGGGCCGAGTTCCCGGGTGAGGTCGTGCTCGCCGCCGACCTCTCCTCGGTACCCGCCGGCTGAGGGTCAGCCGGCGGGGCGCCGGGCGCCGGCTCCGACCGGG
>JADLDD010000087.1 GCA_020846855.1 Acidimicrobiia bacterium | reverse complement strand
GTCCCCGGGCCCGCGGCCGCGACCAGGTCGGGCCAGAACGACGCCCCGGAACCCGCCAACCGCCCCCGGATCGCGTCGTGGGCCGGGCCGGGGGGAGCGGAGCGGTCGGGGTCGGCGGGCCGGTGCAGCGACCGGAGCCGGTCGCGGGGCAGGAGCACGACGCGGCCGTCGTCGCGGCCGAGGGCTCCGGCGCCGACCCAGACCAGCTCCCCGGCGCCGCACAGCGCGTCGAGGTCGGTGCTCCGGTAGCGGGCCACCCGGGACGCCAGGACGTCGGCCTCCAGCGACGAGGCCGGGACCGCGGCCCCGGCGATCGTGTCGACGGCCTCCAGCAGCGCGTCGACCCCGGCGGCGGGCCGTCCCACGCCCTGCCAGGCGGGGAGGAAGCGGGCCAGCACCACCGGGTCGACGGGCTCCACCTCGTGGCGCAGCACCGCCAGCGACCGGCGGCGCAGGCGGCGCAGCACCCCGGCGTCGCACCATTCCCGGCCCGTGCCGCCGGGGTGGAGGCGTCCCTCGACCAGGCGCCCCGCCTCGACCAGCCGCCGGAGTGGAGGGCCCACCGCCGTGGGGTCGAGGCCGAAGCGGTGGGATAGCTCGGGAGCGGTGAACGGACCGTGGGTGCGGGCGTATCGGGAGACGAGATCGTCGAGCGGTGCCGCGACAGGTTCGGTGAAGGAGCCGGGGAGGCCGCGCGGGACAGCGGCGCCAAGGGCATCGCGGAACCGCGCTGCGTCCTCGGCTGCGGCCACCCGGGCCTCCCCGGCGATCCGGATCCGGATCGCGCGGCGTTCGTCCACGAGGCTATCCACCCACGACGACGCCTGCGCCCCGGCCCCTCCGCCGGCCCCGTCGAGGGGCGGTGCGCACCGGGCGCCGATCTCGTCGACGGTGAGATCGCCCAGCTCGCGGAGCAGGTCGTGGACGTCGTCGGGGTCTCGGGCCCGGCGCGATCCCTCGGCGAGGCGCTGGAGCTCCAGCTCCACCTCGGCGACCACGGCCGGGTCGAGCAGCTCGCGCAGCTCGTCGTCGCCGAGGAGCTCGCGCAGCAGCTCGCGGTCGAGCGACAGCGCCGCGGCGCGGCGCTCGGCCAGCGGGGCGTCGCCCTCGTACATGTAGACGGCGATCCAACCGAAGAGGAGCGACCGCGCGAACGGCGACGCGTGCGGCGTGTCGACGGCCACGGCGCGGATGGCCCGGGATCGCAGGCCCGACAGCACCTCCCGCAGCGCGGGGAGGTCGAACACGTCCTGCATGCACTCACGGTCGGTCTCGAGGAGGATCGGGAACGACGGGTGGCGCGACGCGACGTCGAGGAGGTCGGCGGAGCGCTGCCGTTGCTGCCACAACGGGGTCCGCCGGCCCGGCGCCCGCCGGGGCAGGAGCAGCGATCGGCCGGCCGCCTCCCGGAACCGGGACGCGAACAGGGCCGTCGACGGGAGGTGCTCGGCCACGATCCTCTCCGCGTCGTCGGGGTCGACGAGGAGCGCCTCGGTCGGCACCGACTCCACCGCCTCGGGCAGCCGCACGACGATGCCGTCGTCGCTCCACAGGGCCGGTACGGGGCTGCCGAAGCACTCGCCGAGGGCGTGCTCGATGCACATCGCCCAGGGTGCGTGCACGCGCGCCCCGAACGGCGACAGCACGCAGACCCGCCAGTCGCCGATCTCGTCGGGGAAGCGCTCCACCACCACCGTCCGGTCGTCGGGCACGGTGCCGGTGGCCTCGGCCTGGTCGGCGAGGTAACGGAGGAGGTTCGAAGCGGCGCGCTCGTCGAGGCCGGCATCGCGCCGCAGCAGCCGGCGGGCCGTCTCGGGCCCGGCGGCCCGCAGCTCCCGGACCGTCGCCCCCACCGCCCGGCCCAGCTCCAGCGGGCGGCCCGGTCCGTCGCCGTGCCAGAACGGGGTGCTGCCGCCCTCTCCGGGCGCCGGTACCACCACCACCCGGTCGTGGGTGACCTCGTGGATGCGCCACGTGCTGGCGCCGAGGACGAACGTGTCGCCGGGCCTGGCCTCGTACACCATCTCCTCGTCGAGCTCCCCGACGCGGGCGCCGTCGGGCAGGAACACGCCGAACAGGCCCCGGTCCGGGATCGTGCCCCCGTTGGTGACGGCCAGGCGCTGGGCGCCCTCACGCCCGCGCACGCGCCCGTGGAGCCGGTCCCACACGATCCGGGGCCGCAGGCCCGAGAACTCGTCGGACGGGTAGCGGCCGGCGAGCATGTCGAGCACCGCCTCGAACACCCGGGGCGAGAGCTCGTGGTAGTTGGCGGCCCGGCGGACCAGGGCCAGGAGCTCCTCGACGGCCCACTCGTCGAGGGCGCACGCCGCGACCACCTGCTGGGCCAGGACGTCGAGCGGGTTGCGGGGGATCCGCGTCTCCTCGACGCGGCCCTCGCGCATCCTCCGGACCACCACCGCGGCCTCGAGCAGGTCGCCCGGGTGCTTCGGGAAGACCTTCCCGCGGCTCGGTTCACCGATCCGGTGACCGGCCCGGCCGACGCGCTGGAGGCCCCGGGCCACCGACCGGGGCGACTCGACCTGCACCACCAGGTCGACGGCCCCCATGTCGATCCCGAGCTCCAGCGAGCTGGTCGCGACCAGGCCCCGCAGCCGGCCGGCCTTGAGGTCGTCCTCGATGGCGAGCCTCTGCTCCCGGCTCACCGATCCGTGGTGGGCGCGCACCAGCGGCGGGCGGTCGCCCGGGTCGCCGGTCTCGGCGTGCATCGTGTTGAGGCGCTCCGCCAGCCGCTCCGCGAGCCGCCGGGAGTTGACGAAGACGATCGTCGAGCGGTGCGAGAGGATCAGGTCGAGCAGGCGCGGGTAGACGTGCGGCCAGATACCGGCGCGGGCTTCGCCCGGGCCCGGCGTCGAGGGTCGGTCTCCCGCCGCGCCGGGTGCCGTCTCACCGGGCGCCGACAGGTCGTCGACCGGTACGACGACCTCGATGTCGAGGTCCTTGCCGGTCCCGGCGTCGACGATGGAGACCGGCCGGGGGGTGCCCGTACCGTCGTGGCCGCCGAGGAACCGGGCGATCTCCTCCAGCGGCCGCTGGGTGGCCGACAGGCCGATCCGCTGCGGGGGCCGGGCCGTGATCTCCTCCAGCCGCTCGAGCGACAGGGCGAGGTGCGCCCCCCGCTTGGTGCCGGCGACGGCGTGGATCTCGTCGACGATCACCGTCTCGACCGCCCGCAGCGTCTCGCGGGCCCGCGACGTCAACATCAGGTACAGCGACTCGGGGGTGGTGATCAGGATGTCGGGAGGCCGGCGGAGCATCGCCTGGCGCTCGGCGCCCGGCGTGTCGCCCGTCCGCATCCCGACCCGGACGTCGTGGGGCTCGGCGCCGGCGCGCTCCGCGGCCCGGACGATGCCGGCCAGCGGGGCGCGCAGGTTCTTCTCCACGTCGACGGCCAGGGCCTTGAGCGGCGACACGTAGAGGACCCGCGTCCGTCGTGCCGCCACCGGGGCGGGGGCCCCGAAGGCGAGCCGGTCGAGGGCGGCCAGGAACGCGGCCAGCGTCTTGCCCGAACCGGTGGGAGCGAGGATCAGCGTGTGGCCACCGGCGACGATCTCGGGCCAGCCCTGCGCCTGGGCGGGGGTGGGGACGCCGAACGCCTCGCCGAACCAGTCTCGGACCGGGGCGGAGAACGGCGCGGGCGGCACTCCGTCGAGGTTACCGACCGGGCAGGGCGTCGAGGATCGCGTCGGCCCAGGCGAGGTCGGGCCGGGGTCGGCGCCGCCCGGCCCACTCGTCGGGGACCTCGATCTCGAGCCGTACGAGTGCCCCGCCGAGGGTCTTGCCGAGGTTGTCGGCCCGCAGCGAGCGGGGCCCCCCGCCGCCGAGCGCCCCGTGCATCACGAAGTTCAGGGCCCAAACGTTGGGGGCCTCGTAGCGCACGACCTCGCCTCGCACCATCGCCCCGAAGTGGGCCTTGACCCGCTCGGCCGTCACCTCGCGGCGGATCAGCTCGAAGGTGGCGTCGTCGTCGGCGAAGATCGCCACGTTCGAGATGTCGCCCTTGTCGCCGGACCGGTAGCCGCAGATCTCCCTCAGGGCCAGGCGGGCCATCACACCACCTCCTCGACCGTGACGCGCACGCCGGGGTCGACCAGGGCCTTGTCGACGAGCGCGGGCCAGATGCCGAGCAGCTCGCTCGGCCGGCCGCCGCCGAGGCTGCGGCCCATGCCCGTGAGGCCGGCGGGTGGGGCCGACAGGGTGAGGGGCACCATCTCGCGGCCCACCCGGGCGGCGACGTCGCGGTCGTCGCAGCGCCAGGCCGCGCGCAGCACCACCTCGGGCGGTTCGTGCTCCGGGTCGACGGGCCCCGCGGTCGGGCCGCCCAGGGCGTCGACGCCCCAGTACTCGAAGAGCCACTCGTCGACGGGCAGGCCCGCCATCTCGACCCGCCGGGCGAAGATCGCCGCCGTGGCCCGGGCCTTCTCGTGCGCGCTGGGCCACCCGAACGCGACGCGGGCCTCGCCGGCCCAGCCGACGTGGTGCGCGATCAACGCCTTGTAGGTGGGGGTGGCGGCCCGGCCCCGCACGCCCTCGACCCTCACCCGGTCGCCGCCGAGGTCGGTGAAGGTCGCCGAGGTGAAGTCGGAGACGACGTCGGGGGAGAGGTAGGCCGCCGGGTCGTGGACCTCGTAGAGGAGCTGGTGGCGGACGGTGTCGAGGTCGACCCGGCCACCCGACGCCGCCGGCTTGGTGATGACGGCCGTACCGTCGGGGTCGACCTCGGCGATCGGGTAGGGCAGGTCCCACGGGTGCGGGACGGTCCACCACTCGCCGCTGAAGTTGCCGCCCACCGACTGGCCCGAGCACTCGAGGAGGTGCCCGACGAGGGTCCCCGCGGCCAGGCGGTCCCAGTCGTCGGCGGCCCAGCCGTGCTCGAAGATGCACGGCGCCAGGAACAGCGCCGCGTCGGCGACGCGGCCGGTGATCACCACGTCGGCACCCTGGCGCAGGGCCTCCACGATCGGGGCGGCGCCCAGGTAGGCGGACGCGAAGAGCGGCTCGGCCGGGAGGGCGTCGAACGCCTCGCCGGTCTCCATGTGGGCGAGACCGCTCGACGTGGCGGCGGCCAGGTCGGGGAGGCGCCCCATGATGTCGTCGCCGAGCACGGTGGCGATCCGCAGGCCGGTCAGGCCCAGGGCCCGGGCCGTGTCGATGGCAGCGCGGGCCGCGGCGGTCGGGTTGATGCCCCCCGCGGTGGGGATGACCCGGGTCCCGCCCTCGGCCACGGCCGGCAGGGCGGCGCCCAGGTACAGGGGCAGGTCGCGCGTGTAGCCGCGCGCCTCGTCGCGCTGGCGGTCCTTCTGGAGTATCGCCAGGGTGAGCTCGGCGAGCGCCTCGAGGCACAGGTAGTCGACCCCTTCGGCCAGGAGGCCGGCCACGCTGCGGGGGGTGTCGCCGTAGAAGCCCTGGCCGCCGGCGATGCGGATGGTCCGACCGTCCACGATCAGCCCGCCGCGTGGACGGGCGGGCGGCGCGACGCCCACGGGTGGGCCGCCTCGACCTGCGACGCCACGCGCACCAGCACGTCTTCGCGACCGTAGGCGGCCACGAGGTGCACCCCGATCGGCAGTCCGTCGGCGTTCTCCCGCCACGGGAGCGAGACGGCCGGCTGCCCGGTGGCGTTGAACGGCGGGGTGAACGGGGTGAACGCACCGGCCCGGAGGAAGCCGGCCAGGGGTTCGTCGGGCGGTGAGGCGAACGTGCCCAGCGGTACCGGCGGCTCGGCCAGCGTGGGGGTGAGCAGGAGGTCGAAGCCGCCGTCCCACCACGCGGCCACGTCGCGCCCGAAGCGCTCCATCGAGGCGACCGCGGCCAGGTACTGCTCCGCGGTGACGGCCCGGCCGGCCTCGGCCATGGCCCACGTGAGGGGCTCCACGTCGTCGGCGGTGATGGACCGCCCGATCGCCGCACCGAACGCGTCGAGCCCGGCCGCGGCGCCGGCGAACCAGGCCACGCCGAACTGCATGACCAGTTCGGGGTTGGCGAGAGCGGCGGGGAACGCCGGCTCCACGGCGTGGCCGAGCGCCTCCAGGGCTCGGGCCGCGTCCTCGGCGGCGGCGACGCAGTCGGCGTGCACCGGCCCGGTGTCGAGGGGGTTGGCGGTGAGCAGCCCGATCCGCAGGCGCCCCGGGTCGGCGCCCACCTCGTCGCGCGCCGGGCGGGGGAGCGCGGGGGCGATCACCGGGTCGCCGGGGAACGGCGCCGAGATCACGTCGAGCGCGGTGGCCACGTCGCGCACCGACCGGGCGAGGAGGTTCTCGACCGGCAGCGGCGACGAGATCTGGCCGACCCGCGGGCCGAGCGACGACCGGCCCCGGCTCGGCTTGAGGCCGACGAGCCCGCAGCAGCTCGCCGGGATGCGGATGGATCCGCCGCCGTCGTTGCCGTGCGCGACGGGCACCATGCCGCTCGCGACCGCGGCCGCCGAGCCGCCGCTCGACCCGCCGGTGGTGCGTGACGTGTCCCACGGGTTGCGGGTGGGTCCGTAGGCGGGCGGCTCGGTCGTGGGCACGAGCCCGATCTCCGGCGTGTTGGTCCGGCCCAGGCACACCAGGCCCGACGCGAGGAGCCGCCGGGCGAGGTTGTCGGTCGCGGGCGCGCGGTACCCGGCCTCCTTCAGCGGTCGTAGCCCCTCGTGGTAGGGCTCGCCCTCGATCGCGCACATCAGGTCCTTGAACAGGGTCGGCACCCCGCGGAACGGCCCGTCGGGCAGGTCGCCGGCGGCATCGCTCCGGGCCGCCTCGAACCGTTCGTGGATCACCGCGTTGAGCTGCGGGTTCAGGGCCTCGATGCGGGCGACGGCGGCGTCGACGAGCTCGGCGGGCGACGCGTCGCCCCGCCGCACCAGCTCGGCCTGCGCGGTGGCGTCGAGGAGGGAGAGGTCATCGGTCATGACCGGGGACGCTAGGCCCTGGGCCGGCGGAGCGTCGAGAGACCCACCGGCCTGGCATGCTGCGGGCGATGGCCGTGTCCGAGGTCGCCTCCCTCCCCACCCCGGCGCTGGTCGTCGACGCCGCCGCGCTGGCCCACAACCTCGACACCATGGCCGGCGCCCTCCCCGGCGGTAGGTGCCGGCCGCACGTCAAGGCCCACAAGTGCACGGCGCTAGCCCGCGAGCAGGTCGCCCGTGGGCACCGGGCTCTCACCGCCGCCACGACCAGGGAGGTGATCGGCCTGGCCCGGGCCGGCCTCGGCGACGACCTCCTCCTCGCCAACGAGACCGTGGACCCCGCGCGCCTCGCCGGCCTGGCGGCCCTCGTCGCGGCCGGATCGGCCCGGGTGACGGTGGCGGTCGACAGCGAGGCCACGGTCGACGCGGTGGCTGCCTCGGGCCTCCGGGAGGTGCTCGTCGACGTCGACGTGGGGATGCCCCGCTGCGGCTGCCCGCCCGGAGACGCCGGCGGCCTGGCGGAACGGGCCCGGGCTCGTGGTCTCGAGGTGAGAGGTGTGATGGGCTACGAGGGCCACGTGGTGGGGAACCCCGACCGGGCGGCCCGGACCAGCCAGACCGAGGTCGCCATGGCCCTGCTCGCCGCCGCCCACGCCGAGGTCGGCGGCGAGGCCGTCTCGGCCGGGGGGACCGGCACCTTCGACGTCAACGTCTGGTGTACCGAGGTCCAGGCCGGCTCGTACGCGTTGATGGACACTGCCTACGCCGCGCTGGACCTGCCGTTCCGGATCGCGCTGGGCGTCGAGGCCACGATCGTGTCGGTGTCGCCGAAGGGGTGGGCGGTGGCCGACTGCGGGCTCAAGGCCCTGGGCATGGACCACGGCAACCCGTCGGTCGACGGCTACGAGGTGTTCTTCTGCTCCGACGAGCACGTGACCCTGATCCCCGGCGACGGGACCCGGCCGGCGGTGGGCGACCGGGTCCGGGTCGTGCCGGCGCACGTCGATCCCACCGTGGCGTACCACGAGGTGATGCACGTCGCCGACCCCGACGGCCGGATCCTGGAGTCGTGGCCCGTCGACCTGAGGGGCTGGTGACCGGGCCGGGCGCGCGGCCGTAGGCTGCCGCCGACGCCGTCAGCGAGGGGGAGCGATGGCCCAGGTCCAGACCGTCCGCGGCCCGGTCGAGGTGGGCGACCTCGGCGTGACGCTCATGCACGAGCACGTCTTCGTGCTCAGCCGCGAGCTGATGGACAACTACGCCACGGGTTGGGACGAGGAAGAGCGCGTCGCCGACGCCGTGGAGCGCCTCCGGGCCCTCGCCGGGGTCGGGGTGTCGACGATCGTCGACCTGACCGTCGTCGGCCTCGGCCGCTACCTCCCCCGGATCGAGCGGATCGCCGCCGAGGTGCCCGTGAACATCGTGGTGGCGACCGGTCTCTACACCTACAACGACCTCCCGATGTACTTCCACTACCGCGGTCCCGGGACCGTCCTCGGCGGCGACGACCCGTTGGTGGGGATGTTCGTGACCGACATCCGGGAGGGGATCGCCGGCACCGGGGTGAAGGCCGGGATCCTCAAGTGCGCCACCGACGAGCCGGGGGTCACGCCGGGGGTGGAGCGGGTGCTGAGGGCCGTGGCCCGGGCCCACCGGGAGACCGGGGCGCCGATCTCGACGCACACCCACGCCGGGACCCGGCGGGGCCTCGAGCAGCAGGCGATCTTCACCGAGGAGGGCGTCGACCTGTCGCGGGTCGTGATCGGGCACTCGGGCGACACCACCGACGTCGCGTACCTCGAGGAGCTGATCGCCAACGGCTCGTACCTCGGCATGGACCGGTTCGGCATCGACCTCGTCCCCTTCGAGGACCGGGCCGGGATCGTCGCCACCATGTGCGAGCGGGGCCACGCGGACCGGATGGTGCTCTCCCACGACGCCTCGTGCTTCATCGACTGGCTGCCCCACGACCTCCTGCCCGTCGTGATGCCGAACTGGCACTACCTGCACATCCACCACGAAGTCCTCCCGGCCCTGCGCGACCGCGGCGTGACCGAGGAGCAGATCCGGGCGATGCTCGTCGAGAACCCGAGGCGCATCCTGGAGAACGGCGGGCCGTACTGAGCGGTACCGAGCGGACAGGCGCCGAAAGGGCTCAAGGTTCGGCGCCGACGTGCCGATCAGGGGTCCATGAGCCGGAAGAAGATGCGCCTGCTGCGGTACCGGGTGCGCCGGATGATGACGTCCCGCTCGGTGCGGGTCCCCTCCGGCCTCCGTACCGCCTGAGCCGTACGCCTGAACCCGGTCGCCTGAGCCGACCGGCGAGCCCCGCCCCGGCTATCCGCCGGTGAGGCGGCGGATCGGCTTGCCGTTCGGAGTGCGGGGGACGGACCGGACCACCACCACCTCTCGCGGGAGCTCGGCGGCGCCCAGGCCGGCCGCCCGCCCGTGCTCCCGCAACGCCGCCAGCGTCGGCTCGTTCGACGGATCGCGCGGCACGACGTAGGCCACCACCCGCTCGCCCCACTCGGGGTCGGGTCGCCCGGTGACCATCACGTCGGCGACGTCCGGATGGGTGGCCAGCGCCGCCTCGACCGCGGTCGGGCTCACGTTGACGCCTCCCGTGATCACCAGGTCGTCGAGGCGGTCGACCACGGTCAGGCGCCCGTCGGCGTCGAGCTGCCCGGCGTCGCGGGTGTGCCACCACCCGCCGGGCGAGAGCCGGCTCCGGGTGGCCTCGGGGTCGCGCAGGAAGCCGGGTGTGACCACCGCCCCCCGAACGAGGATCTCGCCGGTCGCTCCGGGCGGTCCGTCGACGCGGACCTCGACCCCGGGAAGCGGCCGGCCGTCGTGCACGCACCCACCGCCGGTCTCGGTCTGGCCGTACGTGGTGGTGACGGCGGCCCCGGCGGCCCGCCCCTCGGCGAGGAGCCCGTCGGGGACGGGACCGCCGCCCAGGAGGATCCGGCGGAACCGCGCCGGCGCGTCGGGGGCATCGGAGAGGAGCCGCCGCAGCATCGTGGGCACCAGCGACACGAGCGTCGCCGGTCGTCGGGACGCGCTGCCGGCGGCGGCGGCGACCGCCCCGGTCTCGAAGCGGCGGAGCGCCACCACGTCCTGGCCGCCCACCTCGGCGCGGGCCACGATCGCGAGCCCGGCGATCGACGACAGGGGTACGCAGGCCAACCAGACGTCGTCGGGGCCGGCGGCCAGGACCGAGCTCACGGCCCGGGCCGACGCCTCCAGCGACGCGTGCGTGTGGACCACCAGCTTCGGTTCGGCGGTGGTGCCCGACGTGGCCACGACGGCCGCCGTCCCGGCCGGTACGGGCAGGGCATCGGCGCGGCGCGTCCGCCCGTCGTGGTCCACGACGAACTCCGGGCGGAGGGCTTCCAGCCGGGCGGCGACGGTGGCCGCCGGGGCCGCGGGGTCGACGACGGCGACCGCCTCCCCGGCCGACCACGCGGCGCGGATCGCGTCGAGCGCCGCGGGCCCGGCGAGGACGACGGCGACCAGGCGGGACTCGTCGCTCACGGGCATCGTCCGGTAGCGTAACCATAGGAGTGATCGATCCTATGGTCGGATGGGGCCGGTCGTCACAGGCAGCCGATCCGTGGAGAGCCGGGCCCCGGGAGCACCTCGATTGACCACCGCCGCCGAATGGATCGCCGGGGCGCGGCCCCGCACGCTGGGGGCCGCCGTGGCGCCCGTGGTCGTGGGGACGGCCGCCGCGTCGACGGTCGGGCCGGTGGTCGCGTGGCGGGCCGGCGCCGCCCTGGTGGTGGCCCTCTCGCTACAGGTCGGCGTGAACTACGCCAACGACTACTCCGACGGCGTCCGCGGCACCGACACCGAGCGCCGGGGCCCGATGCGGCTCACGGCGTCCGGGCGGGCGGCGCCGGCGCGGGTCAAGGCGGCCGCGGCCCTGGCCTTCGGGGTCGCCGGCGCGTTCGGAGCCGCGCTGGCGCTGGCCGTCGACCTGCGCCTCCTCGCCGTCGGTGTCGCCGCGGTCCTGGCCGCCGTCCTCTACACCGGCGGCCCGAAGCCCTACGGCTACTCCGGTCTCGGCGAGGTGGTCGTGCTCGTGTTCTTCGGCTTCGTGGCGACGGTGGGGTCGGCCTACGTGCAGCACCGGCACATCCCGGCCACCGCGTGGTGGGGATCGCTGGCCGTGGGCCTGCCCGCGTGCGCGCTCCTCCTGGTCAACAACATCCGCGACGTGGAGACCGACGCTGCGGTGGGCAAGCGGACCCTGGCCGTGCGGCTCGGCGACCGGCCGTCGCGCCGCCTGTTCGTCGCGGTCCTGGCCGGCGGTTTCGTGGCTGTGGGCCTCGCGGCCGTCGCCGCCGGCCCGTGGGCGTTCCTGGGTCTGGCGGCGGCCCCTCTGGCCGTGCGCCCGGCGGTGCTCGTGGCGCGCGGCGGCGGGACCGCGGAACTCGTGGCCGCGCTCGGCGCGACCTCCCTGGTCGAGGTCGCGGTGGCCGTGCTCCTGGCGCTCGGGCTCTGGTTGTCGTGACCGAGCACCGGCTGCGGATAGGCGGCCGCCGCGTGGTGCTGATCGAGGGCCCGGCCGGCTGGGGCGAGATGTCACCCCTCCCCGGTTACCCGTGCGACCCGGCCGCCGCCCGGCGGGCCGCGGAAGAGGCCGCGTACGAGGGGTGGCCCGCACCGCGGCGGCGGCTCGTCCCCGTCAACGCGCTGCTCGACGACGACGGCGACGACGGCTCCGGGCCGTCGGCCGCGGCGTCGCGGGCCGGCGAGCTCGTCGCGGCGGGGTTCGGCAGCCTGAAGATCAAGGTCGGTCGCGGCGAGCCCGCCCGCGACGTCGACCGCGTGGCCGCCGTGCGGGGGGCCGTCGGAACGTCGGTCGCGGTCCGGCTCGACGCCAACGGAGCGTGGGACGTCGACGTCGCGGTGCGGACGATCCACCGGATCGAGCGCTACGAACCGGAGCTGGTCGAGCAGCCCGTCGCCGGCCTCGACGACCTCGCCCGTGTGAGGCGACGGGTCGCGGTGCCGCTCGCCGCCGACGAGGCCGTCCGCGGTCTGATGGACGCTCGCCGCCTGCGCGCCCTGGCGGCGGCCGACGCCGTGGTGCTCAAGGTCCAGCCGCTCGGCGGGGTGCGGGCGGCCCTCGCGGTGGCCGAGGAGGCCGGTGTGCCGGCCGTGGTGACCTCGATGCGCGAGACGTCGGTCGGACTGGCCGCGGGGGCGGCCCTGGCCGCGGCGCTGCCCGCGCTGCCCTTCGCGTCGGGCCTGGCCACCCTCGGATCCCTCCCCGGCGACGTGACCGCCGATCCGCTGGTGCCGGTCGACGGCTCGATCGAGGTGCGGCCGGTCGTGCCGTCGCCCGATCTCCTCGACCGCTACGCCGAGCGCTCGGAGCCGACGCGCCGGTGAGCGGAGGCCCGCACCTCGGTGGCCAGGGCGGCCGGGGCCTCGAGCGGCACGGCGTGCCCCCCCGGCACCGACACCCGCAGCGCGCCGGGGATGCGCCGCGCCATCTCGGCGGCGATCGCCCCGTACCTGGTGTCGGCGGCCCCGGTCACGAGCACCACCGGGAGCTCGAGGCCGGCCAGCTCGTGGAGGCGCTCCCACAGCGGGGGCTGGGCCCCCTGGCCCAGGGCGCGGAGCTGGTGCGCGAGGCGCCCCGGGGCAATGGACCGGCGCTCGGCGAGGCCCGGAGCGTCGGCGGGGACCGACGCGAACATGGGTTGGGCGAGCCACCCGTCGAGGAACCGGTCGACCCCGCCCTCCTCGACGGCGCGCGCCAGGGCGTCGTCGGAGCGGCGCCGGGCGGCCCGCTCGGCCGGGTCGGCGATGCCCGCGGTGGCGCTCACCACCACGAGCCCGTCGACGACCCCACGGTGCGCGAGCGCCACCTGCAACGCGAGGCGCCCTCCCATCGAGTACCCGACCCACAGGCCGCGTCCCGCGCTCGAGGCGAGCGCGCCGGCCGTGGCCTCGAAGTCGAGGCCCTCGGGGACCTCGACGGCCTCGACGTGGAGCGGCTCCTCCCAACCCGGCGCGTCGTGATCGAGGGCGGTCACCACCGCGGCCCACGACCCGGCCGTCTGCGTGAAGCCGGGCACCAGGATCACTCGCACGCGACGATCTTCGCATGACCACCCGCGGCGGACCCCGCGACGTCAACACCTCGCTCGGGCGCACCCTCGTCGACGAGTGGGCACGTGGCGGGGTATGCCACGCCGTCCTGTCGCCGGGATCACGCTCCACCCCGGTGGCCATGGCCCTCGCCGCCGACGGGCGCCTCGAGCTCCACGTCGTGCTCGACGAACGTTCGGCGGCGTTCTTCGCGCTCGGCCTGGGCCGCGCCACCGGCCGGCCGGCGGTGGTCCTGTGCACGTCGGGCACCGCCGCCGCGAACCTCCACCCCGCGGTGCTCGAAGCGCACCACGGGCGGGTGCCGCTGCTGGTGGTCACCGCCGACCGGCCGCCGGAGCTCCGCGACGTCGGGGCGGGCCAGACCGTGGACCAGGTACGCCTGTTCGGGCCCGTGACGCGCTGGTTCCACGACGCCGAGGTCCCCACCGACCGGTCGGGTGCGCCGGCGGCCTGGCGGTCGCTGGGCGCGCGCTCGGTCGCCGAGGCCCTCGGCCCGCCGCCGGGCCCCGTCCACCTCAACCTCCCGCTCGCCGAGCCGCTGGTGCCGACGGGCGCGCCGCTGGTGGAGGCGCCGGGGCGCCCGGACGGCGTGCCGTGGATCCGGCACCGCGCCGGGGCCGGGGCGCCGGGCGCCGGGGTCGCGCCGGTCGCGGCCGAGGCGCTCGCCGAGCGGGTCGCGGCAACCGAGCGGGGTGTCGTCGTGGCCGGGTGGGGAGCCGGCGAAGCTCCGGCGACGGTGGCGCGGTTCGCCGAGGCCGCGGGTTGGCCGCTGCTCGCCGATCCCCTCTCGGGGCTGCGGGAGGGTCCGGCGGTCGTCTCGACCTACGACGCCCTGGCCCGCCACGCCGCGTTCCGCGACGGCCACCGGCCCGACCTCGTGCTCCGGCTGGGCGCACCGCCGACGAGCAAGGCCCTGGCCCGCTGGCTGGCCGACCCGGGCGGCGACGGGCCGGTGCCCGAGATCGTGATCGGCGCGCACCACGGCCGGCTCGACCCCGACCGCCGGGTGGCCGAGGTGGTCGACGTGGGCGCCGGCGGCGACGGGTCGGGCACCGCGCTGCTCGACGAGGTGGCGGTCCGCCTCGGGCCCCGGTCCGGCCGGTCAGGGTGGGTCGCGTCGTGGGCCGACGCCGACAGGGCCGCGCGCGTGGCGATCGACGCCCATCTCGACGCCGACGACGAGCCCTTCGACGGGAGGGTGGCGCGCGACGTCCACGACGCCTTGCCCGGGGGGACCACCCTGCTCGTCGCGTCGAGCATGCCGGTGCGTGACCTGGAGTCCTTCGCCCGCCCCCGGCGGGGGGTACGGGTCCTGTCGAACCGGGGCGTGAACGGCATCGACGGCTTCGTGTCCACGACTCTCGGCGTCGCCGCGGGCGCGGCCGGCGAGGCCGGCCCCACCGTGGCGCTGCTCGGCGATCTCTGCTTCCTCCACGACGGCGGCGGGTTGTTGGCCGCGGCCGGGGCCGCGGTCGACGCCGTGCTCGTGGTGGTCGACAACGACGGCGGGGCGATCTTCTCGTTCCTGCCCCAGGCCGGCCATCCCCGCGACTTCGAGCGCCTCTTCGGCACCCCGCCGGAGGCCGGGGTCGCCGACGTGGCGGCGGGGTACGGGATCCCCGTCGCGTCGGTGAACCGGGCCGCCGAGCTCGACGGTGAGGTGAGCCGGGCGATCGACGCCGGCGGGGTGCGGATGGTGCACGTCCGCACCGACCGTCGCACGAACGTCGCCCGTCACGAGGCGGTGTGGGCCGCGGTCGCGGCCCGCCTGGGCTGATCGGCGGACCGGCCGCGCTCAGCCCGCCGGCCGGGTCACGCCGAGGGCGCCCCGCATCGGCTCGAGCTTGGCCTCGGTCTCGTCCCACTCGGCGTCGGCGTCGGACCCGGCGACGATGCCGGCCCCGGCGAAGAGGCGCGCCCGCGGGCCGGAGATCTCGGCGCTGCGGATCGCCACCGCGAACTCGCCGTCGCCGCGGGCGTCGACCCATCCGACCGGCCCCGCGTAGCGCCCGCGCCCGCCGGGCTCCAGAGAGGCGATCAGGTCGAGGGCGGCGCCCACGGGCGTGCCTCCCACCGCGGGCGTCGGGTGCAGCGCCAGCATCGCGTCCACCACCGTCGGCACGGCCGGTGCCTCGCCGCCGCTCCGGCTCGCCGCTCCGGCGGGGCCCGCCGGGCCGGTCGGCCCCTCCACCCGGGTCGCGAGGTGGGCGACGCTGGCCAGGCGGGCGAGGGTGGGCCCGTCGACCCGTACCGGCACCGCCCCGAGCCGCTCGAAGGCCTCGACCACGGCCGCCACCACCAGTTCGTGCTCCCGCCGGTCCTTGCCCGAACGGAGGAGCGCCCCGGGTCCGGCGGCCGGTTCGTGCGCACCGACCGCGACGGTGCCCGCCATCGGCCGCGAGACCAGCCGCCCCGCCGCGCGGCGGACGAGCAGTTCGGGGCTGGCGCCGACGAAGTGGCCGTCGGCGAAGAGGAAGCAGCCGTGCTCGGTGGTGCGCAGGCGGCGAAGGACGGCGGCCCGGTCGACGGAGGTGTCGGCCTCGAAGACCGAGTCGCGGGCGAGGACGACCTTGCTCAGCCGCCCCGACGCGATCTCGGCCAGGGCCCGCCCGACCGCGGTCCTCCAACGGGACCGGTCGAACGTCTCCGGCCCTACCTCACCGGGGGGCGCCGACGCCGCGGCCCCCTCGCCGTCGGGAGCGCCCGGACCGCTCTCGGTAAGCCACGCCCGGCCGTCGGCGGTGAGGCGCTCGATCCGGGCGGGAACCACGAGTCGGCCGTCCCCGGGATCGGTGAACGGCAGGGCCCCGACGGCGACCGGGCCCGGGTCGGCGCGGCCGTCGGTGGCGATCGCGCGCAGGAACGCCACCGCGTCGCCCGGAGCCACGCGGGCCACCACCCCGCTCGTCACCAGGCCCGGCGTCCAGGAGTCGCCGGTGCCGTCGAGCCACGCGAAGCCACCGGCCCCCAGCGCGTCGAGGAGGTCCGGGCGCGGCTCGACCTCCCGGGTCCGGGCGCTCAGGGCGGCGGTGGTCGAGGTCCCGGCCGTCATGATCCGCCGCCCCCGCGGGATGGGTTGCGGCGCGTGCCGGTCAGGAGCTGGACCGCGCCGGCCGTCATCGTGGCGCGTTGCACGGCGTCGAACCCGGCCCGCCCGAGCCGGGAGACGAGCTCGGTGCCCGACGGGAGGTACGCGGTCGACGCGGGGAGGTACCGGTAGGCGTCGGCGTCGGAGAGACGCGCGCCGATCCACGGGACGACACCCCGGAACCAGACCCGGTGGCCGGCCCGGGCCAGCCGCCCCGCGGGGTCGGCGGCGTCGAGCAGCGCCACCCGGCCGCCCGGCCTGAGCACCCGGGCGCACTCGGCGAAGAAAGCGTCGAGGTCGACGAGGTTGCGCAGCGCGAAGCCGCAGACGACCCCCGTCGCCGAGCCGTCGGGGAACGGCAGCGCGAGTACGTCGCCGCGCACCATGGGCGTGCGGCCGGTCGAGCGGGCGAGCATCCCGGCCGAGAGGTCGACCCCCACCGGGACCAGGCCGGCATCGAGGAGCTCCTCGCACAGCTCCCCCGGTCCGCACGCCAGGTCGAGGACCCGGGACCGGTCGGGCAGGCCGAGGCTCCGCACGGTCCGGCGCCGCCAGCGGCCGTCCTGGCCGAGCGAGATGATGCGGTTGAGGCGCTGGTAGCCGGGCGCGATCCGGTCGAACATCTCCTCCACGGCGGCGCGCTTCTCCGGCCCGGTCGGGAGCGCGACGCCGGTCCGGTCGGCGGCCGTCACCCTCCACCTCCCGGCTCCCCGTCGGGCCGGAGGCGCTCCTCCGCCGCCTGGAGCAGCACCCGGCGGAAGTGGTGGGCGACCAGGGTCGTCACCGCGGGGAGCATCGCGCGGAAGCGCTCCACGAGGAGCTCGGCCCGCTCCTCGTCGCTCATGGCGGCTCCGGCCAGCGGGCGCCGCACGAACGAGTCGAACAGGGCGACGGCCTCCTCGGCCACCTCCCGGGTGGCCCGGTGGTGGGCGCCGGCGAGGTCGATGAGCTCGGCCACGGGGAGCCCGGCGTCGACGAGGGCCCGCCCGGCGCGGACCGCCTCGACGTCGGCCGCCGTGAAGCGCGGCTCGCCGCCCACGGCCCTGGGTACGAGCAGGCCCTCGTCCACGAGGCGGCTCACGATCTCCGGCTCCACGCCGGAGCGCGCCGCGAGCTCGTCGAGGTCCAGCGGTGCCTCGCCGCCGGGCTCGGCGGTGCCGGCGGCGGACACCGCGGCCGCGAGCGAGGCGTCGGTGGACCGGAGATCGCCGTCGAGCAGGCGCCGGATGACCGCGAGGGTGAACCCCTCCCGTTGCAGGGTCTGTATGCGACGGAGGCGATCGGCGTGCCCGGTGCCGTACCACACGACGCGGCCCTCACGGACGGGCGGGGGCAGCAGGCGCCGCTTCTGGTAGAAGCGGATGGTGTCGACGGAGACGCCGCTGCGCTGCGCCAGCTCGTCCACCCGCCAGCGCTCCGGCGACGGGGCGACGACCGGCGGAGCCGGGGGCGACGGGCTCGACGACACCACGGCCCGATTGTAGGAGTGATCGCTCCCGCGGTCAGGATCGGGTCGTCGCCGTCGCCGTCGCCGTCGCCTCAGCCGCTGGTCCAGCGCGGCGGGCGCTTCTCGGCGAAGGCCCGGGGACCCTCGCGCGCGTCGGGGTGGGCCATCACCTCGGCGGCCAGGGCCTTGTTGAGGGCCCAGGCCTCCCTCTCGGTCACCTCGGCGGCCTCGCGTACGAGGGTTCGGGAGTTGCGGACGGCGAGCGGCGCGTTGGCGGCCACCGCCGCGGCCAGGGCCAGCGCCTCGTCGACGACCCGACCGGCCGGGACGAGGCGGTTCACCAGCCCGGCCGCGAACGCGCGCTCGGCGCTGATCGGCGCGCCCGTCATCGCCACCTCCATGGCGAGGGGCAGCGGCACCCGGCGGGGCAGGCGGACCAGGCCGCCCGCGGCGGCGAACAGGCCGCGCTTGACCTCGGGGAGACCGAGCACGGCGTCGTCGGCCGCGACGACGAGGTCGCAGGCCAGGACGATCTCGAAACCGCCGGCCATGGCGGGGCCGTTCACCGCCGCGATCACCGGCTTGGGGAAGTCGCGGTTGACGAAGCCGGCGAAGCCTCCGCGGCGGGTGTGGAACCGGCGGGAGTCGGGCCCCGAGATCTTCTTGAGGTCGGCGCCGGCGCTGAAGACGGGCGGGGTGCCGGTCAACACCACCGCCGACACCGCCCCGTCGGCCTCGGCGGCGTCGAGCGCGGCCTCGAGCGCCTCGGCGACGTCGCCGTCGATGGCGTTGCGGGCCTCCGGACGGTTCAGGGTGAGGACCTCGACCGCCCCCCTGCGCTCGCTCAGCACCACCGCCACGGGCGTCCTCCTCCTCGGGCCACCGGGATGTCTACCCGGCGCCCGGTCACGGCTCCAGCCCCAACTCGACGCCGAACGCCCCCGGTGCCGTCTCGTCGACGGGGCTCTCCACGGCCCGGGCCAGGCCCGGACGCGTGACCGCCAGCACGGCCAGGACGGCCAGCATCGCCGCGCCCGATCCGGCCGTCACCACCCGGAGCCCGAAGTGGTCCGCGAGGCGGCCCTGGACGATGCTTCCGACCGGGTAGAGGAGCCCGAGGACGACCATGAGGAGGCTCATCACCCGCCCCCGCACCGCGGCCGGGGCCCGGAGCTGGATGATGCTCGAGAAGCTGGAGAACGCCCCCAGGTAGAAGAACCCCACCACGCACAGGAGCACCGCGGCGACGGCGAGGTTCGGCGCCCCGGCGTAGGCCAGCACCGCCACCGGGGAGCCCACCAGCGACGCGGCCATCGTCCGCCGGGGGCCGAAGCGCGCCGCGAGGGGAGCGAGCGAGAACGCCATCGTCACCGCGCCGATCCCCTGGGCGGTGATGAGCACCGAGACCCCGCCGCGCCCGGCGTCGAGGACCTCGAGCGCCATCGGGGCGACGAGCGCGATGAACGGCGCGATCAGGAACGCGACCGCGGCGGCGTAGGCGATGATGACCCGGATGCCGGGCTCGCGCCGCGCCGCGCCCATCCCGGCCCGGATCGACGACCGGACCGATTCCCCGCCGTGGTGCGCGGGCCGCGGCAGGCGGAGGGGGGCGATCACCGCGATCACGGCGAGGAAGCTCAACGTGTTGAGGGCGAACGCCCAGGCGTAGCCGCCGAGTCCGATGACCACACCGGCGAGCGCCGGTCCGATCACGCGCCCGAGGTTCCACTGCGCCGACGACAGCGCGACCGCGCCGAGTATCTCCGAGGGCGGCACCAGATCGGGCAGCATCGCCTGGTAGGCGGGGAACCCGATCGCCATCGCGCACCCCGAGGCGAGGACGATCACCGCCACCGAGGCCGGGTGGGCGCGGTCGAGCGCGGCCAGGACGGTCAGGAGGCCGGCCATCACCATCTGGACGGTGCTGGTCGTCATCAGCAGGCGGCGGCGGGGTAGCCGGTCGGCCAGCGCCCCGCCGAGAGGGCCGAGCACCGCGTTGGGCACGAAGCCGGCGGCGAACACCAGGCCCGTCCATGCCGCCTGCCGGGTGCTCTCGGTCACGAGGATGCCGACCCCGACCGTCTCCATCCACGTCCCGACGTTCGATGCGAAGGCACCGCTCCACAGGAGGGCGAAGGGCCGGTGCCGCAACGGCGTGAGGGAACGGGGCAGCTCCACGTCGCCGGTCACGGTACCGGAGCGGCCAAGATGTCCGGCATGGCGAGGAGGCCGCGCCGGAGGCGCCGAGCGCCCGAGGGTCCGGGGCCGGGATCCCGGGCTACCGGGGGCGCCCGCGCGGCCGTGGTGCTGCTGGTGGCCGCGCTCGGGGTCGCGGCCTGCTCCGGCTCCTCGGGATCCTCGGGCGACGGGTCCCTCTCGCGCGACGGCGGGCCGGGCGGCGGCGTCCGGCCCGTCACGACCACACCGGACACCGCCACCACCACGACCACCGGAGCCCTCCCGGGGTCGACGGGTACCACCGCGACCACGGCTCCTCCGGCCACCGCCGCCCCGAGGCCCGCCCCGGCCCGGGTCCCGGCCGGCACCGACGCCGTGGTGGAGAAGCACGTCGACGGCGACACGATCGTCGTCTCGGGGGGTCGCAAGGTGCGCCTGATCGGGATCGACACCCCCGAGACCAAGGACCCGCGAAAGCCGGTGCAGTGCTTCGGGCGGGAGGCGGCGCTCGTCACGGCGTCGCTCGTCCCGGTGGGGGAGCGGGTCCGCCTCGTCGCCGACGTGGAGCCCTTCGACCGCTACGGGCGCACGCTCGCCTACGTCTACCGCCTGAGCGACGGGCTGTTCGTGAACGCGGAGCTGGTGCGACTCGGCTACGCGTCGGTCTACACCTACCCGCCGAACGTGGCCCACGCCGAGGAGTTCGTGGCCCTGGGCCGCCGGGCCCGCGAGGCGGGCGCCGGCCTGTGGGGCGCGTGCGGGGGCCCGGGGGTGCCGGCGGGGACCCCGGCCGGGTCGGGCGGCGGTGGGACGGGTGGGGGTGGCGGTGCGTGCTCGCCCGCGTACCCGACGGTCTGCATCCCGCCGCCTCCCCCCGACCTCGACTGCGGCGAGGTGGCGGCCCGGCGCTTCCGGGTGGTCGCCCCCGACCCGCACCGCTTCGACCGCGACGGCGACGGCGTCGGCTGCGAGTCCTGACGGCGACCTCGTCCGCCGGGTGAGGAGCCACCACCGGAGGCCCGCCGCGCGCGACCCTTGGCATCCATGAGCCCGTCACGCAAGGAGAAGACCCCCCGGCCCCTGCGGCTCACCACCCGGCGGCGGCGGCACCCGGTCCTCAAGGGGTTCGCGATCCTCGCCGTGCTGGCCCTGGTCGGCGGCCTCGGCGTGGCCGTCGTGCTGCGCTCGGGGGTGATCAGCAGCACCAGGAAGGACACCCCGGAGTCGGTCACCGACGACTTCCTCGAGGCATGGGAGAAGGGCGACTGGACGGCCATGAGGGCGTTGGCGGCCGACCCTCCGCCCGAGATGGTCCCCACCCTCCAGGCCATGATGAAGGACCTCGACGTCGGCGACGCGTCGTTCCGGCGCGGCGCCGCGGTCCCGGCCTCGCCCGGGCGCGACGTCGAGTTCCGTGCCCGTCTCGACCTTCGGGGCCTCGGCCGCTTCTCCTACACCGGGTCGCTGCACCTGGTGCCCCACGGCGACGGCTGGGCGGTGGCGTGGACGCCCGCCGCGGCGCACCCGAAGCTCACCGCCGGCCACCGCTTCGCCGTGAAGCGGAAGTTCGCGGCCCGCGCGGCGATCCTCGGCGCGCGGGGCGTCCCCCTCAACCAGGACGCCCCCGCGGTGACGATCGGCCTGCACCCGGAGCGGATCACCGATCTCGCCGCCGTCGTCAAGGCGTTCGACGAGCAGCTCCAGGTCCGCCCCGCCGAGACGGCCCGGCTCCTCGCCCAGCCCTGGGTCCGGCCCGACACGTTCGTGCCGATCGTCACCGTCGCCCGGTCGCGCTACGAGGAGGTGAAGCCGGTCATCTACCCCTTGCCGGGCGTGGAGTTCCAGGAGTCGACGCAGCGCGGCAGCGGGTCGCCCGGGTTGCAGGCCCACGTGGTCGGCACGACCGGTCCGGTGACCGCCGAGCAGCTCCAGGAGCTCGGCGCCCCCTACCGCGAGGGCGACACCGTGGGCCGGCGCGGTCTCGAGGAGGCGTTCGAGCGGCGCCTGGCCGGGAGTCCCAGCTGGTCGGTGACCGTCGTCGACGCCGCCGGGCGGAACCCGGTGGTGCTGTCGAGCACTCCCGGCGCGCCTCCCCGTGACGTCACGACCACGATCGACCCCACCGTCCAGGCCGCCGCGGAGAAGGTCTTCGCCGGCGTCGAGGCCAAGGCGGCCGTCGTGGCGCTGCGGGCGTCGACCGGGGAGGTCCTGGCCGTGGCCAGCACGCCGCGAGACGAGCCGTTCAACCGGGCGCTCGGCGGTCGCTACCCGCCGGGGTCCACGTTCAAGGTCGTGACCGCGGCCGCCCTGCTGCGCGACGGCACCCGGGCCGGGCAACGGGTGCCGTGCCCGTCACGGGTCACGATCGGCGGCGCCCGCTTCCACAACTTCGAGGACACGGCGCACGGGACGATCACCTTCGCCGAGGCCTTCACCCGTTCCTGCAACACCGCGTTCGCCCGCCTCGCCGACGGCCTGCCCGACGGAGCCCTCGACTCCGAGGCCCGCCGCTTCGGCTTCGGGGCGAAGCCCGCGCTGGGCCTGGCCGCCGCGGGTGGGCGCTTCCCGCGCCCCGAGGACCGCGCCGAGCGCGCGGCCGCCGCCCTCGGCCAGGGGCGCGTCACCGCGAGCCCGCTCGTGATGGCCGGTGTCGCCGGCGCGGTGGCGAGCGGTACCTGGCACCCCCCGGTGCTGGTCACCGAGCCGCGTCCCGGCGGGGCCGGGGCCGGGCGCCCGCAGGAGCTCGATCCCGGTGTGGTCAGCACGCTCCAGGGGTTCATGCTCTCGGTGGTGGCCTCGCCCGACGGCACCGGCCGGGCCGCCGCGGTGCCGGGCCCGGTACCGGTGGCCGGCAAGACCGGGACGGCGGAGTTCGGGACGGGCCGGCCCCCGCCCACGCACGCCTGGTTCATCGGCTACCGGGGCGACGTGGCGTTCGCGGTGGTCGTGGAGGGCGGCGGGGTCGGCGGCGAGGTCGCCGCGCCGCTCGCGGCCCGGTTCCTCACCGCCCTGGGCACCTAGGCACCCGGGCGCGCCCCGGCCGCGGGGCCTCGGACCGGTGCCGGGAGCTCAGGCCCGGGAGGGTCTCAGACGCGGAGGCCGATCTCCCGGGCCGCGTCGGGGTCGATCCGCTCGATCGTCCACGGCGGATCCCACACCACGTCGACCCGGGCGTCGAGGCCGGGGGTCATCAGGAGCGCGGTCTGGGCCGCCTCCTGGGCCTCGAGGGGCAGGCTCTCCGACACCGGGCAGCCGGGGGTGGTGAGGGTCATGTCGATGACCACGCCGTCGCCCTCGACCCGGATGTCGTAGACGAGCCCGAGCGAGACGATGTCGAGCCCGAGCTCGGGGTCGAGGACGCACGACAACCCCGTGCGCACCGCCTCTATCGCCTTCTCCGGATCGGCCATGTCAGCCTCCTGCGTGCTCCGGCGCCGGTCAGTTCGCGCTGCTCGTCGACGGGCTGGTCGACGGGCTCGTCGTCCGGCTGCCCACCGGGCCGGTCGCCGCGCCGGCGGCGGCCGGGCGCTCACCGCCAACGGTAGCGCCGCCCGCGACCTCCGCTTGACGGGCTGCCCTCACGGCCCGGGACGGGCCCAGGCTGAGGTTCGCGACGACCAGCACCGACGTCAGCGCCAGCGCCACGCCGGCCGCCGTCACCACGCCGGCCGTCGCGGTGGCGAAGCCGATGGGCAGGGCCACCGTCCCGACCGTCGCCGTCAGGTACGTGACCCGGGCCACCCGGCCGTCGAAGAGGTCGGCGAAGAGCAGCGGCTTGCCGTCGGCCTTCTTGTGGACGCCCTTGGCGCGCAGCGCCGTCCAGCCGATGAACGGGACGATCTTGTGGACGTGCCCGATGATGGCGAGGCCGAGCCAGCCGACTAGCGCCGCGACCTCGGCCGAGACCATCCGGCTGCGCACGGTGCTCGACACGTCGGCGAGCCCGGCCACGAGACCGAACACCACCGCGGTTACCAGCAGGGCGGCCGAGGTGAGGATGAACGCGTGGAGCAGCTCGAGGTTGCGCTTGCGGTGCCGGATGAACCCGCCCAGCGACCAGAAGTGGCCGCCGATCCCGCCGGCGACGAGCACGGCCCCGGCCACCGCCACGGGCGTCCACCCGAACAGGAGCCCGGTGGCGAGCACCAGCACCCCGGGCGGTATCAGCCGGATCGCGACGGTGGCGCTACGGGTGGTCGGCCGGTGCGAGAGCAGGAACATGGGCCAGAGCTTCTCGGCCACGGCCACGTACGAGAGGCCCAGCCAGCCGATCAGGCCCAGGTGGGCGTGGGCGAGGACCACGTGGGAGTAGAGCGCGAACCAGCCGTGGCGGAGGTCGAACGCGTACACCACCCCGAAGGTCGCGGTGAGCACGAAGAACCCCACCGACCACCGCAGCCCCTCGATGGGGGCGCCGCCGACCCGCAACGAGAGGGGGCCCGACAGGTTCCAGGCCGCGAGGCACACGGCCGAGAAGGCGATCAGGCCGGCCGTCACCAGCAGGGTGTCGTTGCCGGCGGCGAAGGAGTAGGGCAGCAGCCACGCCCCGATCGTGAACCCGGCCATGGTCACCCGGCCGGCGGTCACCGACCGCAGCGGCCCGCCCGCGACCACCGGGCCGAACTGGTGGGCGGCCCCGAGCACGGCCATCGACAGGAACGCGAGCATCGCCAGGTGGACGGTCGCCACCACCTCGGGAAGCGTCGGCCCCACCACCGCGTCGCCGGCCTCGACCGCCAGCGCGAGGCCGAACCCGAACAGCCCCACCCCGGCCGCGAAGAGGAACGACAGGGGGAGCGACGCCGGAGGAGCCGCGGCCGGGCCCATGTAGGGGAGCCCGGCTCCCAGCGGCCCGGACGGCTTGCGGCCGGGAGGGGGCACCGAGGTGCTGGGTGCTCCCACCGCGCTAGACCTCCCGGTGGAAGGTGACCCGCCAGTCGTCGCCGATCTGGCGGGCGTTGTAGGTGAAGCCCTGGCCCGACAGGACGCCCTCGAGCGGCACCGGCTCGAACGGGACGATGATCACCAGGTCCTGGCCGTCCTCGAGCTCGTCGACGGCGGCCATGATCGTGGCGAACGGCTCCTCGCCCCGGGCGATCATGGGGCGCACGTCGACGATGCGGGCCAGGCAGGTGATGGTGGCCGTGAACACGTCGGGGCCGTCCTGGCCGTCGGTCCAGGAGTACTCGCCCGGGCGCTCGGCCTCGATCTCGTGGCGCAGCGGGGCCGGCTTGTGGTCGTTCACCAGCTCCAGCGTCTCGCCGGGCGCGAGCGCGTCGAGCTCCCGGTGGACGGTGGCGTGGCGCTCGGGCGGGGGGAGGGGTCGTAGGTCGACGACGGGCATGGCTGCTCCTCGGGCCTAATTTTCCAGGTGTCCACTGAACATATCGCGGGGGACGGCCGAAGCCTAGGGTCAAGGGCCCGGCCGGGGGCCTGCGACCCGGGCGTGGCACATCGGCCATCGGGATGGCGCCCATCTGTGAGTCCGTGAGCCAGGGCCGCCCCGGCGGCACCGGCGATCACCGGGGCCGCAACGATCGGGTCCCAGGATGGGGACCATCGGCCCTTCTTGGGCCCGCTCCGGATGCCTCAGGCTGCCCAGAGCATCCGGATCGAAGGCGGTGAGATGGGCGTACCTGACGACGGGTCTGGACCCGCGCGCGAATCGGCGACCGGCGGGACCGACCCGGCCGGCCCGGTCGGCAACCCGGTGGCGCGGCCCCTGAGCCGCCGCAACTTCCTCCAGTACTCGGGCGCGGGGGCGCTCGCCGCCTACGTGGGCACGAACATGCCGCTGTCGTTCCTGCGGCCCGCCCAGGGCGTCGAGAACCCGCTCCTGGCCTACCCCGAGCGCGGTTGGGAGAAGGTCTACCGCGACCTCTACGCCTACGACGACTCCTTCACGTTCATCTGCGCGCCCAACGACACGCACATGTGCCGGCTGCGGGCCTTCAAGCGCAACGGCGTCGTGGTCCGCATCGAGCAGAACTACGACGGCGACCGCTACTCCGATCCGCAGGGCAACCGCTCGACCGTCCACTGGAACCCCCGGGGCTGCCCCAAGGGGTTCACGATGCACCGGCGTGCCTACGGCCCGTATCGGGCCAAGTACCCGATGCTGCGCAAGGGCTGGAAGCAGTGGGCCGACGACGGCTTCCCGTCGCTGTCCGACGAGCCGAAGCTGCGATCCAAGTACAAGTTCGACGCCCGCGGCGACGACGAGTTCGTCCGCGTCTCGTGGAAGGAGGCCGACTCCTACACCGCCCGCGGCCTCGAGGCGATCGCCAAGACCTACAGCGGCCGCGACGGCCGGCGTCGCCTCCTCGACGCGGACGGCTACGAGAAGGAGATGCTCGAGTTCTGGGAGGGCTCGGGCGTCCGCACGATGAAGTTCGGCTCGTCGCTGCCGATCCACGGCGCGGCGGGCAAGTTCGGCCTCTTCCGCTTCGCCTCCACCATGGCCCTGCTCGACGCCAAGGTCCGCGGCGTCGGCCCCGACGAAGCGGTCGGCGGGCGCGACTGGTCCGAGTACACGTGGCGTGGCGACCAGGCGCCCGGCTTCCCGTTCGTGACCGGCCTCCAGACCTCCGAGGTCGACATGAACGACATGCGCCACAGCCGCCTCGTCGTGATGGTCGGCAAGAACCTGGTCGAGAACAAGATGGCCGACAGCCACTGGTTCCACGAGACCATGGAGCGCGGCGGCAAGATCGTCTCGATCATCCCCGAGTACGGGGCGCCGTCGTCGAAGTCCGACTACTGGATCCCGGTGCGCGCCGGCCTCTCCGACACCGCCCTGATCCTCGGTCTCGCCAAGGGCCTCATCGACCGCAAGGCCTACGACGTCGACTTCCTCAAGCGCTTCACCGACATGCCGACCGTCGTGCGCCTCGACAACCTGAAGCGCCTCCGGGCCGACGAGGTCTTCCCCGGGTACCGCAACCGCCTCCCCGCCGACGGCCCGAGCTTCGAGCTGCACGGGATGGAGCCCGAGCAGTACGAGCAGCTCGGCGACCGCGTCGCCGTCGACGCCGCGACCGGCAAGCCCGTCTCCCTGCACCGCGAGGAGGTCGGCAAGAACCTGCCCTTCGACCCGGCCCTCGACTGGGAGGGAGAGGTCACCCTTGCCGACGGCAAGAAGGTCAAGGCGGCGACGGTGTTCGCGATGCACCGGACGCACCTGAAGGACTACGACCTCGACACCGTCTGCGACATCACGGGCTCGCCCCGGAACCTCGTGGAGCGCCTCATCGACGACCTGGCCACGATCAAGCCGGCCGCCATCCACGTGGGCGAGGGCGTCAACCACTACTTCCACGCCACCCTGCACAACCGGGCCTGCTACCTGGTGTCGATGCTCACCGGCAACATCGGGATCCCCGGCGCCGGGGTGAGCACGTGGGCCGGCAACTACAAGGGCGGCATCTGGCACGCGGCGCCGTGGTTCGGCCCCGGCATCGGCGGCTACGTGAACGAGGACCCGTTCAACCCGCTGATGGACCGCAAGGACCGCTACACCGCCAAGACCACCAAGCACTACATCCACGGCGAGGAGATGAGTTACTGGGGCTACGGCGAGCGGCCCCTCATCGCGGAGCTCCCCAAGGGCGGCCGGCGGGTGTTCACGGGCAAGTCCCACATGCCCACCCCCACCAAGGTGCTCTGGTACAACAACGCGAACGTCATCAACCAGGCCAAGTGGGTGTACCACCTCGTCCACGAGGTGAACCCGAAGATCGACATGATCGTCGATCAGCAGATCGAGTGGACGGGCTCGGCCGAGTTCGCCGACGTCGTCCTGCCCGTCAACTCGTGGCTCGAGTTCAAGACGGTCGAGATGGCCGGCTCCTGCTCCAACCCCTTCCTCCAGCTCTGGAAGGGCGGGATCGAACCGCTCCACGACACCCGCGACGACATCGCGGTGTTCGCCGGCATCGGCCGGGCCCTCGCCAAGCTGGTGAAGGAGCCCCGTCTCGCCGACATGTGGGCCTTCGCCGAGGAGCCCGAGGTCTACCTCGACCGCGTCATGGCGGGGTCGTGGACCACCGAGGGCTACAACACCGCCGACATCATGGGCGGCAAGTACGGCGAGCCGGGCGGCGCGCTGATGCAGTACCGCACCTACCCGCGCATCCCGTTCCGTGAGCAGATCACCGACAGCCTGCCCTTCTACACCGACACCGGCCGCCTCAACGCGTACTGCGACATCCCCGAGGCGATCGAGTACGGCGAGAACCTGATCGTGCACCGGGAGGCGGTGGAGGCCACGCCCTACCTGCCCAACGTGATCGTCTCGACCAGCCCCTACATCCGGCCCAAGGACTACGGCATCCCCCTCGACACCCTCGACGCCGACCTCCGGTCGGTGCGCAACGTGAAGATGCCGTGGTCGAAGGTGAAGAAGACGAAGAACCCGCTCGTCGAGCAGGGCTTCCGCTTCACGTGCCTGACCCCCAAGTCGCGCCACAGCACCCACTCGTCGTGGGCGGTCACCGACTGGCACTGGATCTGGAACACGAGCTTCGCCGACCCCTACCGGGCCGACAAGCGCTCGCCGGGCATCGGCGACCCGCAGCTCCACATGAACCCCGCCGACCTCAAGGAGCTCGGCCTCGCCAACGGCGACCACGTGTGGGTCGACGCCAACCCCGCCGACCGGCCCTACGTCGGCTGGGACGAGGACGACCCGTTCTACGAGGCGGCCCGCCTGATGGTCCGGGTGTCCGCCAACCGGGCCTACCCCCGCGGCGTGACGATGCTCAAGCACGCCTTCTACATGGCCACGCCCCGCACGGTGCGCGCGGCCAAGGAACGGCCCGACGGGCGGGCCCTGGCCGCCGGGACCGGCTACCAGGCGAGCTTCCGCCACGGCAGCCAGCAGAGCATCACCAGGGGTTGGGCGCCCCCCATCCACCAGACCGACACCCTCTTCCACAAGAAGGCGGCCGGGATGGGGTTCCTGTTCGGCTTCGACGTCGACAACCACGCCATCAACACCGTCCCCAAGGAGACCCTGGTCAGGATCACCAAGGCCGAGGACGGCAACCTGACCGGCGGTCCGTGGGTGCGGGGCAAGGGCGGCTACGCGCCCGGCGGCGAGAACCGCTCCATGCGCACCTACCTCGCCGGCGGCCTCACCAAGGTGAAGAAGGCATGAGCCGGTCCGAGCCCGTGCAGTTCCTCGGCCGGCGCGAGGGCGGCGCCCTGGTCCCCACGGCGCCGCGGATGCCGTCGGGCCCCCGGGCCGCGCACGGCACCGACAAGGACGTCGAGGACGACGACCCCTTCGAGCTCGTCGGTGTCCGGTTCCGGCTCCCGCCCGGCGTCGACGGCGACCGCGAGCTGGCCCGCTGCTTCGTGGAGGAGTACGCGCTGCTCGGCTGGCCGCCCGACCGGATCCGCACCCTGTTCACCGACCCCGAGTACGCGGGCGCCCACGCTGTGGCCCAGCGCCGCGGCCTCGCCCTGGTCGACGAGGTGATCGCAGCAACCTTCGGAGAGCCGTACCCCCGATCGGAGCCCTGATGCCCAAGGTCCACAACTGGCACCTCGGCCGCGAGATGGCGTACCCGTACGCCGGCGGCCAGACCGACCGCCAGTTCGCCGCCGTCTTCAACATCAACCGCTGCATCGGTTGCCAGACCTGCACCATGGCGTGCAAGAGCACCTGGACCCACGCGCCGGGCCAGGAGCTGATGTGGTGGAACAACGTCGAGACCAAGCCCTACGGCGGCTACCCCGACCACTGGGACGTCCAGGTGCTCGAGCTCCTCGAGAAGGCGAACCCGGGCAAGCAGGTCTGGGATCCGAAGCCCACCACCGAGAGGAAGGGTCCGTACGGGCGCTTCGAGGGCAAGACCGTCTTCGAGGCCGCCGACGGCGAGACCCAGCAGGTGCTCGGCTACCTGCCCACCGAGGACGCCTGGAAGGCGCCCAACGCGTTCGAGGACCACGCCACCGCCCGCCCGGCCGAGGGCACCTCGCTGCCCGAGCACGAAGGTTGGTTCTTCTACCTCCAGCGGATCTGCAACCACTGCACCTACCCCGCCTGCCTGGCCGCGTGCCCCCGCCAGGCGATCTACAAGCGCCCCGAGGACGGCATCGTCCTCCTCGACCAGAAGCGCTGCCGCGGCTACCGCAAGTGCGTGGAGGCCTGCCCGTACAAGAAGGTGATGTTCCGCCCCACCACCGGCACGAGCGAGAAGTGCATCGCCTGCTACCCGCGGGTGGAGGGCCACGAGCCGCTCACCGACGGCCTGCCCACCGAGACGCGCTGCATGTCGGCGTGCGTCGGCAAGATCCGGCTCCAGTCGCTGGTGAAGACCGAGCCCGACGGCACGTGGACGCCCGACCCGACGAACCCGATCTACTACATGGTCCACGAGGAGAAGGTGGCCCTGCCGCTCTACCCGCAGTTCGGGACGCAGCCGAACATCTACTACATCCCGCCGCGCTGGGTGCCCCGCGCGTACCTGGAGCAGATGTTCGGGCCGGGCGTGGAGCACGCCATCGAGGCCTACATGCACCCCTCCCGGCGGCTCCGGGCCCTGCTCCAGCTCTTCCGGGCCAGCCGGACGATCGCCTTCAACTTCGAGGTGATCGAGGGCCCGAAGGTCGCCGACCTCACCGTTGACGGCCGGAAGGTGGAGATCTTCGACGACACGGTCGTCGGCTACGACGCCAAGGGCGACGAGATCGTGAGGGTCAGCGTGCAGGAGCCGATCCACGAGCGCCCCACCAAGTTGAACTCGATCTGAGGCCCGGATGAGCACCGCCACCACCGAGACGCCGAGCGCCTGGGAGACGGCCGTGGCGCGCGCGGCCGTCTACGAGCTGCTCACCCGGGTCCTGGCGTTCCCCACGCCGGCCCACTGGGAGCGCCTGGTCGAAGGGGTGCTGCCCGTCGCGTCGGGCCTGACCACCGGCGACGCGGCGGTCGACGGCCCGCTGGGCGAGGTGCTCGGCGACGTCGACCGCTTCGCCGCGGCGGCGGGCGGGGGTCGGGCCCTCGACGAGCTGCGCGACGCCCACCAGCGCCTGTTCACCCACATCGAGCCCGAGGACTGCCCGCCGTATGAGACCGCCTACGAGCCCGGCGACGTGTTCCGCCAGTCCGACACGATGGCCGACGTCGGCGCCTTCTACCGGGCCCACGGCGTGCAGGTCGGCGGGGTGGAGCGCGAACGCCCCGACCACCTCGTGACCGAGCTCGAGTTCATGGCCCTGATGGCGGTCAAGGAGGCCCACGCCCTCGCCGAGCGCGGTCCCGATGAGGTGGCGGAGTGCGAACGCACCCAGGCCGCCTTCCTCTCGGAGCACCTGGGCCGGTGGGCGCCGAGCACGGGCCGGCGGATCGCAGCGGTGGGCACCTCGGCGCTGCTGCGCGACGCCGGGGCGCTGCTGGCGGCGTGGCTGGAGCGCGACATGGAGCACTTCGGGGTGACGCCGCTCGAGGTGCTCGACGAGCCGGTGCCCCGCCCGGAGCCCGACGACGGCGGATGCGGCGCCGAGATGATGACGGTCGGCGGGACGGTGGGACCGGCGGGTGAACCGGACCCGGTACCGGTCGAGTTGGGAGCGCGGCGAGGCGCCGTGCCGGCGAGCGAGGAACGATGAACGACGACACCCACACGGCCCGGCGACCCGGGCGTTGGAGCGCGCGGCGGGCCTCGATCGGCGTGGTGGCCGTGGCCGCCGCGGCGGCCGCGACCATGCAGGTCCTGGGCGCCAACCCGGCGGCGTCGCAGACCACCACCATCACGGCGCGGCGCGCCTACGAGAAGCCGAGCCTCGACCCCGGGGCCGGGGTGTGGAAGGACGCGCCGGCGCTCGACGTCCAGCTCACCGCGCAGCAGACGTCGTACCCGTTCGGGGGCGGCACCATCCCCAGCGTGACGGCCAAGGCGCTCCACTTCGGCGATCGCCTCTACGTGCGGCTCGAGTGGAACGACACCACCCGCGACGCATCCATCGGAGCCCCCGACCGCTTCGCCGATGCCGCCGCGATCGAGTTCCCGTCCGTCGCCGGCTCCACGGTGCCGTCCGTCTGCATGGGCCAGGCCGACGGCGGCGTCAACATCTGGCAGTGGAGGGCCGACCGGGAGAACCCCGGGGGCCGCTGGCCGCAGAGCGCCCACCCCGACGCCTACGTCGACGAGGTCCAGCCCTTCGGCGACCTCAACTACCCGGCCAAGGCCGCTGGCAACGTCATGGCGACGGGCAACCGCCCGACCCAGGACCTCGTGGCCACCGGGTTCAGCACCCTGAGCCCCGCCCAACGCCAGACCGTCGGTGGCCGCGGCGAGTACTCGGGCCACGGCGCCGGGGGCCGGTGGGCGGTCGTGTTCGAGCGGCCGTTCGAGGCCGCCGACCCGATGCACCCGACCTTCGCAGCCGGTCAGACGACCGACATCGCGTTCGCGGTCTGGGACGGCGCCCGCAACGAGCGCAACGGCATCAAGTCGGTCTCCCAGTTCGTGAAGCTCAACATCTCCGACACCGCGCAGAAGAAGCCGCCGAGCGCGGCGTGGTGGCTGCTCGGCATCCCGGCCGTCGCGGCGGTGGGTGCCTTCGGCGTGGCCATGGTCCGCCCGTCCCGGCGGGGTGGTGGTCCCGGCACAGGGGCTCCTGCGCTCGAGACCGGAGGCGCGGCTCCGGCCGCGGAGCTGCCCGAGGGTGACGAAGGATGACGGCCGTGGCCCGCGCCGCCGGCGCGGGTGCCGGGGAGCCGGGCGCGGCGGTGGCCCGCCGCGATCCGGTCGCCTGGCTCGGTGTGCTGGCCGGCCCGGCGGTGCTCGCCGCCGCGGTCGAGCTGCTGGTGCTGCGCACCTTCACCCGCACGATCATCCACATCCCCGGCGCGCAGTCGGCGTCGCGGGTGCTCGACCTCGTCACCGACGCCGGGCGCTTCTCCTACTACCTCTCGGTGGTCCGGTTGATCCTGCTCCTCGGGACGCTGGCCGCGGCGGGTACGGCCGCCGGCGGCGCGTCCCGGGCGTCGTCATCGCGGCGGCTGGTGGTGTCCGCCGCGGTGACGACCTTCGCAGCCACCGCCGCCGTCGCCCGGGCCGGGGCCGCGGGCGACGGGGTGGTGGCGTCCCTGGTCACGGCGGCGGTGGTCGCGGTGGCCGTGGTGGGCGCGGCCCAGGCCCGCGGCGCTGAGCGCGCGGCTCGCCTCCTGATCGGCGCGGCGTTCGCGGCCGCGGCGGTGCCGGTGGTGGTGTGGTCCTCGGGGCTCGGGGCGTCGCGGCCCGCGGGCCTGTCGTGGGCGTACTTCACCGCCGAGGCCGCGGCCCTGGCCGCGCTCGCCCTGCTCGGGTGGCCGGCCGTCCGCCGGGTCGGGCGCGGGCCGGGCGGCGTTTCGCGCCGGGTGGTCGCGGCGGGGGTGGTGGCGGGCCTGGCCGTCACCACGATCCTCGTCGCGTCGCCGGCCGGGGCGGCGTCGACCAAGACGCTCCTGCTGTGGAACCTCGGTCTCGGGGGCTACCTGGCGGCGCCGCTGTACGGCCTGGCGGTCGCCGGCGCGGTGGTCGGCCTCACCGACCGCTTCCGGTCCGGCGCCCGCTTCGAGGCGGCCGGCTGGGCGCTCGTGATCTGCGGTGGCATCGGCCTGCACTCCACCTACCAGAGCGGCCTCGTCGTCGCCGGCCTCGCGCTGCTGGCCCTGTCCGCCTCGTCGGCCCAGGCCGGTTCGGCGGCCCGGCCGGCCGTCGCCACCTGACCCCCGTCCCCGACCCCCCCGTAACCCCCCTCCCCGAGCATGTTGCGATCGGCCCCCCTGGGGTGTGGTCGATCGCAACCTGTTGGGATCCTCCATCGAGCATGTTGCGATCGGACCCCCCTGGGTGTGGCCGATCGCAACATGCTGGAGGGGTGTGGTTGCCGTGGCGCTTGCGGGTCGGGCGGTGGGCCGGGTAGATAGCCCGTTTGTGCAGACGACACGACGAGCGGTTCGGGCCGCGGCGCTGGGCCTGGTGCTCGCCGCGGCCTCGGTGCTCCTGCCGGTGGTGCCTCCGGCGGGGGCGGCGGGGGAGATCACCCACACCTGGATGGCGGCCTCGGCCGTCGAACGGGTCGAGATCCCGGCGCTCCGGGCCCTGCTCGAGGCCCATCCCGACCAGGTGCGCGCCGGCGCGCTCTTCCCCGACGGCGGGTACTACTTCGCCGACGGGCGCATCTGGGGCGAGGAGGCCCACTGGGGCCGCTTCACCGACGCCTACCTCGACCGGATCCGGACCCGCGGCGACTGCGGCGACGTCACCGACCCCGACGGGCCCTGCGCCGCCGAGATCGCTCACCTGATGGGGGTGCGGGCCCACGGGACCGGCGACGAGGTCTGGGACTGGCTCTTCGAGCCCTACTCCCCGGACCTCGACGAGTACTACCTGCCCGAGGAGCTGCTCCCCTTCTCCGACGGCAGCGGCCAGGAGCTGCCGATGGACTTCGTCGCCATCGGTGTGCACCACCGCCCGACCGGTCCGATGCCCCCGGCGCCCTCCGTGCCCGACCTGATCGCCGCGTTCGCGGCCGCCGGCGTGGAGGGCGTCACGCCCGAGATGCTCGCCGACGCCCGGGCCACCCAGAACAACGTGATGGGCGCCGAGGCCGCCTGGACCCCGGAGCACCTGCCGGGTGTGCAGCGCGAGATGCCCTGGATGGCGAACAACATCGTCGGCGCACCCGGTGGGGTCGACTACGCGGCGACCGCCATCGCCGCGCAGTGGGAGCACATGTGGCGCCAGCTGCTCGGGGAGGACGCGCCCACCGAGGTGGCCGTCACCTACCCCTTCGACCGACAGCGCCGGGTCCCCCCCACGGGCTGGGAACGCAGCTTCCAGCCCGGCTCGTCGCCCGGCCGGGGCGGCGCCCGGACTCGAATCTCGGCGACCCTGACCTACGCGGTGCCCTACTCGCCGACCAACGGTGGGCCCCCCGTGCCGGCCGAGCTCCCGGCGGGGTCGATGACCCTGACCGAGGCCGCGACGGGCGATCCCGTTCCCCTGATGGCCGGCTACCCCCGGTCGGTGCCCTACGGGCCCGACGCCGGTGAGTACACCGTCGACGTGCAGCCCGCCGCGGACCTGGAGGCCTGCACCTGGTACCGCGTGCGCACCACCGAGGCGCTCCTCGACGCGGGTGGCGAGCCGGTTGTTCCGGCGTCGTGGCGGTTCCGCACCGGGGCCGACGATCCGAGCCGCCGCTGCCCCGGCGACCCCCCGACCGCTCGCGAGCTCCATGTCCGGGCCCACTGTGCTGATCGGCCGGGCCGCGTACACCGACGGTCACGCGTTCCGGGCCGCCACCAGGACTCCGCCGACGCCTACGTCGCCCGTCTCCACCGGCTGTTCGCCGGCCGCGACCCCGACCCAGGCGGCCGCGGATTCCGTTGACGGTCGGGTCCGGGGGTACGTAGCGTCGCGGCGCCGCACCGGCCGACTGGGGGGAAGCTCGGATGGATCCGCACGGCACGGCACGGACGCCCGGCGACGCCAACGGGGAGGCGAGGCCGGTCGGGGGTAGGTTCCTCACCCGGCGCCGAGCCGGACTGGTGGCGGCGCTCGTGGTGGCGATGGTCGCGACCCTCCTCCCGGTGTGCTGGTCGCCCCTCGGCGCCGCACCGGCCCGGCGCGGCCCGCTCGGCCCCGCCCCGCTGGAGAGGTCCGTGTACCGGGCGAGCGTCGTGCGGACGCCCTACGGGATCCCGCACGTCCGGGCCGCCGACTGGGGCAGCCTCGGCTACGGCTACGGCTACGCGTTCTCGCAGGACAACTTCTGCGAGCTCGCCAAGGACGTCGTGCGCGCCAACGGGGAGCTGTCGCGCTGGTTCGGTCCCGGCGGCGGCAACCTCAACTCCGACTTCTTCTTCCAGCGGATCAAGGACTCCGGCGAGGTCGAGGACGTGATCTCCCAGCCGGAGTCGCAGGGTGGCCCGTCGCCGACGTCGCGGGCCCTCGTGCGCGGGTTCGCCGCGGGCTACGACCGCTACCTGCGTGACGTGGGCGGCGCGGCCGGGATCGACGACCCGCGGTGCCGCGGGGCGGCGTGGGTCCGCCCGATCGACGAGCTCGACCTGTGGCGCACCTACCACCGAACGGCGATGCTCGCCGGGAGCCTGGCCCTGCTCGACAACATCGTCGCCGCGCAGCCCCCGGCCCCGGCCCCGCTGGCATCGCCCGGCGCCTCGGCGCCCGTCGTCGCGACCCCGGGCGACCCGGCCGGCGGAGCGGGCGGAGCGGCCGGCGCCGGGGACCCGGGGCCACTCGCCCTCCCGTCGCTGCCGGGCTCGGACGCCTTCGACCTGGGCAGCAACGCCATCGCCCTGGGCCGCGACGCCACCGCCGGCCGTAGCGGCATGGTGCTCGCCAACCCGCACTTCCCGTGGGACGGCCCGCAGCGCTTCTACGAGGCTCACCTCACGATCCCCGGCACCTACGACATGATCGGCGTGTCGCTGTTCGCCAACCCGGTGATCGAGATCGGCCACAACGACCGGGTGGCGTGGACGCACACCGTCTCCACCGCCCGCCGCTTCACGTTCTACGAGCTGAAGCTGGTGCCCGGCGACCCGACCTCGTACTACTACGACGGCCAGGTCCGGAAGATGACCAGCCGGACGGTGACGGTGCAGGTGAAGCAGCCCGACGGCTCGTTGAAGCCGGCTTCGCACACGTTCTGGTCCAGCCACGAGGGACCGATGCTGGTGGTGCCGCCCCTCACCTGGGGAACGGGGACCGCGTTCACGCTGCGCGACGTGAACGAGCGCGTGGTCAGCACCTTCGACGGCTACATCGCCATGGGCCGTAGCCGGTCGGTGCGGGGCCTCCAGGAGGCGATCGGCCGCTACCAGGGCCTGCCGTGGATCAACACCATCGCGGCCGACTCGTCGGGCACCGCCTACTACGCCGACAACTCGATCGTCCCCAACGTGACCGACGCCCACTTCCAGGAGTGCTCTACTCCGCTGAGCGCGATCGCGCTGGCCCAGGCGGGGGTGTTCATCCTCGACGGGTCGCGCTCGGCGTGCGAGTGGGGCAACGATCCCGACGCGGTGCGGCCGGGGATCTTCGGTCCGTCTCACCTGCCGCAGCTCTTCCGATCCGACTACGTGACCAACTCCAACGACAGCTACTGGCTCTCCAACCCCGAGGAGCCGCTGACCGGCTTCTCGCGCATCATCGGTGACGAGGGCACGGCCCGGAGCCTGCGCACCCGCCTCGGCCTCCGTCTGGTGGCCGACCGCCTCGACGGCTCCGACGGCCTGGGCGGGAACCGCTTCACGCGTGACCAGCTCCAGACCGTGATGTTCGACAACCGGGTCTACGGGGCCGAGCTGGTGCGCGACTCGCTGGTCGACCTGTGCCGCGCGCACCCGACCGTGCAGGTCGACGGCCGGACCGTCGACCTGCGTCAGGCGTGCGACGTGCTGGCCGCGTGGGACATGAGGGCGAACCTCGACAGCCGGGGCGAGCCGATCTTCCGCGAATTCGCCGGGTTCGGGGGGATCCGCTTCAAGGTCCCGTTCGACGTGGACGACGCCGTCGACACCCCCAACACCCTCGACCCGTCGAACCCCGCCGTGCTCCAGGCGCTGGGTCGGGCCGTGCTGCGCCTCACCGATGCCGGGGTGCCGCTCGACGCGCCGCTCGGCCGGCTTCAGACCGAGCCGCGAGGATCCGAGATCATCCCCATCCACGGCGGTACCGGCAACGAGGGGGCGTTCAACGTGATCTCGGCGCGCTTCGCCGGCGCGGCCGGCTACCCCGACGTGGAGTTCGGGTCGTCGTTCGTGATGGTCGCCGATCTCGGCCGGCGAGGCCCGCAGAGCCGCGCCGTGCTCACCTATTCGCAGTCGACCGACCCGACGTCACCGCACTACGCCGACCAGACCCGGCTCTACTCACGCAAGCAGTGGGTGGACCTGCCGTACCGACCCGGCGACGTGGCCCGGCAGGCCGTCTCCCGCACCCACCTCGTGGAGCGCCGCCGCTAGCGCGGGCGGATACGGGCACCGGGGAGGCGGGGTGGTATCGGCACCGTGGCGGCGCGCGTCGGAGGTGACCGCCCCCGACGGCCGGGTGTGGGTGGTGGAGCGGCGGTGGCTCCCGCGCGCGCCCCGGTGGCGGGGCTGGGGCTTCCGGCACTCACGCCGGGCCAAGCGGCTCGCCGCGGCCCGGGCCGAGGCCGAGGCGCGGGAGGAGGCGGCGCGGGCCGCGGCGGCGGGTGAGGTGGTGAAGCCTGAACCGGAGGGCAAGTGGCGTCGCCGGTGGAGGCGCGCCGGCGACTCGTTCACGATCCCCGACCCTCCGATCGACGACCCCGGCTGCCTGCTCGCGCTCCTCGCCGTCGTGGTCGCGGCGGTGCTGGCCTGGTTCGTGGTCCTCCCGCTGCTCTTCCTGTTCGTCGACGTGGCCGTCGTCGTGCTGATCGCCCTGGTCGGCGCGGCGACCCGCGTCCTGTTCCGGCGCCCGTGGAAGATCGTCGCCCATACCGACGGGCCCCCGCCCGGTAGCCACGCCTGGGGGGTGATCGGCTTCCGGGCGAGCGGCACCGCCCCGGCCCTGATCGCGCGGGAGCTGGAGCGGGGTGTCGCCGTCGAGCGGATCCACCCCGCGAACCTCCGTCGCCCCGCCGGCTGATCTCTGCCGCCCCGGGGCGGAACCTGGTGAGGAGCCGGGCCGGTGGGTGGGCGTCGGCCGTGGTCCGGCTCGGCCCGGGTCCGGGTCGACGCGGATGGGGCCGGCCGCCGGCTCAGATCACGTTGGCGACGATGTTCACGAGCACGGCGATGATCACCACGCCGAAGAGGTAGGAGATGAGCGCGTGGTGCAGGATCGTCCGGCGCACGGAGCGGTCGCCGATGTCGGTGTCGGACACCGCGAACGCCATGCCCACCGTGAAGGCGAGGTAGGCGAAGTCCTGGTAGTCGGGCGGGTCGTCGCTGTGGAAGTCGACGCCGCCGACGGGGTCGGCGTAGTAGAGGCGCGCGTATCGCAGCGTGAACAGGCTGTGGACGAGCGCCCACGAGAGAACGACCGTCAGAACCGACGCCACCAGCAGCTCCACGTGGGTGGCGCCGGTGGTCTGGTCGGCCTTGACGATCGTCGAACCGACGCCCGCCAGGCTGATCACCGCCGCGCTGAGGAGCAGCACCTCCACGGCCACGCGGCTGTCGTCCTCGCGGGTGGCGACGGCGCGCGTCCGGTGGGCGTCGAGCCGGCCGACGACCAGCCAGATCCAGGCCAGCAGCACGACGGCGGCTACGTCCCAGCCGGTCACCACCGCGAGCTGCCAGGCCACGAAGGGGCTCAGCGAGGCGGCGACGATCCCGCCGAGGGCCAGCGCGACGATCGCCCGGGGCAGGGCCGAGGTGGCGCGCAAACGTTCGATCGGGCCGGCCGGCGACGACTCCGAGGCCTCGGTGCCCACGCTGCTCCCTCCGTCGTTCCCGCGGTTCGGACCCGGCGCGCCGATCACGGTAGACGGCCCCGATCCGCCGTCCCGACCGGTCCGGGCTCACGGGTGGATCCGGCCGCGGTGCGACGCCGCCCGGGTCGCCGCCTCTAGCTTGAGCGGTCGTGACGGATACCGGACTACCCGAGGGGTGGGGGATAGTCGCCACCGACGACGGCGTCGACCGGCTCGCCGCCGAGCTCGCCGGGAGCGACGCCTACGCGCTCGACACCGAGTTCCACGCCGAGAGGCGCTACTTCCCGCGCCTCGCGCTGGTGCAGGTCGCCTGGGACGGTGGCGGCGCCGTCGTCGACCCATTGTCGTGCGACGTCGGCCGCCTGCGCCCCCTCTTCGACTCCGGCGCCGTCCTGGTGGGCCACGCGCTCGCGGCCGACCTCCCGATCCTGGAGCGGGCCGTGGGCCGGGTAC
>JADLDD010000086.1 GCA_020846855.1 Acidimicrobiia bacterium | reverse complement strand
TCGAGGACCTCGGACCGTCGAGCCAATCGCTGAACATGCGTCTCTGCGTCGACGACCCAAGCGAGCCCGCGCCGTGCGACAAGCACGTCTCCACCAACATCAACGGCACCAGCACCGTAGGACCGGCTGACTACAACGGCGCCATCATCGACTGGGTGAACGCCCGTCGCGCCGACGACGCCGACTGAGCAACCGCTGGCTGACACGCGATTCGCTCACGCCCAATCGGGCCTGGCACGTGCGGGACGCGGCCGGGAACCGCATCGGCGCGCGGGCCACCTTCGCGGCCCAGAGCGACGCGCAACGGTGGCTGTCGGACGCACCGCCTACCACGCTTCATCGCGTAGAGCTGCATTCCCGGCCCCCGGTCTGTCTCGGATGCTTGACAAGGGACGGAGGCGACGCGGGCGGCGGCCCGCCGGGGCCGTTACGCTCGCCGGGAAGCGGACCTGGGAACCGGGGCCGGACGGCCGGGGCCGAGCCGCCCCGCTCGACGACGAGGAGCCGGCATGACCGTCAGCGCGTACATCCTCATCCAGACCGAGGTGGGCAAGGCCGCCACCGTGGCCTCGGAGGCCCGCAAGATCCCCGGCGTCGTGTCGGCCGACGACGTGACCGGGCCCTACGACGTGGTGGTCATCGCCGAGTCGGAGAGCATGGACGACCTCGGGCGGATGGTCGTCTCCCAGGTGCAGGCCGTCGACGGCATCGTCCGCACCACGACCTGCCCGGTGGTGAAGCTCTGAGCGGGGCTCAGCCGCGCTGGCGGCCGGCCCGGGCCGCCCGCCGCGCGTGGCGCTCCAGGGCCAGCTCGATCAGGCGATCGACCAGGGCCGCGTAGTCGAGGCCCGACTCGGCCCACAGCCGCGGGTACATCGAGATGGGCGTGAACCCGGGGATCGTGTTCACCTCGTTGACGAGGAACCCGCGCCCGCCGGCCTCGTAGAAGAAGTCGACCCGGGCCATCGCCTCGCACCGGCACGCCTCGAACGCCGTCACGGCCAGGTGCCGCACCTCCGCGGCGGCGTCACCGTCGAGCGGGGCCGGCGCCAGCAGCCGGGCGCTCCCGTCCTCGTACTTGTCGGCGTAGGAGTAGAAGTCCGCGCCGGGCACGATCTCGCCGGGGACGCTGGCCTCGGCGGGATCGTCGCCGAGCACCGCCACCTCGATCTCCCGGCCCGCCACGGCCTCCTCGATCACGACCCACTCGTCGAAGCGGGCCGCGAGCTCCACGGCCGCGGCGAGGCCGTCGCGACCGTCGACCCTGGACACCCCGACCGAGGACCCCATGTTCGAGGGCTTGACGAAGCACGGGTACCCGAGCTCCTCCTCCACCCGCCGCGTCAACCCCGAGGTGCTGTGGCCGTCGCGGTGCACGACCGCCCGGGCCGTGCGGAGCCCCGCGGCCGCGAAGGCCCGCTTGGCCATGACCTTGTCCATGGCCACGGCGGACCCGACCACCCCGGACCCGACGTAGGGGACGCCGGCCAGCTCCAGCAGGCCCTGGACCGTGCCGTCCTCACCGTAGGGCCCGTGGAGCACCGGGAACACCACGTCGACGGGCGCGCCGGCGACGCCGGGTGGGGCGTCGCCCACCGCCGCGCGCGCCAAGCCCTCGACGACACCGGGAGCGTGATCCTCCGCCGCCCCGCCACCGCCACCGCCACCGCCACCGGCACCGGCTACGGGAGTGCCGCCGACGATCGGCGGCCCGTCGGCGTCGAAGGCCTCGGGCAGCGGGCCGCCGGCCTCCCACGCGCGGCGGGCCTCGGTGGCGAACACCCAGCGTCCGGACGTGGTGACGGCCACGGGCAGGAGGTCGTAGCGGGCGGGGTCGAGGGCCCGGGCCACCGACACGGCCGTGGCGCGCGACACGTCGTGCTCGGCGGAACGACCCCCGAAGAGGAGGGCGATCCGCAGACGTCCGTCCCGCTCAGGCACGACGGCCGCCCGCCCCGCGCGTGCGCCGCCGGCGCATCAGGCCCCCGCCGGGCGGCGCGTCACTGGGCCACCTGGAGCACGGCCCGGATCCCGACCCCCAAGAGGAACAGCCCCACGAACCCGTAGAACATCTCGTGGCGACCCTTCATGGAGTCTCGGTACTGGTACGCGAGGCCGACGGTCACGAAGGCCACGAAGCCGTAGAACATGTGGAAGCGCGGCACGACCTGGCCGTAGGTGTCGTCGGTGACGAGGACCACGCCGAGAACCACCTGGAGGAGCATCGCCGCCTCGGCCACGATCGTCGGCCACCACACCCAGCGGGCCCGCAGCTTGCGGCGCCAGCGCGGCTTGCGCCACGCCACCAGCGCGATCGCGCCGGCCAGGCCGTTGAGCACGATCGCGACGTAGCCCCACGTTCGATGGATGTCGAGGACGGTCTCGATGGTCGGCTCCCAGGGTCGGTCAGAGCACCGCGTCGTCGGCGGTCGCGGCGAAGCTGCTCTCATCCCCCCGGAGCAGGTTCTTCAAGATCTTCCCGGCCGGGTTGCGGGGCAGCGGCTCGGCGCGCACCTCGATCTCGGACGGGACCTTGAAGTCGGCGAGGTGGCGGGCGCAGTGCTCGCGCAGCTCGGCGGGGCCGACCCGCGCGCCGTCGCGGAGCTGCACCACCGCCTTGACCTCCTCGCCCAGCGTGCGGTGCGGGACCCCGATGACCGCGGCGTCGATCACGTCGGGGTGGCTGTAGAGCGCGTTCTCGACCTCCACGCAGTAGACGTTCTCGCCCCCGCGGATGACCATGTCCTTGGCCCGGTCGACGATGGTGAGGAAGCCGTCGGCGTCGAGGTAGCCGACGTCGCCGCTGCGGAACCAGCCGTCGGGGGAGAGGACCTCGGCGGTGGCGTCGGGGAGCCGCCAGTAGCCGCGCATCATGACCGTCGGACCCTTGATCTCGATCTCGCCCGCCTCCCCCGGCGGCAGGACGCGCCCGTCGTCGGTGACCCGGATCTCGACCGTGGGCACGGCGCGGCCGACCGACCCCGGGTGGTCGAAGTAGTCGTCGCCGCTGTTGATGGTGGCGACCGAGGCCGTCTCGGTGAGGCCGTAGGCGGTGCTGAGCGTCTGGCGGACCTTGGGGAACGCGGCCTCGATCCGTTCCACGAGCTCGGGCGCCGCCGGGGCGCCGCCGTAGCTGCACCGGCTGACCGACGACAGGTCGTAGGCGCCCAGCGCCGGGGACTCGACGATGCGCCACATCACGGTCGGCACGCCGCCGATCGCGGTGATCCGCTCGTCCTGGACGATCCGCAGGGCGGTCTCGGGCTCGAAGCGCCCCGGCGGCATCAGCACGAGCTTCCCGCCCGAGGCGTAGGTCACGACCATCGTCGCCAGGGAGCCGGTCACGTGGAAGAGGGGCACGACCAGGAGGGCGGCGTTCTGCATGTCCCCCGACAGCTCCGGGGCCGCGGCGCCCTTCATGGACCCGGCGACCGCGATGAGGAAGATGTTCTGGAGGTTGGCGACGGCTTGGCGGTGCGTGACGGTCGCGCCCTTGGGCGCGCCGGTGGTGCCCGAGGTGTAGAGGATCCCGAGGATGTCGTCCTCGGCGACCTCGACGCCCGGAAGGGCGTCCGGGGTGTCACCGGCAAGCAGGTCGGAGAACGCGATCTCGCCGGGGCCACCGGAGCCGCCGGCGGCGCTCGCTGCCGGCGGAGCCGGCCCGTCCGTGACCGCGACGGCCTCGAGCGACGGGATCCGCGACGGAAGGTCGCCGATCGCCGCCCGTCGCTTGGCGTCGCAGACGAGGAAGCGGGCACCGGAGTCGCGCAGCGCGTACTCGAGCTCCTCGGTCTTCCACCACGCGTTGAGCGGAACCAGCGCCGCCCCGACCGCGGCGGCGGCCCAGAAGGTGATCACCCACTCGATCGTGTTGGCCGACAGCAGCGCCACCCGGTCGCCGGGCTCCACGCCGCGCTCGAGGAGCGACGCCGCCAGCCGGCGGACCCGCGCGTTGTGCTCGCCGAAGGTGAGGCGGCGGCCCTCGTGCACGAGGAACTCGACGTCGGCCCGGGCGTCGGCCAGGGCGATCAGGTCGCGCATGGTCCCGAGCCGGTTCTTGTAGACCTGCATCGGGACGCCGAGGACCTCCTCGACGACGATCTCGAACGGGCCGCCCGGGCCGGTGAGCTGTTCGACGACGGGATCGGCGGGTACGGGAGCGACGACCATCTCACCGGAGCCTACCGCCCGCCCACCGGAGGCTCGCCGCTCCTCCCCGGCCGCCGTTGCCGCCGCCCCGAGTCCGCGCGGAGGCCCGTGGCGACGCCGGTCGGGGCTAGGGCGGCGACCCGGATCGAGGGCGGCGACCCGGATCGAGGGCGGCGACCCGCGGCCGGCTCAGGCCCCGGCCGACTCCTCACGGCTCACGACGTCGAACTCCCACTGCTCGGCCGCCGTCGAGACCGGCGCGGGACGGTCCGCGCCGGGCGGGCCGCCGTGGCCGCGGGCGAAGGAGCCGCTCCCGAGCCAGGCCCGGTAGTCGGCGTCGGAGCGCCAGCGGGTGTAGACGAGGAACGTGTCGCGGCCGTCGGTGGGGCGGAGCAGCTCGAAGGCCTCGAAGCCGGGGGCCTTCCCCACCTCCCCGGCGCGGGCCGCGAAGCGGGCCACGAGCTCGTCGGCCTTCCCGGCCGGTACCGTGATCGCGTTGATCCGGACGACGCTCAACTCCGTACCTCCAGGCGTGGTGCGGCGGGCGGGACGTCAGTGCTGCTCGCGGAGGAACCGCTCGATCTCGGACGCCAGCTCGTCGCCGGTGGGCAGGTGCTCCGGCTCCTGGAGCGTGTCGAGGGTACGGACGATCTCGGCCACGTCGGGGCGTTCGGCGAGCTCCTCCTCGAGGCGGGCCCGGTAGGCGTCGCCGGCCTCGTCGAGGACCCGCGCGTCGACGTCGAGGCCGGTGAGCTCCCGCAGGCGGGCGAGCAGCGCCGAGACCGCCACCGGCGACGCGTTGGCCGACACGTAGTGCGGGACCTGGGCCCACAGGCCGACACCGGGGACTCCCATCCGCCCCAGCTCGACCTGGAGGACGGTGGCCAGGCCGATCGGTCCGGTGTAGTCGAGGCGGAGCGCGCCGACCTCGCGGGCCCGGTCGGGGTCGCCGGCGGTGGCGAGGACCCTCACCGGCCGGCGGTGCGAGACCGAGGCCGGCATCCCGCCGAGCGTGTACACGTCGGAGACACCGAGGCGCACCGCGATGTCGACCAGCTCCGAGACCACGGCCTTCCACCGGGCCGCGGGCTCGGGGCCGGTCACGAGCACGACGTCGCCGCCCAGCCGCCCCGACACCAGGTCGAGCGACGGCCACTCGATCTCCCGCGTCACGCCGTCGACCAGGCACACCGTCGGGCGCGTCTCGCTCAGGTCGGCGAGGTCGGCCAGGTCGATGCGCCCGAAGGTGCGGCCGTCCTCGAGTTGCGCGTGCAGGGCGGCGAGCGCCCCCGCGCCCGCGATCCCGGCGTCGACCCACCCGGTGAACGCGACGACCATCACCGGCTCGTGCAGCTCCGGCCACTCCACGACGTCGATCATCGACCCCACTGTAGGAGGCCCCGGACCGGTCGCCACCGTCGCCGCCCACCGGCCCCCGCGGCGCGGTGCGTGGGGACCGGGGCGGCAGCCCCGGGATCGGCGGGATAGGTTCGGGCGATGCGCCTGCGGATCTTCGTCGAGCCCCAGCAGGGAGCCACCTACGAGCAGCAGCTCACCATGGCCCGACTCGCCGAGGAACTCGGCTTCGACGCGTTCTTCCGCTCCGACCACCTCGTGCGCATCGGCGACGGCGACCCCGGTCCCGGCCCCACCGACTCGTGGGCGACGCTCGCCGCGCTGGCGCGCGAGACCGACCGCATCCGGCTGGGGACCCTGCTCACCTCGGCCACGTTCCGCCGGCCGGGCCCGCTGGCCGTCACCGTCGCCCAGGTCGACGCCATGAGCGGGGGCCGGGTGGAGCTCGGGCTCGGCGCGGGTTGGTACGACACCGAGCACGCGGCCTACGGGATACCCTTCCCGCCGCTCGGCGAGCGCTTCGAGCGCCTCGGCGAGCAGCTCGCGATCGTGACGGGTCTCTGGGCCACGCCGCCCGGGGGGCGCTTCACCTTCGAGGGGCGCCACTACACGCTGCGCGACTGCCCGGCCCTGCCCCGGCCCGTCCAGCAGCCGCACCCTCCGATCATCGTGGGCGGGTGGGGCGCCCGGCGCACGCCCGCGCTCGCGGCCCGGTACGCGTCGGAGTACAACGTGCCGTTCCCCCTCCTCGCCGACTTCGGGCCGCAGATCGCCCGGGTGCGCGCGGCCTGCGAGGAGGCGGGGCGCGACCCGTCGTCGATGGTCATGAGCGCGGCGCTGGTGGTGGCCTGCGGCGAGACGGAGGCCGACTTCACCCGCCGGGCCGGGGCGATCGGCCGGGAGCCGGGCGAGCTGCGCGAGCACGGCCTGGCCGGCACCGTCACCGAGGTGGTCGACCGGCTCCGGGGGTTCGGCGCCGCCGGAGCCGACGTGGTGTACCTCCAGGTGCTCGACCTCGACGACCTCGACCACGTGCGCCTCCTCGCCTCGGCCGTGATGGCGGAGGTCTCGTGATTCGCGCCCCCGTCGGTTCGGCGACGGCCGCCCGACCGACCTGCGCACCGATCCACGCACCGATCCACGCACCGACCGACCCACCGCGGAGGAGCACATGGCCATGAGGTTCGGGGTCCACGCCGGCCTGCAGGACACGTCGATCAACGAGCTCCGGAACCTGTGGAGCGGGATCGAGGCGGCCGGCTTCGACTGGATCTCGGTGTGGGACCACTTCTATGCCGCCGACCCGGGCGGCGGGGCGGTCTGCCTGGAGGCGGTCGCCACCCACGCGGCGCTGGCCGCCACCACGTCGCGCGTGCGCTGCGGCAGCCTCGTCTACTCGGTCGGCTACCGGCACCCGGCGGTGCTGGCGAAGGCGGCGGCCACGCTCGACCAGATCGCCGGTGGCCGGGTCGACCTCGGCCTCGGGGGCGGCTGGTTCCAGCCCGAGTACGACGCCTACGGAATCCCGTTCCCCGACCCGCCGACGCGCCTGCGCATGCTCGACGAGGCCGTCCGGTGCGTGCGCAGCCTCCTGACCGAGCAGACCACCGACTTCGAGGGCGAGTTCTTCACGTTCCGCGACGCCCGGTGCGATCCCAAGCCCGTCCAGGAGCGGCTGCCGATCTGGATCGGGGGCGGCGGCGAGAAGGTCACGCTGCGGATCGCGGCCCGCCACGCCGACGGCTGGAACGTGCCCTTCGTGGACCCCGCCGCCTACGGGCACAAGGTCGACGTCCTGCACGAGCACTGCGAGCGCGAGGGGCGCGATCCGGCGTCGATCGTCAAGAGCGTCAACGTGGGCCTGGCGTGGAGCGACGACGACCTCGCGGCCCAGTTCAGCCCCGACATGGTCGATTGGGTGCGGCCCGGGATCCTGACCGGCAGCCCGGCCGAGATGGTCGACCGGATCGGCGCGTACGTGGACGCGGGCGCCCAGCAGCTCAACATCGCCCGGCGCGCGCCGTTCGACCTCGGAGCCCTGGAGCGCTTCGCGGCCGAGGTCGTTCCCTCCTTCCGGTGACGGGCGAGGCCGGCCCCGGCGCGGGCGGCGCTCAGGCGGGGCCCACGGGGGCAGCGGGAGCAGCGGGAGCAGCGGAGGCAGCGGAGGCGCATGGCCTGTCGGGCCACGAGCTGCGGCTCGACCCGCTCACCGGGGAGTGGGTGGCCATCGTGGCCCGGCGCCAGGACCGGCCCAACCTCCCGTCGGGCGGCTGCCCGTTCTGCGTCGGTGGCCTCGAGGCCCCGGAGCCGTACACCGTGAGGGCGTTCGAGAACCGCTGGCCGGCGTTCCTGCCCGGGCCCCCCGCCGGGGCCGCCGACCGTCGCACCCAGGGCGGCTTCACGTGGTGGCCGCCCCGCGGCGCCGCGGAGGTGGTCCTCTACTCCCCCGGCCACGACGGCTCCCTCGGCACGATCGGGGTGGAGGGCGTGCGGGCCGTGGTCGACCTCTGGGCCGAGCGCACCGAGGCGCTGATGGGCCGCCCCGAGATCGAGTACGTGCTGGTGTTCGAGAACCGGGGCGAGGAGGTCGGCGCCACCATCGACCACCCGCACGGGCAGATCTACGCGTTCCCGTTCGTGCCGCCCGTCCCCCGCCGGGAGGCCGCGGTCGCGGCGACCGACGGCTGCCCGCTGTGCCGGACCGTCCCCCACGAGCTCGCGGCCGGGATCCGGGTCGTCGGCCGGGCGGGGCGCTGGGTCTCGTACGTGCCCTTCGCCTCCGGCTACCCGTACGGGATGCTCGTGGCCCCCGAGGACCACCGGCCCTCGCTCTCCGACCTCGACGGCGCGGCCCGCGACGCCCTGGCGACGCTGCTCCACGACGCCGTGGCCCGCTACGACCGGCTCTTCGACCGACCCATGCCCTACCTGCTGTGGGTGCACCCCGGCGTGCACCTGCACGTGCACCTGGCGCCGCCGATGCGGGCGCCGGGGGTGCAGCGCTTCGTGGCCTCGGGCGAGGTCGGCAGCGGGACGCTCTCCAACCCGGTCGCGCCGGAGGCCGCCGCCGAGGCGCTCCGGCGAGCGTGAGGCCGGTGCCGAGGCGCCGGCCGCATGAGCCGAGTGATCCGGCGAACCACCCGGCGAGGTACCGCTAGCATCGCCCGCTCCCGCCTGTCGCGGTCCGGGTGGACGGCCACCACGCCCGCCCACGACCGGCCCTCGACGACCAGCCGACCCGCGAAGGGACTCGACTCCATGCCCACTCCGCAGCCCGGCATCTTCGCCCTGGGGACCCGGAGCCACCACCACCTCGAGCTCGACCTCGCACCCGGGGCGGACCGGGCCGCGGTGGTCGCGGCGCTCGGCGCGCTGCGCGAGCCCCGCGTCACCTCCGGCGCCGCGAACCTGGTGATCGGGTTCGGATCCTCCGCCTGGACGCTCGTGGCCCCGGGGGAGCCTCCCGCCGGCAGCGGGCCGTTCACCGAGCTGGTCGGCCGCGACGGCCACCGGGCGCCGGCGACCCAGCACGACGTCTGGGCGTGGATCCACGGCAGCGGCACCGACACGGTCCTCGACTGCGCCGTCGCGGTGGCGGGCGCCCTCGCCGGCGTCGCCACCGTCGCCGACGAGACGCCGTGCTTCGTGTACCACGACAGCCGCGACCTGACCGGCTTCGTCGACGGCACCGCCAACCCCTCACCGACCGCGGCCCCGGCGGTGGCCTGCGTGCCCGACGGGCGGACCGGTGCCGGCGGCAGCCACGTGCTCGCCCAGCGGTGGGTCCACGACCTCACCTCGTTCTCCCGTCTACGGGTCGACGACCAGGAGGCGGTCATCGGCCGCACCAAGCCCGACTCCGTCGCCCTGCCCGGCGACACCCGCCCCTCGGACTCCCACATCTCCCGGGCCGAGGTCCACGACGACCAGGGCCGCGAGCGCCCCGTCTACCGGCGCAGCACCCCCTTCGGGACCGTCGCCGAGCGCGGCCTGTTCTTCCTGGCCTTCAGCGCCGAGCGGGACCGGTTCGACCAGATGCTGGGCTCGATGTACGGCACCGAGGGGCGGGAGCAGCGCGACCGCCTCCTCGACTTCTCCCGGCCCGTGACCGGCTCGTACTACTTCGCGCCCAGCGTCGAGGACCTGGTGGCGCTGGGCGCGAACGCGGGCTGAGCCGCCTGAGGCGGGGGTCAGGCCCCGGTCGCCCGGTCGGTCAGCCGGGCGTGGTTGACCCCGCCGTCGCCGCCGCTGACCTCCACGGTCCGGCCGACCCACTCGCCGGCCTCCAGCGCGCCCAGGTCGTCGGCGCTCTCCACCCGCGCGTAGCAGCGGGGACCCGCGCCGTCTCCGTCGCCCGGACTCTCGCCACCGTGGCGTCCGGATTCGGAGCCGCTCGCGAGGACGTCGACGACGAGCAGGCCCCACTCGGGTGCGCCGTCGCGGCCGTGGACCACCGAGTAGCCGGCGACACGGGCCGGACCGGAGTACGCATCGACGATCGGGACGGCACCGGGCCCCGGCCCGCCGGGCCTCCCGCCGAACTCGGCGCGCGACCCGCCGGCCGCGGCGGCCGGCTCGGGCATGGGCCCGGCCGGCCGGAAGAGCCCGGAGGGCGGGGTGGTGGAGAGGGCGGCGGCGGCGTGCTTGGTCATGTGCATCCCCACCCCGGTGACCAGGCCGAGCGAGCCCGGGTCGTCGCGCAGCACCTCGGCCATCGACGCCAGGGCGTGGGTCACGTAGTTGCTGGCCGGACCCCCCGCGTAGGGCAGGCCCCCCGTGACCGACAGGCGACGCCCGTCGGTGAGGGGATCGAGGCCGAGCGCATCGGTCGCGAAGTGCAGCGACGACCCGAAGCACGAGTAGAGGTCGAGGTGCGCCACCTCGCCCGGCCCCCGGCCGGCGCCGGCCAGCGCGTCGCCGAGAGCGCGGCGCAGGCCCGGGGAGCGAGCGAGGTCCGGGTGCTCGGCCAGGTAGCGCGGGTCCGACGCCGAGCCGCTCCCCCGCAGGTACACCCGCCGCTCGGAGGGTACGCCGAGGCGTTCGGCGGCCTCGTGGGTGGCGACCACCACCGCGGCGGCCATGTCGACGTCCATCACGGCGACCATGTACTTCGTGTACGGGTAGCCGACCATCCGGTTGGATGCGGACGGACGGGTGATCTCGGCCGCCGTCCGGGCGACCGGGAACCACGCGTGCGGGTTGGCCGCCGCCGTCTCGCTGAGCGGGGCGAGCATCGCCCCCAGCTCGTCGCGGTAGCGCTCCGGGGCGATGCCCAGCGCGGCCCGCCGGGCCACGTCGCGCACCGCGAACGTCAGCCAGGCCTGGAACACCTCGTGCGCCACCTCGGCCGGGTGGAACGGCCACGGGAACGGGAACGGCGGCTCCTCCGTCGCCCGGTGCGACCAGCGCGGCTCCTCCCCCGCCATCAGCGCCCGGCGGCGGGTGTCGAGCGCCTCGGCGCCGCAGAGCACCGCCACGTCGAGGTC
>JADLDD010000085.1 GCA_020846855.1 Acidimicrobiia bacterium | reverse complement strand
GCCTCGGCGTCGTTCTTCGACCAGCGGCGCAGCTCGCGGACCGTCCGGCCGTGGTCGTTGACGCGCCACAGGTAGTCGCCGCCCGGCGGCGTCCGGTCCACACCCTTCCGCAGCGGGGTGAACGTGCCGTCCAGGGGCAGGATGTCGAGGCCGTGGCGCGGCAGGTCGAGGTCGCGGATGATCTCGGGCCGCAGCAGGCTGACCACGTAGCTCGCCACCGAGAACCGGAACCCGGGCACTATCTCCTCGGTCACGGCCGCGCCACCGAGCACGTGCCGGCGCTCGAGGACCAGGGCCTTGAGGCCGGCCCGGGCCAGATAAGCGGCGGACACGAGACCGTTGTGCCCACCGCCGATGATCACCGCGTCGTAGCGCTGCGGCACGCCACCCTCCGTCTGGACGCGCGGCCCGCGGCCGCTATACAGGCTGCATGGATTTGATGCAGTCTAGCGGACCCGCCCGCCTCGGCGCGCCGACTTGCTGCCGCTCGGCGCCTCGTCCTGGCGGCGGTGCCGCCTACCAGCCCTCGTCCAGGGCCCGTCCAAGGGCCGCGACGACGAGGTCTGCGCTCGCCCGATCGATGCACAGCGGCGGCTTCACCTTGAGCACGTTGTTCCCGTCGCCGGTTGGCTGGACGATCACGCCCAGGTCGAGCATCCGCTCGCAGATCGCGAGCGCCTCGGCGTCGGCGGGCTCCAGGGTCAGGGGGTCGCGGACGAGCTCGACACCCAGGTACAGGCCCATGCCGTGCACCGCGCCGACGATCTCGGGGTGCGCGTCGGCCACCCGCTCGAGCCCGGTCCGGAGGTGGCCGCCCACCTCGTGCGCGCTCTCGCGCAGGCCCTCGCGGTCGATCGTCTCGAGCACGGCGGTCCCGGCCGCGCAGGCCACGGGCGACCCGCCCACCGACGAGAAGAACGTCCCCTCGGCGGCGAACGCCGCAGCGACGGCGCGGCTGGTGATGACCGCGCCGACGGCCATGCCGTTGCCTGCCGCCTTGGCCACGGTCACGATGTCGGGGACCACGCCCTGCTGCTCGAACGCCCACTGGTACAGGCCCAGGCGCGAGTACCCGGTCTGGACCTCGTCGGCGATCGCCAGGCCGCCGGCGGCGCGGACGGACGCGTACACCCGGCTCAGGTAGCCGTCCGGCAGGACGACGCCGCCCGCGTTGCCGTACAGCGGCTCGGCGATGAACGCGGCCGGGGCGCGGCCGGCAGCCGCGAGCGCGGCCAGCGTGGCGCGTGCATCGTCGGCGTAGCGCGCACCGGCGTCCGGACCGCGGTGGACGCCGCGGTACGTGTTGGGCGCCTCGACCGGGTGGACCCAGCCCGGCCGCGTGCCGGGTGCCCGCGGATTGTCGAGGACCGAGGTTGAGATGGCGTCGGCGGCGCTCGTCCAGCCGTGGTAGGCGCCCCGGACGCACAGGATGTCCTCGCGGCCGGTCGCGGCACGCGCGAGACGGAGCGCGAGCTCGTTCGCCTCGGAGCCGGTGTTGACCAGGAGCACGGTGTCGAGCGGGGCCGGGAACCGGGCGACGATGGCCTCGGCAAACTCGACCATGGCCCCGTACAGGAACCGGGAGTTGGTGTTGAGCCGCGCCAGCTGGCGCCGGACGGCATCCTCGACCGCGGGGTGCGAGTGCCCGACCACGGCGATGTTGTTGACGATGTCCACGTACGCACGGCCGCGGGTGTCCACGAGGTGGTGGCGCCACCCTCGCTCGATCCGCGGCGGAGCAGCGTAGTAGTGGACCTGGACATCCGCCAGGACGCGGTCGCGGCGGGCGAGCAGGAGCGCGGCGTCGTCGCCCGGCGCCGCGACGGCGCCGGGCGCCAGGCCGAGCAGCGCCGAGGGGTCGGGGCACAGTCGCAGCCAGGCCGACGCGAGCGACGGCGTCGTGCGGCGGGGGGCATCGAGCCCGGGCACGAGCACCAGCTGCGCGTGGACGTGGGGCGGCAGGCCGTCGAGCGGCTCGGCGGCGACACGACCGACGGGGGCGCCGGCCTCGACCGACGCGTCGTCATCGGGGGTCGGCGGGGACCGCACCCCGGCGAGCAGGAGGTCGAAGCCGTCGGACTCGACGACGAGACCGTCGGGGCGACGACGCAGCCGGCCCGAGACTGGGGCGGCGACCACGGTCCCGGCGGGCAGGAACAGGTCCGCCCCGAGGTGCACCGAGCTGGGCTCGTCGGGCGTGTCGAGCCGGGTGTCGGCGAGCCGCGCCTCGCCCCAGCGGCCCACTGCCGGTGAGCCCGCCGCGGCGATCGCCTCGGCGGCCAGACCCGGTCGGCCCAGCGCACGCGACGGCAGCGCATCGCTCAGGGTCGACAGGTCGAGCACGGGTGCGTCCGCCAGGCCGGCGACCGGCGGGACGAGCGTGCCCGGCACCGGGCGAGGGCGCGCGGGGCCCAGGCCCGCAGCCTCGCGGAGCGCCTCCTCGGCGAGCGCGAACGGGACGGCGGCCACGGCCTCGAGCGCGGCCCACTCCTCGTCGCGCGTGGACCGCACGTACGCGTTGTCGGGCTCGAGCGCCGCCTGCTGGTCGCCGCTCACGGCGACGGCCGCTGAGCGCGCCACGACCATGGGCCACAGGCCGGCCAGCTCGGCCTCGCTGAGCGGCAGCAGGGGCAGGAACCCGCGGGCGATCTCGCGCGCCGCGGGCAGGGGGTGCGCCAGGTCGTGCACCACGTCCGCGGCGATCGTGACCGCCAGCTCGGCCGCCAGCCACGTCGCCGACAGGTCGCCGAAGTCGATCAGGCCGACCGGCATCGGGCGGCCGGCCCGATCCTGTCGCGCCACCGTGTTGAGGTCGGTGACGTCCTGGTGCACCGTGGCGATCCGCAGGCCGTCGCCCAGGCGGTCCAGCGCCGCCCCCGCCCGCGCCGCGGCGCGTTCGGCCAGCCGGCGACGATCCGAGGTGCCGGCAAAGCCCGCCAGCGCCTCCACCACCGCCCGTGCGTGGCGCACGTCCCACTGGAGCACGCGGTCCAGCCCCGGGTGCTCGAAGCCCACGAGCGCGAGGGCGATCCGCGCTCCCATCGCCCCGTGGGCCCAGAGGACCGCCGGCGCG
>JADLDD010000084.1 GCA_020846855.1 Acidimicrobiia bacterium | reverse complement strand
GACCGCGACCGCGGGGAAGCCGCTGCGGGTCTCGGCCCCACGGTGGGTCAGCGGGCCCGGGGTGGTCTTCCCGCCGGCACCCGTCTGGTCGGTGGCCGGCGCCACGACGTGGACCTCCACGTCGGGAAGCTTCCGCAGGGCCTCCACCAGCAGGTCGATGCCCTCCGCCGCGTACCCGTCGTCGTTGGTCACGACGATCCGCAGCGGGCGGGCCGGCGCCGCGCCGGTCGTGGAGGTGGTCCCGCCGGCCGCGGACGTCGACGAGGTCGACGAGGGCGAGGACTCCGACGAGCCCGACCCGCCGCAGGCGCCGGTGGCGAGGGCGATCACGAGCGTCGCCACCGCGACGTGCGGCCACCGCCGTCGCTTGCGTGTCACCGACATGCTGTCCCCCCGTGTCGATCGGCCCGCGGGCCGGGGCGCCGGCTCCGGGATCCGGCCCGGAGCCCGACGCCGCGGAAGCGGGTGTCAGGAATCTAACCTGCGTCCGCATCCCGGGAGGCCGGCGAGGATCCTGTCGTGGGCGGCCCGTAGAGCCCTAGGGCCTACGGGTGCGCGCGCCGTTGCTCGACGGTGGCCGCGAGTGGCCGGGAGCAGGCCCAGGGGCCGGGGATACCGGCGCACCTGGGCCTTCGTGCTGAAGCGGGTGACGGGAATCGAACCCGCGTTCTCGGCTTGGGAAGTGATTCCGGCGGGGCCTTGACCTGCGTTCTTGCAGGTCGGCGGACGGCATGGACGACCGCGGACGGTCCCGGACGAGCGCGGCCGCGCGATGGGTGCGCGATGGAAGGCCCAACCGCGTGCAGCCTGCTCGTTCGCCCTATGAGAGGCCCAGGACGGTGGTATGCGCTGCGTCGACGCTCCACAGCTCTTCGGGTGCGAGGCGGCCGATCCGCTTGCCGAGACGTTGCGCGTAGACCGCGCCGAGCTGCTCGACGAGCACGCGTGTGGTCTTGCCGGCGGCGCCCGTCCTGGGCCGACGAAGAGAGCGGGTGACGGGAATCGAACCCGCGTTCTCAGCTTGGGAAGCTGCTCGGAAGGGGTGCGCTGACCAGCCTGTTCGGACGAACACCCTGGTCAGGTCGTACTTCGCGTGCCATGCCGTATCGCTGCGTCACCCCGGATCCCACTCCGTAGGGTCACGCTAGGGTCACGCCGACCCGGCCGGGACGTGCTCAGCCTGTCGCTCGCGAGGCACTGGAACCGTGACCACTGTGGAGGAGGAGACACGCGACGAGGGCGCCTGGTTCGGCCCCGGTGTCGCCGGCATCGGCACGGCGAGCTTCTTCGCCGATGTCGGCCACGAGATCCCCACCGCGCTGCTGCCCAGCCTGCTGACCGGGACGCTCGGCGCATCGGCGTCCACGCTCGGGCTCACCGAGGGCGTCTCCGACGGTCTGGCGGGTGTTGCCCGCCTCGGCGGGGGTGCGCTCGCCGACGACCCGAACCGCCGCAGGACCGTCGCTGTCGGCGGCTACACGACGACCGCGGTGCTCGCCGCCGCGACCGGCGGCGCCACCGCGGCGTGGCAGGTCGGCCTCCTGCGGGCCGGGGCATGGACGGCCCGGGGCCTGCGCGTGCCGGCCCGCAACGCGCTGCTCGCCGACATCGTGCCGCCCAGCGCGTACGGCCGCGCCTACGGCTTCGAGCGGGCCATGGACAACCTCGGGGCCGTCGTCGGCCCGCTGCTCGCCATCGTGCTCGTCGGCGCGGTCGGCACTCGCTGGGCCATCGCCGTGTCCGTCGTGCCCGGGCTCCTCGCCGCCCTGGCAATCATCTACGCCATCCGGCACACCGCCAAGCCGCGCCAGCAGGAGCGCGAGCCGATCCGCATCAAGGTCAAGCCCGTCCTCCAAGGCCGGCTCGGGTGGCTCATGGCCGGCATCTCGGCGTTCGAGCTCGGCAACTGCGCCGCCACCCTGCTCATCCTGCGGGCCACCGACCTGCTCTCGCCCGGCCGCAGCACCGATTCGGCCACCCGGCTCGCCATCGGCCTCTACGTCGCGTACAACGTGGCCGCCACGCTCACCAGCGTCCCAGCCGGGCACCATGGCGACCGGCGCGGCGCGACCCGGACGCTCACCTTCGGCGTCGCCCTGTTCGCCCTCGCCTACACGCTGTTCGCCATCGGCGGCACCACCGTGCTCGCCCTCGCCCCGGCGTTCATCGCCGCGGGTGTCGGCATCGGCATCGTCGAGACCGCCCAGCACGCCGCCGTGGCGGCTCTCGCTCCCGAGACCCTGCGAGGCTCCTCGGTCGGGTTGCTCGCCGCGGTCCAGTCGGGCGGCAACCTCGCCGCCAGCGCCATCGCCGGCATCCTCTACTCCGCGGTGTCGCCGTCCTGGGCGTTCGGGTTCCTGGCCGCTGCGATGGTCGTGTCCCTCGGGATCCTCCTCGCCACCGCCGGCCGACGGTGACGCCTCATCGCTCGCCGAGCACGTCGAGGAACGCCGCCGCGGCGTAGCTCAGCTCCTCGGCGGTGATGGCCTGGTAACGCTCGTCGTTCGAGGTGAGGAGCACCGACCGGGCCCGGGTCGCGCCGGCCACGAGGTGTTGGCGGACGGTCGTCGCCACCACGCGGGCGAGGCTCGGGTTGGCGGCGGCGAGGTCGGCGGCGGCATCGCCGCCGAGGTGGAGGAGCAGGTTGTAGATGTCCCAGAG
>JADLDD010000083.1 GCA_020846855.1 Acidimicrobiia bacterium | reverse complement strand
TGAGCGCCGCGGCGACCGCGCCGACCGCCCCGGGGATAGGGCTACTCTCGCCCTGTCCGTGGATCACGGGTGAGGCGCCCCGCCCACCCGACCGGCATGGGGGTCAGCGACATGAAGGTGCTCGTCCTCGAGAACATCGACGGTGCCGCCGACTCGGCCATCGAGGCGCTGGAGGCCGCCGGTCACAAGGTGTCGCGCTGCCACGAACCGGGCCAGCCGGCGTTCCCGTGCACCGAGCTGAGCGAGCCCGGGTCGTGCCCGATCGAGAACGGCCCCGTCGACGTGGCCCTGACCGTGCGGTCCGGCACCGCCGCCCCCACCTGCCTCGAAGACGGCGTCTCGTGCGCCCGCCGGGCCCACATCCCGCTCGTGGTGGCCGGCGACGTGGCCCCGAACCCGTTCGCCCGCTTCGCCGCCGAGGTGGTGGAAGGCGTGGCGGGGGTGGTGGAGGCCTGCGAGCGCGCCGCCGCCGCGCCGCTACCCGACCACTCGGCGCGGGCCAGCGGCGCCCTGCGCGCCACCCTCGACGCCTACGGGGTGGCGGTGGAGGGGCGCGCCGAGGTCACGCGGCGCGACGGGCGGCTCCGGGTGGTCATGGAGTTGCCCGAGGAGGTCCCCGACGACGTGGCCGGCAAGGCCGCCACGCGCGTCATGGGTGCGGTGCGCGGCCTCGACAGCTCGGCGCGCGGCATCGACGTGGAGCGCTCCCGAGGCTGACTCCACGCCCGGGCCCCGACGGGTCCGGGCCCGGTCCCCGCCGGTCCGGTGGTCGGTATCCGAGACGACCGGGCGGCCTAGGGAACGAGGCCGGTGCAGGAACGTGAGGCCGCCCACGCCTCGGCGGCGCTCGTCGCGGCCGGGCCGTCGAGCGGGCGCGGGACCCCGCCGGTGATGCGGGCGGGCACCCAGCGGTAGGAGTCGACGTCGCGGCCGGTGACCGTCACCTCGAGGATCCCGGTCGCGCCCCTCGGACCGCCCTCGTTGTACCAGACGAAGTTCCCCAGGCCGTAGGCCACCAACGACCCCACCAGGCGGCCCCCACCCTGCAAGCGGTGGGTGTGGGAGCCCACGATCACGTCGGCCCCCGCCGCGGCGAGCCGCTGGGCCACCTCCTTCTGGCGCGGCGACGGGCACGTCTGCCCCTCGATCCCCCAGTGGAGGTACACCACGATCGTGTCGGCCCGCGGCCGCTCGGCCGTCACCGCGGCGGCCAGGCGGTCGAGGCCCGGTCCCTTGGTCGACGCCAGACCGGGGTGCCCGGGGGCGGCCGTCCAGGCCGTGATCAGGTTGTCGTCGAGCACGTCGGTGGCGCCGAACACGGCGATCCGCTGCCCGCGGACGTCCACGCGGTGCGGCGCGTAGGCGGCGGAGTCGTCGGCGCCGATCCCCACCACGGAGAGGCCCTTCTGCCCGGCGGCGGCGGCGAGGGTGTCGGCGAGGCCCACGGGCCCGAAGTCGACGGCGTGGTTGTTGGCCATGGTGGCGACGTCGACCCCGGCGCCGCGCAGGGCGTCGAACGCCGCCGCGGGCGCCCGGAAGGTGTACGTCTTGGGGGCCGGCGACCCCCGCTCGGTGATCGCCGTCTCCAGGTTCACCATCGCGATGTCGGCCCGGGAGAGGACCGGGGCGACGGGGGCGAGGACGCCCGCCGGGTTCGCGAGGAGCGCGGCGCGCAGGTGCCCCTCGAAGTGGACGTCGCCCCCGAACGCGAGGGTCACCGGCGAGCCGCTGCCGCGGCGACCGACCGTGGTGGTGGTCGTCGACGAGCTCGACGGGCCCGTCGACGGGCGCGGTCGCCGGGCGGCCGCGGCGGCGTCGGAGGCGGGCGGGGGTACGGGGTCGCGCCGCGTGAGGGCGATGCCGGCGATGGCGCTGGCCGCGACCACCACCCCGACGACGATGCTCCACACGACCCGGCGCACGGGTGGCAGAGGCTACCTGGCCCCCGGGCACGGACGCGGCCGGCCACCGCTCCCGGTGGCGGGCCCGCGGCCCCTACCATCGGCCGCGCCATGCGCCCGCGCCGGCCCGCCTTCGTGCTCACGCCCCGCGCCTACCGCGCCGTCACGCTCGTGGCGGTGGCGCTCGTCGGGGCGATCATCGTCAGCGGCGCGGCCGTGCGCCTCACCGGATCGGGCCTCGGGTGCAGCGAGTGGCCCAACTGCTCCCCGGGTCGTCTCACCCCGCACGGCGCCGGCGGCCACCACGCGTGGGTCGAGTTCCTCAACCGCCTCTTCACCGGCGCGGTGTCGATCTCGGTGATCGCCGCCGCCCTGGGCTCCTACCTCCGGCGCCCGTTCCGCCGCGACCTGATGTGGCTGGCCTGGGGGCTGGTGCTCGGGGTGGTCGGCCAGATCGTCCTGGGCGGGATCACGGTCCTCGTCGACCTGCACCCGGTGGCCGTGATGTCGCACATGCTCCTGTCGCTCCTGATCCTCGCCGACGCCGTGGTGCTGCACCACCGGGCCGCCCGGCCGGGCGGGCCCCGGGCGGCGCGGGTCGCGGCGCCGGTGGTGGCGATGGGCCGGGTGCTCCTGGGAGCGGCGGCGGTGGTGTTCGTGACCGGCGCCGTCGTGACCGGCACCGGCCCCCACGCCGGCGACGCCGACGTGAAGCGCTTCGACCTCCTGATCACCGACGTGGCCCGGATCCACGGCAGCGCGGTCGTCGCCTTCCTCGGCGCGGCGCTCCTGGCCGGCCTCGTGGCCCACCGCCGGGGCGACCTGGCGTCGGTCTCCCGGCCGCTCACGGTGCTGCTCGGAGTAGTCGTCGCCCAGGCCGCGGTGGGCTACACGCAGTACTTCACCGGCGTGCCCGCCTACCTCGTCGCCGTCCACGTGGCCGGGGCCGCGGCCGTCCTGGTGGCCGCCCTCTCGTTCCACCTGGCCCTGTTCGAGCCGGCCGCCTCGACGCTCGGCCTCGACGTCGACCGCGGTGCTCCCGCCCCGGAGGCTCGGGGCGTCCCGGGTCCGGAACCGGCCGGTCGGCTGCCCGCCGGCGCCTGACCGGCTCCGGGTGACCGGCTCCGGGTGACGGGCGCGCGACCCGTCACGCGAGAATGCCGGTCATGACCACTCCACTGCTCCTCCCGTCCGAACCGTTCACGTCGCTCGACCAGTACCTGCTCGCCGGTGGGGGCGAGGGCTGGCGGACCGCCCTCGACGCGGGCCCCGACGCCGTGCTCGCCGCCCTGAAGACTTCGGGCCTCCGGGGCCGCGGCGGGGCGGGGTTCCCGGTGGGGCGCAAGTGGGCGTCGATCCGGGCCGGGCGGCCCGACGTGGGGCCGCGGTTCGTGGTCGCCAACGGGGCCGAGGGCGAACCGGGCACCTTCAAGGACCGCCCCCTGCTGCGGCGCAACCCGTACCAGGTGATCGAGGGGCTGGCGATCGCGGCGACGGTGATCGGCGCCGCGCAGGCGTTCATCGCGGTCAAGCGCACCTTCGAACCGGAGATCGAGGCGCTCACCCGGGCGCTGAAGGAGATGGCCGAGGCCGAGCTGCTCTGCGACGCGCCCATCACCCTGGTGACCGGGCCCGAGGAGTACCTCTTCGGCGAGGAGAAGGCCCTCCTCGAAGTGGTCGAGGGCAAGGAGCCGCTGCCGCGGCTCTACCCGCCCTACGTGCAGGGCCTCTACGGCACGGCGTCGGAGTCGGGGTGGGAGGCGTCGCCCGAGCTCATGGGCTTCGACCCCGACGCGCCCGTCTCCAACCCCACCCTCGCCACCAACGTCGAGACCCTGGCCAACGTCCCGGTGATCGTGAGCCGGGGCGCCGAGTGGTTCCGGACCCTGGGTACGGAGCAGTCGCCCGGCGTGGTGATCTGCACCGTGGTCGGCGACGTCGTGCACGACGGCTTCGGCGAGGTCGAGCTCGGCACCCCGCTGCGCGAGGTGATCGAGCGCATCGGCGGCGGCCCCCGCCCCGGACGGGAGATCAAGGCCGTGCTGTCGGGGGTCGCCAACCCGGTGCTGACGGCCGATCAGCTCGACACGCCCGTCAGCTACGAGGGGATGAAGGAGGCGGGTACCGGCCTCGGTTCGTGCGGGTTCATCGTCTACGACGAGACGGCCGACATGGTGTCGGTGGCGCGCAGCGTCAGCCGGTTCCTGTCGGTGGAGTCGTGCGGGCAGTGCCCGCCGTGCAAGCTGGGCACCATGGCGATCAGCGAGCGCCTGGAGCGCATCGCCAACGCCGAGGGCACCGAGCACGACGTGATGGAGATCGGCGGCTGGCTCGGCCGGGTCAGCGACGCCAACCGGTGCTACCTGGGCGAGGAGGAGCAGCGGGTGATCTCGAGCCTGCTGCGCGCCTTCCCGGAGGAGTTCGCCGCGCACCTCGAGGGCGCGCCCCCCGCCGAGTGGGTGCCGATCCCCAAGATCGTCGACATCGTCGACGGCCGGGCCGCCTACGACCCCAAGCAGATCCTCAAGCGCCCCGACTGGACCTACGCCGACGCGGAGTGGCAGTACCCCCACGGTTCGGCCTGACCCTCCCCAGCATGTTGCGATCGACCCACCTGGAGCGCGGCGGATCGCAACATGTTCGGGCTACGCCGACGAGGAGTGGCAGTACCCCCACGGTTCGGCCTGACCCTCCCCAGCATGTTGCGATCGACCCACCTGTAGTGGGGCCGATCGCAACACGTTCGGGTGGGGGCGGGTTAGGTTCGGGAGCATGAGCGGACGAGCGGAGATGACCTACCGGCGGCTCGGCGACAGCGGACTGGTGGTCTCCGCCGTAGGGCTCGGGGGCAACAACTTCGGGCTCCACCTCGACCTCGACGCCACCCGGGCCGTGGTCGACGCCGCCCTCGACCTCGGCGTGAACCTCATCGACACCTCCGACAGCTACGGCACCTCCGAGGAGGTGCTGGGCGAGGTGCTCGACGGCCGGCGCGCCGACGTGGTGATCGCCACCAAGTTCGGCAGCGACCTGCACGGCGCCAACGGGCCCGACTGGGGGGCGCGGGGGTCACGGCGCTACATCCGCACGGCGATCGAGGCCTCGCTGCTACGGCTGCGCACCGACCACATCGACCTGTACCAGCTCCACTGGCCCGACCCGCACACCCCGATCGCCGAGACGCTCGCCGCCCTCACCGAGCTGGTGGCCGAGGGCAAGGTGCGCTACATCGGGTCGTCGAACCTCGCCGCCTGGCAGGTGACCGACGCCGAGTGGACGGCCCGCACCGCCGGCACGGAGCGCTTCGTCAGCGCCCAGAACCACTACAACCTGCTCGAGCGCGGCGCCGAGGCGGAGCTGGTGCCGGCGTGCCGGCGCCACGGCATCGGGGTGCTGCCCTACTTCCCGCTGGCCAGCGGGCTGCTCACCGGCAAGTACCGCCGCGGCGAGGCGCCGCCCGACGGGAGCCGCCTGGCCCGCTGGGGCCAGACCGACCGCCTGACCGACGAGCGCTTCGACGTCGTCGAGGGACTCGAGAAGTACGCGAGCGAGCGGGGGATCACGATCCTCGACGTCGCGATCGGCGGCCTCGCCGCGCAACCGGGGGTCGCGTCGGTGATCGCCGGGGCGACGTCGGTCGAGCAGGTCCGGGCCAACGTCGCGGCCGGCACGTGGCGCCCCTCGGCCGACGACCTCGCGGCGCTCGACGGGATCGTCCCGTCGCCACGACCGCCCGCCTGAGGAAGGTCCCTCGGCCGCCCGGTGCGGGATGCCGGGTCAGCGGGCCACGAAGCCGCCGTCGACGGCGATGGCCTGGCCGGTGACGAAGCTCGACCGCTCCGAGCAGAGCCACACGACCGCGTCGGCGATCTCCTCGGGGCGGCCCATGCGGCCGACCGGCTCCGAGGCGAGGAGGGCCTCCTCGGCCTCGGCAGTGTCGTGGGTGAAGCGCGCCACCATCTCGGTGTCGATCACGCCCGGGCACACCGCGTTCACCCGGATGCCCTCGGTCGCGTACTCGAGCGCCGCGGTGCGGGTCAGCCCGACGACCCCGTGCTTCGAGGCCACGTAGGCCGCCATGGCCGGGAACCCGACCAGGCCCGCCACCGAGGAGCAGTTCACGATCGACCCGCCCCCGCGCCGCAGCATCGCCGGCACCTCGTGGCGCAGGCACGACCAGACCCCGGTGAGGTCGACGGCGACGGTCCGGGCCCAGGCCTCCGGCGTCGTCTCGTGCAGCGGCGCGGGCGTTCCCTCGACGCCGGCGTTGTTGAACGCCACGTCGAGACCGCCGAACTCCTGCACGGCGCGCCCGACCATGGCGCTCACGTCGGCGTCGTCGGACACGTCGGTGCGGACGAAGACGGCGCGACCACCGCGTTCCACGATGCCGGCCGCCACCTTCTCGCCCCGGGCCTCGTCGACGTCGGCGACCACGACCGCGGCTCCGACGGCGGCGAGCGCCTCGGCCGCGGCCCGACCGATGCCGGTCGCGGCTCCCGTCACGATCCCGACCTTGCCTGCGAGCTCCGACATCGGATCCCTCCTGGCTGTGGGTGCCCCGTCCCGGAGCCACCTTCCCAGCGACCGGCCCCGCCACGGAAGGGACCTTGGTCGCCTGGCGTCGAGCCGGCCGGCACGAACCGGGGCGCGGCGGGAGGACCCGGGTGCGGTCCGGCGCCGGGCCCATGACCGATCATGGTGCGGTGCCCGAGGGAATGCGGACCGTGAGCGGATCGTGAGAACGACGTGAGCGGGGTGGAGCTCGTGGTGCTGGGGACCGCCAGCCAGGCGCCCACGCGCACCCGCAACCACAACGGCTACCTGCTGCGCTGGGACCGGGAGGCGATCCTCTTCGATCCCGGCGAGGGGACGCAGCGCCAGTTCCTCCACGCCGGCGTCGCCGCGGTCCGCACCACCCGGGTCTGCATCACGCACCTGCACGGCGATCACTGCCTCGGCCTGCCCGGCATCCTCCAGCAACGGGCGCTCGACCGTGCCGAGGCGCCCGTTCCCGTGCACTTCCCCGCCTCCGGCCTCCCGTACGTCGAGCGGTTGCGCGACGCCAGCATCGGCCGCAGGGTGGAGGTGAGCCTCGACCCGGTGCCCGAGGCCGGGGGAGTGGTGGCCGAGGCTCCCCTTCGGATCAGCGCGCTCCCCCTGGCCCACCGGGTCCCGACGCTCGGCTGGCGCGTGGAGGAGCCGGCGCGGGTGCACCTGGTCCCGGAGCGCCTCGAGGCGGCCGGGATCGCCGGCCCCGACGCGGGCCGCCTGCTCGACGCGGGAACGCTGACGGTCGACGGGCGCACGGTCGAGCTCACCGAGGTGAGCGAGGTCCGGTCGGGCCGGTCGGTGGCGGTCGTGATGGACACCGGGGTGTGCGACGAGGCCGTGCGCCTCGCCGAAGGCGTCGACGTGCTGCTGTGCGAGGCGACGTACCTCGAGAGCGAGGTGTCGCTGGCGGTGGAGTACGGCCACCTGACGGCGCGCCAGGCCGCGACGATCGCCCGGGAGGCCGGCGCCGGCCTCCTCGTGCTCACCCACTTCTCCGACCGCTACCCCGACCTGGCCGGCCACCGCCGGGAGGCCGGAGAGGTGTTCCCCGACGTGGTGGTGGCGGAGGACCTCCAGGTGGTCGAGGTCCGGGCGTCGCGCCCGCCCGGCGCGCCGGGCGCGACGGGCCCGCCCGGGTCGAGGGTGGCCCCGTGACCACGCCCAACGGCGGTGGAGGCGGGTACTGGCCCGGCCGCTGGCCGGGTGAGGACGGCGGGCCGGACCGGCGGGCCGCGCCCCGGTCGGGACCGGGCCTCGGGCTGGCGCCGGGCGACGGGCTGCGCTCCACCTTCCGCGAGGCCGTGGTGGCGACGATGGTCGTGCTGCGCGACCCCGGCGAGGTCTACCTGCTCGGCCACACCGCCGGCGACGGCGCGGTGGCGTGGGTGGAACGCATCGACCCCGTCACCCTCGCTCCGCGGGGGCGCTCGCCCGACCTGCCCGGCGGGCGGGCCTGGCCGGGCGGCGTCGCGGTCCACGCCAACGGTGACCTCTACACCGTGTTCGGCCGTCACGCCCACCGGCTGTCGCCCGCGCTGGAGGTCGTCGCGGCGCGCGAGCTGCCGCGGGACCTCCCCTACAACAGCTTCGTGATCCTCCCCGACGGCCACCTCGCCACCAAGGACTTCGGCGGCGCGCTCCCGGGCGGCGTCGCCCCGCCCGGCGAACCGGCCGAGCTGGTCGTGCTCGAACCCGACGGGCTGCGGATCGTGGCCCGCCTGGCCCTACCCGAGCGGTCGATCGCCCGCCTCTCGGCCGACGGCCCCGACGTGTACGCGGTGGGAGAGGCCCACGTGTGGCGAGCCCGCTGGGACGGCACGACCCTGGTGCTCGACGACGGCTGGACGCCCCGCTACCGCACGCTCGACGGCCAGGGGTACGGCTGGGACGCGGTGCTGGCGCTCGGGGCGGCCTGGTTCCTCGACAACGGCGAGGGCACGGAGGCCTACCCGGGCACCTTCCGGGGCCACGGCGTGGCCCGCACGCCGCTGCACCTGGTGCGGGCCGACCTCGGCACCGGCGCCGTGGCCCTCACCGAGATCGGCGGCGAGGCGGGCGGCATCGTCGCCAACCCGCCCGCGGTCGACCCGTCGAGGGGGATCGTGGTCGGCTACGACAGCGGCCACGGCGTGATGACCGCCTTCGACGTCGACGGCCGGGGCGTGACCGGCCGCCGCTGGACCCGCCGGCAGGACCACGCCTGCCACGCGATCGTGTTCCCCGACACCGGTGAGCTGGTGACCGCCGACCACGACGCCGGCCGCATGGCCGACCAGGTCGTGGTGCTCGACGTCGAGACGGGCGAGGAGCGGGCCCGGGTCGACACCGGCAGCCCGCTCCAGTCGGTGGTGTTCCCGGCGCCGGGCTTCGGCCGTGACGTCTACCACTGCTCGTTCCCCGGCGTCAGCCGGATCGCCGTCGACCCCTGAGCCCCGTCAACCCCCGGTGGCGGCCGCCCGGGCGCGATCGCCGGGGCGGACCGCAGACGGGACCGGCTAGCTCGGGCGGGGGACCGCGATGCGGTGAAGGCCGCCCCAGCCGTCGAGGACCAGGCCGGTCGGGCCGCCCCCGGCCGGGATGGTCAGGCTGCGGGCGATGTCCCAGCCCTTCCAGTAGGGGTGGCCGGTGATGGGGGCCGGCCGTGGGTTGGCGCCGATCGAGAACCGGTGGATGCCGCCCCAGCCGTCGAGGACGTAGCCGCCCTTGCCGTCGGCGGTGAGGGCGATCCCGCGGGCGATGTCCCAGCCCTTCCAGTACGGGCCGCCCGACACCGGCGGGGGAAGCGGGTTGGCGCCGATGGCGAAGCGGTGGATCCCGCCCCAGCCATCGAGCACGTAGCCGCCCGTCCCGTTGGGGAGGATGGCCACGTCGCGGGCGATGTCCCAGTCCTTCCAGTACGGGCCGCCGCTCACGCCTCCGGGCAGCGGGTTGCCGCCGACGGCGAAGCGGTGCAGGCCGCCCCAGCCGTCGAGGACGTAGCCACCCGTACCGCCCGGCAGCAACGTGAGGTCGCGGGCGATGTCCCAACCCTTCGAGTACGGGGTGCTGGTCAGCGCGGGCGGGGTCGAGTTGTCGTTGGTCCGGAACCGGTGGATGCCGCCCCAGCCGTCGAGGACGTAGCCGCCGTCGCTGTCGGGCAGCAGCGCGGTGCCGCGGGCGATGTCCCAGCCGCGCCAGTAGGGCGCCCCGGCCACGGCCAGCGACACGGGCTGGACGACCGGCGTGAGCACCGAATAGGCGTCGGCGGTGCCCCCGGCGTTGGTGCCGGTGACCTTGAGGCCGATCTTCGCGCCGACGTCGGTGTTGGCGAGCAGGTAGGTGCCCCCCGTGGCACCGGCGACGGGCACGCAGTTGTTCCCGTACTTGTCGCAGCGGTACCACTGGTAGGTGAACGTGATCTCGGGGGTCCCGGTCCACGTTCCCGGGTCGACGGTGAGGGTGTCGAGGTCGTACGCGTCGCCGGTGATCGTCGGCTTCACACTGTTGACGGGCGGGGCCGCCGCCACGGCGGCGGTCGGGTCGGAGAGGGCGTCGTCGTCCCCGGCGACGTTCGTGGCGGTCACCTCGACCCGGATCCGGTGCGTCACGTCGTCGGCGGTGAGGGTGTAGGTGGCCTCGGTGGCCCCGGTGATGTCGGTGCAGTTGTCGCCGTCGGCGTCGCAGCGGACCCACTGGTACGCGTAGGTGATGGGGGCCGTGCCGGACCAGGTGCCGGGGGTCGCGGTGAGCACCTTCCCGTCGGTCGTCGTGCCGGTGACGGTGGGCAGGGCGGTGTTGGCTGGGGGAGCGGCGCCGATCAGGCCGGTGAGGGCGCTGCTGGCGCCGGCGCTGTCGACGTCGTTGGTGGCGATGACGAGCGCGTAGATGCGGTGGTCGATGTCGCCGCCGGTCAGGGTGTACGTCGCGGCGGCCGCGCCGGCGATGCCGGTGCAGTTGGCGCCGGCGGCGTCGCAGCGGACCCACTGGTACGAGAACGTGATCGGGACGGTCCCCGTCCAGGTGCCCGGGTCGACGGTGAGGAGCCCGCCGTCGAGCTCCGTACCGCTGATCGACGGGGCGACGGTGTTGACGGGCGGGGCCGCGGCGACGACGGCCGTGGGTGAGCTGCTCGCCTCGGCGCTGCCGCCGTCGTTGGTGGCGGTGACCTTCACCCGGATCCGGCTTGCCACGTCGGCGCTCGTGAGGGTGTAGTCGTCGGCGGTGGCACTCGGGATGTCGACGCAGTTGGCGCCGGCGCCGTCGCAGCGCAGCCACTGGTACGCGTAGGTGATGGGGGCGGTGCCCGTCCAGGTCCCGGAGGTCGCGCTCAGGGTGTTGCCGTCGGTCGCGGTGCCCGAGACGGTGGGCGCCGCGGTGTTGGCCGGGGGATCGGCGGTGACCACACCGGTCGGGTCGGAGGTCGCGTCGACGCCGGCCGCCTCGTTGGTGGCGGTGACCTCCACCCGGATCCGGTGCCCGACGTCGGCCGGGGCGAGGACCCGGGTGGTACCGGTGGCCCCGGCGATGTCGGCGCAGTTGGCGCCGGCGCCGTCGCAACGCCGCCACTGGTACTCGAAGGTGATCGGCTCGGTGCCGGTCCAGGTGCCGGGGTCGGCGGTGAGCGTCTGCCCGTCCCTCGCGGTGCCGGTGACCGTCGGCAGGGCGGTGTTCACCGGCGGGTCGATCGCCGCCACCACGCCGGTCAGGTCGCTCTCGGCGCTGTCGGAGCCCTCGCCGTTGGTGCCGGTGACCCTCACCCGCACGCGGTTGCCGACGTCGGCGGCGGTGAGGACGTAGGTGGCGTCGGTGGCTCCGGCGATGTCGGCGCAGTTGGCGCCGGCACCGTCGCAGCGGACCCACTGGTGATCGAAGGTGATGGGGGCGGTGCCGGTCCAGGTGCCGGGGTCGGCGGTGAGCGTCTGCCCGTCCCTCGCGGTGCCGGTGACGGTCGGTGGGGCGGTGTTGAGGGGCACGTCGGCGGCGGCGGGCGCGGCCGGCACAGCGAGCAGCACGGCCACGGCGGCGACCACTGTGAGTAGCCGGTGAGCGGCCCTGGCCAGGCGGTTACCCGAAGCCATCACGTCCTCCTGCTCGGTGCGTGTCGTCGGTGGTGGGTACTTGGGTGCTGTCGTCGGTTCCGGACACCGTTGTCGACCGTGCGCCCCAGTGCCCACAAGGCGACCGACCGACATCTTAGCGGCGGATCGCCGATACCGGGCGGCTGCCGCGTACAGGACGGATCGCCCCGACTACCGCGCCCACCCCGTCGCCGGGGAGCGTCCGCCGGTCCGCCCGCGGCACGAGGCTATCGCCACGCAGCGCGTTCGTCACGGGCGGGTCTCACGGTTGGCCGGTCGCGCGCCGTGGGGCCCTGCTCGGGACCCCTGGGATTGCGCGCCCGCGGGGTGCGCCGGCCTACCTCCCGGGCGTCAGCCGCCGAGGAGACCGCCGAGGCCGCCCTTGCCGCCCGACTGCTGCTGGCCGGCGCCCTGGATCACGCCCTCGGACGGTTGGACCATCACCCAGCCCTGGCCCCCGAACGCGAGTTGGAGCATCTCGCCGCTACCGCCCCGCAGCATCGACTTGAGGCCGCCCGTGTCGATGCGGGGCTCCATGCTCACGCCCGCGCTCCACAGGACGACGGCGTCGGCGTCGGCGACGGTCGCGGCGCCGGCCACGTCGAGGACCACGGGCGGACCGTCGCTCGTGACCGCCACGTAACCCGTGCCCTTGAGGGCGACCTGCCAGAAGCCGCCCGCCATGGCGCCGGCCATGGCCTTGATCCCGCCGCCACCACCCCCGATCCGCTGGATGTCGGCTTCGACGGACGCGCTGTAGGCGAGCACCGACGCGCCGTTGCACAGCACGGAGTCGTTCTCGAGGTACATGACCTGGACGTCCATGCCCTGGTTGGCGAGGAACACCTCGCCGTTGCCGTTGATCTCCATGGCCGTGACGCCCTCGTTGGACACGGCCTTCTTGATCATCTTCGACAGCCCGCCCGAGCCCTGCTTCTCGAAGCGGGCCTCGCCCCGGTAGGCCACCATCGAACCGACCCGGGCGATCACCGGCCCGTACTGGAGGCTCACCTTGAGGAGCTTCTTGTTCTCGAGGTGGAACGGATCTCCGGTCTCATCCTGGTTGTACTGGGCGAAATCACCGTGGATCACAGGGCACCTCCGGGGTCTCGGTGTGGGGATCGGGCCGAGGTCGCGTCAACCTACACGCGGCCCGGCTCCGGGCCGCGGCGCCTACGCCGAACCGGCGACGCCGATGCGCCGGGCCCGCTCCGTCTTGGGGCAGCGGGCCCCCCGGCTGCCGCCCGGGGTGCGGCACGCGCTGCACACCCAGTCGTCGCCGGGGGGCCGCCACATCATCGCCCCGCACGCCGGGCACCGGGGCTCACCCTCGCTGCACTCCCATCCCGCGTACCGGCTCGACGCCAGCGGGCAGCCGCGGCCGTGGCACACCGCCCACTCCGGGTCGGGGACGATGGCGTACACCGGGCAGACGGGCACGCACTCCATGCAGTCGTTGCAGGCCAGCGGGTCGATCACGTAGACGACCGCGAACGACTCGCCCTGGGTGATCGCCCGCTGCGGGCACGCCGCCTCGCAAACCCCGCAGCCGAAGCAGGCGTCGGTGATCCGGAGGGCCACGGCGTCTCCTAGGGCCTCAAGCGGTGATCGCCGCCCCGGCCAGCGAATCGAAGAGCACCTGGAGCGTCTCGGCGTAGCGGAAGAACTTGTCGCGACCGACCGGGTCGGCCGACCAGACCCGCAGCGGCAGCTCGGCGATGCTCATCGCGTTCAGCGTGTGGGTTCCGTCGGCGCCGCCGTTGGCCACGATGTTCGCCGCCATCTCGTCCCACGCCTCGCGCGGTCCGGTGACGGTGGCGTCGGGCCGGAAGGCGTCGACGTCGTCGAGCTCGCCCGCGAACTCGACGTCGTAGCCGTCGAGCACCAGACCGAAGCAGCGCACGGCGTCGCCGTCGGTCTCCTCGACCACCAGGCGGAGGTCGGCGAACCCGAGCACCCGGTACACCTCGGGGCGGTTGCGGGCGTCGGCCTCCATCGCCTCGAACCACGCGCTGTTCATCACGCCACCTTCCCTTCGCCGTCGTCGACACCCACGAGCAGCTCGGCGGGCAGCTTCAGGCGCCCGCGGCGGGGGAGCCCGGCGTGGTCGCAGCGCTGCAGGTACTCCTCGATGACCCGACCGCGCAGCATGTCGGCGCCCCCGAGCGCGAGCTCCTCGGCGGCCTTCATGCTGCCGGCCGCGAGGAGCGTGACGGGCTCGACGACCTCCGGGGTCGTGAAGAGCATCCCGATGATCTCCTCGCCCGCGTCGAGGTAGGCGTGGAAGTCCTCGGCCATCGACGGGTCGCGCTCCAGGCGGTAGCGGAGGTGCATCGTGCCGTACGCGACGTGGCGGGCCTCGTCCTGCATGCACAGGCGGAAGATCCGCTTCTCCACCGGCGACGGCGCGAGCAGCTCGCCGGCCCGGAACAGCGACAGCACGATGCCCTCGCCGAGGATGTGCATCAGAGCGGAGCCCTCGTCGTAGCTCTGGGCGTCGAGGATCAGCTTGAGGAAGCGCTCGATGACGCTCTTCGACTTGCCGAGCCCTCCACCGTTGGCCAGCGCCCGCTTGCGGAACACCTCGGTGTGGCGGGCTTCGTCCATGGCCTGGGTGCAGAGGAACATCTTCGCCTCGACGAAGTCGTGGTTGATGCGCCACAGCCACTTGGCCGGGAAGTCGGACGCCACCATCTCGACCTCGGAGAGCACCGTGCACAGCTGGCACATCGCGTGCTCGAGGTCGGGATCGAGCTCAGGGAGCTCACCCCACGGGATGTCGCGCGTCGCGCTCCACTGGCGGCTCACCGCCTCCTCGTAGAGGTCGAGGAGGTTGTCGGACCAGACCTCGGCCTTGGTGTTGATCGTGTAGCCCATGTCGGGCACGTCGGGGTCGACGTCGGACCCGCGAGGCGCCATCGTTCGGAGCGACGGGTGGTCGGGAACCTCGCCGTAGCTGCCGACGGCGATGTCGCGCATGGTCAGGCCGACCTTGCCCGGTTGGGCCTTGACCCCCCATTCCGACTTCGTGTCACGCAGCCAGCCCCAGTCGAACTTGCCGGCTTCGGCGCGGCGCAGGTACTCCAGGTCCGCGGAGACGGTCGTCACGCTAACCCCCCTTATTCAAGCGATCTTCGCCATAGTATGAGCCCCCGGGCCCCGGTTGACCAGGGGCAATCGGCCCCGGCCCGTTCCGGCGGGGGTCGAGACCCGGAGCGCGCGGGGCCGGGCGGCGGTCAGGCTCGCGACGGTGCGGGGCCCGGTGCCCGAGGGACCGTTCCGACCCGGCGAGAGGTCACTTCGGCATGCGGAGGCTGAGGCCGTCGACGATCACGCCGCGGTCGAACGACACCTTCGAAGCTCGGGTGCCGCCCGCGTCCTCCTTGCCGATGGTCGCGAAGCGGCCGTCCTCGAGCGTGCCCGGGGTGATGTCCTTGTACTGGGCGAGGATCCGCTGGTTGCGGTTCTCGAAGAGCACGAGCTCGAAGCTGAACCGGGCGTTCGGGTCGGTGTACGAGGTCACGTTGCGCCACTCCACGACGAAGACCCGTGAGCCGGGCGCACCCGACGTGCCGGTGCGGACGCTCGACGAGCCGTCGACGAGGAGGTCGTCCCAGAAGCCGTAGACCGCCGCGTTGGGTACCGCCGAGTTCGGGATCGACGTGTTGCTGTACGCGGTGTCCGGGGCGCCGAAGTTCACGACGCCGTTGGTGGACACGTAGGCCGTGGTGTAGGTCGCGCCGTAGAAGCGGTACGGGAACGGAAGGGCCACCGTGGCGCTGCTGTCGTCGCCGGTGAGGGGCAGGACCGACGTGCCGCCGATCCAGGGCTCGGTGGTCACCTCGCACGCCGCCGGGTCGTTCGCGAGCGTGAGGTCGGAGACCGTGGCTGCGACCAGGGCGAGGTAGTGGGTCTGTGACGTCCGGCAGATCGCGTCGCCGTTCAGCGAGTAGCCGCCTGCCCCCAGGCCGGTGAAGGAGTACGTGCCGGCGGCGCCCGTGACCGCCGTCGCCGAGGTGGCACCGGCCAGCGTCACCACCGCGCCCCTCACCGGGGCTCCGGCACCGTCGCGGACCGCCCCGCTCAGCGTGAAGGTGGACGGCGCGCAGGACTGCGCGGCGATCGTGTAGTCGCCGAGGCTCGCGTAGTCGGAGTAGCCGGTCGTGGCGGGATCGAGGGCCCCCGTCCCGTCGACCTCGAGGTAGTAGGTCCCCGGCGGGAGCGACCGGGTCAGCGACGCGGAGAGCCCCGACGCGACGTCGTAGCTGACCGTCGCGGATGTCGGATCGCTGACCGCCAGCTCGGTCGAGCTCCCGTCGAGGAGTCGCAGCCTCACGTCGAGGTCGGGGCTCATCGGGACCGGTGCGACCGCCACCGACACGTTCCCGCTGCACATCTGGGTCAACGAGAAGACGTCCTTGTCGGCCGCCGTCGTGATGGTGCCGTCGCCGGAGCCCCCGCTCCCGAGCGACGTGGCGGCGCCGGTAGTGTCGCCGTGGTCGTCGGGGCGGATCGGCGCCCCGGCGGCGATGATTGCGAGGTCGTCCTCGGTGTTGTCGGCGTCGGTGTACTCGCCCTTGCTCCACTGGACGATGGGGTGGCCGTAGACCAGTCCCATGATCGGCGCCCACGAGCCGTGGCCCGGGTAGTAGGTGACGCCGCCGGTGGTCCCGTCGTGGTTGAGGCCGAAGTTGTGGCCGATCTCGTGCGAGATCACGTCGGCGATGTCTTTGGCGTTGTACGAAGTCCCCGGCGGGAAGACGAGCGCCGGCTGGTAGTACGCGTGGGACGGCGCCACGTTGTTGAACACGTCGAGGTACGCGATCCCCCCGCAGTCGCCGCACGCCGCGGTGCGGGCCTCCGCGCTCGGTGTGACGAGCGCGGTCGCTCCGTAGACCTGGTCGGCGGCATCGGTCCGGTCGAGAGCGTCCGGTGGCGGCGGCTCGGTGGTCACGTCGACGGCGAACGGGGCGAAGTCCTCGGCCACCCGCCGCCAGACGCTCTGGACGAGGTCCCTCTCGTCGTTGCCGAAGGTGCCCGGGTCGCCGTCGGTGTCGTACGGCGGGAGTGGCGACGTGGGGAAGCCCTCGTGCTGGTTCCATCCCGTGCCCGTCACGGTCGCGCCGTCGAAGTCGAGGTAGATCGTGCGTTGCGCTCCCGGCCGGCTGTGTAACAGGAAGGTCTGGTCGTACGGGTAGGGGCTCGTGTCGGTCGGGCCGGCACCGGGGGCCGCGGACGCCGCGCGGGGCGGCTCGACGAAGTAGACGCGCCCACGCGGCTCCACCCACGCGGTGCTGTCGGTGGTCAGCAGCCGCTGGAGCGACGCGCCGGACCGGCCGTTCAGGGCGGCGACGGCCGCGAGCCTCCCGCCGAGAGCCCTCACCGCATTCGCCCCGCGCATCGGGCGATCGAGGACCACGGGCGGCAGCGCCCGGCCGGGTGCGGCCTGCGCCGGGGCGACACCCAGGGTGCCCTCCAGTGGCAGCGCCGCGAGGAGCACTCCCATCGATGCGCTCACGCCCAGCCGGGCGACTCGGAGTGCTCGGATGAGACCCTGCCTCGGGTACGCCATCGTTCGTCCTGTCTCAACGGAGCCGGTTCGCGGCGGAACGTAACCAAGCGACCCCCACGGGTCAAGGAGTGCCCTCGGTACGGACGGCGCGCCCGTCCGCCCGTGGGATCGGCGGCCCTCGTGCCGGGGAGACCGTGACCGGGATTGCCGGGCCGGGGCGCGCGGTACAACATGCGGCGTGCGCTTCGCCTCCGACGAGTGGCTGGCGGCCGTGGCGGCGGCCCTGGCGGAGGTCTCGCTGGACTCCGGCGCGTCGGCCCGCATCATCTTCGAGATCCCGGGCCGGAGCTGGCACCTGGCGGTGGACGGCGGTCGGGTCGTCTCGTTCGCGGCGGGGCCGCTCGGCTCCGCCGACTGCGTTCTGCGATGGACCGCCGACGACGCGGCCGCGGTCTGGCGGCGCGAGCTCCGAGGTAACGCGGCCCTGCTCGCGACGGAGGTCAGCGCCGACGCTGCCGGAGGCCCTTATCGCGGCCCGCCGGCACCGCTGGACATCCGTAGCCGCCCGGAGCTGGCGGCCCTTCCGGTCGTGCCCGGCGCAACCTTCGACGTGCAGTACGCGTTCCGCTCCGGGCCCTTCGGCGACGTCGACTACGTGATCGACTTCCGCGACGGGCGGGTGGACTCCGACCGACTCGAGCGCCTCGACGACCCGACCGTGGCCGTCGAGGTCTCGTACCGGGCGATGGCGCGCGTCCGGGCGGGGGAGACGACGATCCTCGAGGCGCTCGAGGACGGCCGCGTCACGGGCGAGGTCGGCGCCCTGGCCATGCTGGCGGGGATCTCGGAGAGCCCGGAGTTCGAGGCGGCGCAGATCGCGACCGGCCGGCACGCGTTCGCGCTGGCGACCCTCGGCGAGCTCGACGCCACCCCCGAGTACGCGGGGGTGCTCGCCGACCTCGCGATCCGCACGTCGCGATGACCGGAGCCTTCCCGCGCACCGTCGAGCGGCTCGAGACGGAGCTCGACGAGGGGCTCTTCACCCGCGGTGTGCAGGTCACCGTGGACCACGGCGGCGACGTCGTCCTCGACGTGGCGCTCGGCGACGACGGGCTCGGCCGCCCCCTCACGCGGGACCACCTGCTGCGCGTCTACTGCACGATCAAGCCGGTCACGACGCTGGCCGTCGCCGCGCTCGTCGACGGCGGCTTCGTCGCGCTCGACGACCCGCTCGGGCCCGCGCTCCCCGACGTGCGCGGCCTCGACGGGGGGGTGACGCTCCGGCACGTCCTCACCCACACCGCCGGGCTGCACCGCCCGATGGGCATCGAGATGGAGGCCGTCCGCCCGGAGGCCCGCCGGGCGCGTGTCGCCCGGACGGAACGCCCCGCCGGCTGGCGGCTCAGTGTGGACGCCGCGTACAGCGAGTACGCGGCGTGGCACGTCCTCGGCTGGATGGTCGAGGCGCTCACCGGCACCCCTCTACGCGACCACCTGCGCGAGCGGATCCTCGATCCCCTGGGCCTCGACGACACCTGGATCGGGATGTCGCCCGGCGCGTACCGGCACAACCGCGATCGCATCGGCGTCAACGTCGACCTCCGCGACCGGCACGGGTACCCGATGCTCTTCGAGCGCACCGAACGGATCTGCTGCGAGACGAACCCGGCGCACGGGGGCTACACCACGTCGGCGAACCTGGCCCGCCTCTATCGCGGCGCTCTCGACGCCCTCGGCGGACGAGGCGGCACGCTCGACACGTCGGCCGCCACGCTGGCGGAGTTCTGCCGCGACGCTCGTGGCGTCGTGTACGACCTGGTCCTCGACCGGGAGTGCCCCTACGGCCTCGGCTTCATGACCACCCTTCAGCACCATGCGTTCGGCACCGCGCCCAGCCCGGCCGCGTTCGGGCACTCGGGCAACGTCGGGGCGTCGTTCGCGTTCGCCGATCCCGAGCACGACCTCGCGGTCGGGGTGGTGTTCAACGGGCTCGTCGATCACCAGGTCGCCTTCATGCGCCGCCAGGCTCTGGTCCGCGCGATCTACGAAGATCTCGCCGGGCCGGGCGGAACGCCAGGCGGGGAACCGGCTCCCCGAAGCCGTCGCCGCTTCTTCCGGCGGCGGGCGAGGACGGGCTCCGACCCGTGAGGCCGGCAGGCGTGATGGCCGAGCCGGTCGGACGCCACGCCGGTCAAGGGGAGGCGTTCACGGCGGGGAGGACGGTGCCGACCATGAACGCGACGAACTCGTCGGGCTGCTCGAAGAGCGGGCGATGCCCGGACGTGGCGAACGTGGCGCGCTCCTTGGCCGGCGCGTCGAGGATCTCGTACCACTCCTCGAAGGGCTCGGCGCGGCCCCGGGCCTCGTGGGCGCCCTGGGCGAAGAACACCGGCACCTCGAGGCGGGTGACCTGCGTGCGGAGGTCGACGCCCTGCACCTTCGGATAGAGGGCGCTGAACGTGTCCATGAACGCGCCGAGCAGGTGGACCTGGTCGACGACGCTGTACTCATCGACGAGGAAGTTCTCCGAGAACCCACCCTCGCCCTCGTGGTTGGGTCGGTGGTCGTAGGGGTAGACCTCGTGCTCGTACGACAGGGCGGTCTCGTAGTCGAGCATCCGGGTGTACGGCGGCGGGCCGATCGAGGTGAGCTTGCGGGCGAGCTTCCCGTCGCCGCGGCGCCGCGCCCAGGCCAGCGTGTCGCGGTAGAAGATCCGGTCGGTCGCCCGGGGCGAGACCATCTGGCCCACGCCGACGAACGCCCGGTACTTCTCGGGATGCGCGTCGGCGGCGAGCGCGCCGAGCAGCGACCCCCACGACTGGCCGACCAGGATCACCCGGTCCTGGTCGAAGCGGTCGCGCAGGTAGTCCGTCACGGCGAGGGCATCGTCGATCGCGCCGTCGAGGGTCACCGTCCCGGTGGGGTCGAGCGCCGGGTACGACCGGCCCGTCCCGCGTTGATCCCACGTCACGACGGTGAAGTGGCGCTCCAGGTCCGGCAGGTGCCGGCGCATCGCACCCAGCTCCGAGCCGCCCGGGCCGCCGGCCAGGAACAGCAGCACCGGGTTGCGGGCGCTGTAGCCGCGGATCATCAGGCCGTGGTCGCGGCCGTTGACCTCGATCCTCGTCAGCTCGGCGATGCTGCCCTCGACCGGCCGCCCGTCGGCGTCGACGATCGGGTCGGTGCGGGCCGGCCGGGCCAGCATCACGGCGAGGGCGACCAGCCCGGCCGTGGCGAGCCCGGCGACGACCCGCCGTCCCACCCGGGCCCAGCGCCGGCCCGGCTCACGGCCGGGACGGGCGGGGCCGCCGGTGTGCGGACCCGCGGGGCCCGAGCCGTCGCGGGGCGGGTGGTCCGTGGTCCCGGCCCCGGACGACCGGGCTGCGGAGGCCGCCTCCACGGTCCGGGCGGCGCCGGCGCCGAAGGCCGCGCCGAGCAGCATCGGCGCCCACGACACGAGACCGTGGAACCCCCGGCCCACGGCCAGGGCGAGCAACCCGTAGGTGCTGAACGCCGGCCGGTCGACCGTCGGCCCCGACGTCCCGAGGCGCACCGCCTCGACGGCGGCCACGAACGCGATGGGCCCGTAGAGCATCGCCCAGCGCGACCGGGAGGCGAACCCGGCCAGGCCCCCGACGGCCAGGCTGATCACGATCGACCACAGCGCCTGGCGCGAGGTGAGCGGCCCGCGCGGCGTCCAGCGCCCGGCCAGCACGCCCCAGGCGGCCGCGGCGGCGACGCCCGCCGCGATCCCCGGCCACCGTGAGCCTCCCCACAGGCCAGCGACCCGGTTCGCGACGGACCGGACCGCCCCACCTTCCGGTTCCGGATCCCTCGTCGCGAGTCCCCGTCCGGGGGGCGATTCGACGGTGCTCACGGCGACGGCTCCGATCGGGCGGCGCGCCGGGCGCCGACCTCTCGCCGGGCGCGGTCGTGCAGGGGGCTCACGACCAGCATCCCGGCCGCGATGCATCGCACGTAGTGCCGAACGTCCCGTCGGGAGGGGGCGGGAGGGACGTTCGGCACTGGACCGCGATCGATGGCCTAGGTGAGCTTGACACGACCGAAGCCGACGCCCCGAGACCGAGGTACGAGATGTCGGTCCCACCTACCGATGCCCGAGTCAGCGCCCCGACCGGCGTCCCTGGCGATCGGGCCAGCGCCTCCACCGGCGTAGAGCCGGCCGCCACGATCGTCCGCGGCCCGGCCGAGGGCCTCGACGCCGAACCGTTCCGAGAGCGCCCCGCCGGCCGGCCGGGATCGCGCGGCCTGGCCGCGGCGCTCGTGGTGCTCGGGGTGGCGCTCGCGGCCAACTCGTTGCTCGGGCCGCTCGGGCTCGGGGTGATCGAGTACCACTACGCCGAGTCCATGACCAACCAGGGCATCGGCCTCGACGCCGTCGCCCTGGCGCTGGGCGCCCCGCTGGCCGGGCTCGCGGCCGTGCTGGTGCACCGGGGGCACCGGGCCGGGCCGATCGTCGCGTTCGCGCCGGCCACCTTCGCGGCCTACATGATGCCGCAGTACGTGGTCGGCCCCGACTACCTGGGCCTGCCCGGCAACAACGAGCGGGCGATCCCGTTCCACATCTCGGTGATGGTCCTCGCGCTCGGGATCGCCGTCGCCGCCTGGCGGACGGCGGGGCATGGTGGGCTGCCGCCCGACAGCCGGCGTTCCGACCGGCGGCGGGCCTGGGTGCTCGTCGGGCTGGTGGTGTTCGTGGCCGCGGGCCGGTGGTTGCCCGCCTTCGCGGGGGTGATCCGCGACCGGCCGTCGAGCGCGTACCTCGACAACCCCACCGCGTTCTGGCTCGTGGGCCTCCTCGACATGGGCCTGATCGTCCCGGCCGCGATCGCGACGGCCGCCGGCCTGCGCCGTGGGCTCGGATGGGCCCGGCGGGCGGGCTACGCCGTGATCGGCTGGTTCTCGCTGGTTCCGGCGTCGGTGGCGGCCATGGCCGTCACCATGCAGGTCAACGGCGATCCGCTGGCCACGACCTCCGAGACGGTCGTGACGGTCGTCGCCGCGCTCGCCTTCACCGCCGGTGCCGCGGCGCTCTACCGCCCTCTCTTCGCGCCCGTGGACTGATCGATACGTCCCGGGGACCGGTCCCGCCCGGGGCGGGGGTCAGTCGTCGGGCGGCCGCATCCGGGCGATCACACCGTCGACGCCGGCCCCGAAGAGGGGGAACAGGGGCCAGGTGGCGGTGAACGTGGAGCCGGCGGGGTCGGTCACGACCTCCAGGCGGTGGGGCGTGGCCCTCATCACCAGGTCGACGGTGACGCGGCCCGAACCGTCGACCGCGGCGCTGGCCGAGGCGGGGATGCCGGCCACGTCGGTCCAGGCCGCGGTGAGGGGGACCCGGGTGGTGTGGCCGTCCTCGTGGAGCACTAGGTGGCCGCCGGCGACCTCCACGGCGGTGATGCTCAGGTGGCTCGGGGCGCCCTCGGCGCGGGTGAAGCGGCCCGGCGCCGCGGCGCTGAGCGGATGGTGGCGCCCGGTGCGCTCCGCCGCGGTGGGCAGGCGGAGGTCGGAGGTGCGCGCCGCCACGGCGGCGTCGCCGTCCGCGTCCACCGGGCGGGACGGACCGGCGGGGCCGGCCGGGCCGAGGGCGGGGAGGAGGAGATCCCAGATCAGGTCCATGAACGGTTGCATGGGCTCGGCGTGGGAGAAGAAGGCGATCACCGTGTCGTGCTCGGGGAGGACGACCATGTACTGGCCGAAGGCGCCGTCGCCGCGGTAGCCGTGCCGGCCCATCCACAGCTGGAACCCGTAGCCGCGACTCCAGTCGGGTTCGGGGCGCTGCTCGTTGGTGATCTGCGGGCGCGAGGCCTGCGCCACCCACCCGTCGGGGAGGATGCGCCTCCCGTCCCAGGTGCCGTCGTCGAGGTGGAGCTGGCCGAGGCGGGCGATGGCGTCGAGGTCGGTGAAGACGCCCGAGAAGCCGAGGTCGACGCCGGGCCCGTGCCGGCGCCAGCGCAGGTCGCCGATGCCGATCGGGTCGAGCACCCGGGGGCGGAGCTGGTCGACGAGGCGGCGGCCGGTGAGGCGGTGCAGGATCGTGGAGAGCACCAGGACGGGCGGCTGGTTGTAGGCGAACCAGGTGCCGGGCTCGTGCTCGGGACGCAGCGTGAAGAACCCGCGGACCGGATCGTCCACGTCGGCGGCCAGGGCGAAGAGGAGGGTCTCGTCCTGGTGCCCGGTCGCCATCGAGGCGAGGTGGCGGATGCGCATCCGGCGGGTGCGCTCGTCGGCGCCGTCGAGGAGGTCGGGGAGGTGCTCGCCGACCGGGTCGTCGAGCGATAGGAGCCCGTCGCCGACGGCGAGCGCCAGTGCCGCGCCCGTGAACGACTTGCTCAGCGAGTACACCAGGCGGACCTCACCGCGCCGGTGCGGGCTCCAGTACGTCTCGAGCACGCGTCGCCCGTGCCGCTGGATGATCAGGCCGTGCGGCTCGATGCCCGGATCGGCCTCCACGGCGTCGACGAACGCCGCGAGGCCGGCGGGATCGATCCCCTCCGCGGAGGGTGTGCTGACCGGGAACGTCATGGCGGCATTCTGGCGCGTGGCGCGCGTCGGCCGCGCGCGGCGCCGTCCGGGGCGGTGTAGAACGGGTTCGGGTGTCGCCGCGAGCGGCGGGGCGGGAACCCGTCGATCGTGGCGCCGTCCGGACGGACCCACCGGGCCTGTCCGCCCACCGCGACGTCTCGCGGTCGGACCGGCCTGTGCGGACCGCCGTCCCGAGATCCCGATGTCCGGCCGAGGAGGTCCGAGCCGATGACCGACACCCGCAGCTTCGTGATCGTCGGTGCGAGCCTCGCCGGCGCGAAGGCCGCCGAGACGCTGAGGGCCGAGGGCTTCGAGGGGCGGATC
>JADLDD010000082.1 GCA_020846855.1 Acidimicrobiia bacterium | reverse complement strand
GTCCGCGGCGGCCGTGTGAAGGACCTGCCCGGCGTGCGCTACAAGATCATCCGGGGCACGCTCGACGCGGCCGGGGTGAAGAACCGCAAGCAGGCCCGCAGCCGTTACGGCGCCAAGAAGGACAAGTAGGCATGCCTCGCAAAGGACCCGCCCCCCGACGGGAGCTGACGCCCGACCCGGTCTACCGGTCGGTGCTGGTTACCCAGATCATCAACAAGGTGCTGCTGCGCGGGAAGAAGTCGGTGGCCGAGCGCATCGTCTACGACGCGCTGAAGGTCATCGAGGACAAGACCCAGAGTGACCCGCTCGGCGTGCTCAAGCGGGCCATCGACAACGTGAAGCCGCCGCTGGAGGTCAAGAGCCGCCGCGTCGGTGGCGCCACGTACCAGGTGCCCGTCGAGGTCCGTCCCCGGCGGGCCACCACGCTGGCCATCCGCTGGACGGTCGGGTTCGCCCGGGCCCGGCGCGAGAAGACGATGGCGCTGCGCCTGGCCAACGAGTTGATGGATGCCGCCAACGGCGTCGGCGCGTCGGTGAAGCGGCGCGACGACATGCAGAAGATGGCCGAATCGAACAAGGCCTTTGCCCACTACCGCTGGTAGGCGGCCCTGACCAGGGGTCGCCGAGTGCGCCCCACGCCACTCACGACCGGGCCAGGCGGCCCGGTCGTGCCACGTCACACGAGCAGTTGAACCCCCCGTCAACGAAGGATGAAGGCGACATGTCCGATCCCCGGCCGTTCCCCCTCGAGAAGGTCCGCAACATCGGGATCATGGCCCACATCGACGCGGGCAAGACCACGACGACCGAGCGGATCCTGTACTACGCCGGGCGCACCTACAAGATCGGCGAGGTGCACGAAGGCGCCGCCGTGATGGACCACATGGTCCAGGAGCAGGAGCGCGGCATCACCATCACCTCGGCGGCGACCACGATCGAGTGGCGTGGCGTCCAGGTCAACATCATCGATACGCCCGGCCACGTCGACTTCACGATCGAGGTCGAACGCTCGTTGCGCATCCTCGACGGCGCCGTCGCCGTGTTCGACTCGGTGGCCGGCGTCGAGCCCCAGACCGAGACGGTGTGGCGGCAGGCCAACAAGTACCGCGTGCCGCGGATCTGCTTCGTCAACAAGATGGACCGGATCGGGGCCAACTTCTACCGCACGGTCGAGATGATCGAGGACCGCCTCGAGGCGGTCCCGTGCGTCGTGCAGCTCCCGATCGGCGCCGAGGGCCACTACCGGGGCGTGGTCGACCTCATCGACCTCAAGGCCCTGGTGTGGAGCGACACGCTCGGGGAGATGTGGGAGGAGATCCCGATCCCCGACGACATGGAGGCCGACGTCCTCGAGTGGCGCACCAAGCTGCTCGACGTGGTGTGCAGCCACGACGACGTGCTCATGGAGAAGTACCTCGGCGACGAGGAGATCTCCGGCGAGGAGCTGCGCGCCGGGATCCGCAAGGGCGCCATCGACTTCGCGTTCGTGCCGGTGTTGACCGGGTCGGCGTTCAAGAACAAGGGCGTCCAGCCGCTGCTCGACGCCATCGTCACCTACCTGCCGTCCCCGCTCGACCTACCGGTCACGACCGGGATGGACATGAAAGGCATCGAGGTCCTCGAACGCCCGGCCGACGAGAAGGCCCCGTTCAGCGCGCTGGCCTTCAAGATCGTGTCCGACCCGTTCGGCAAGCTCACCTACTTCCGGGTCTACTCGGGCCGGGCCGACAAGGGCGCCGAGGTGTACAACTCCACCAAGGAGCGCAAGGAGCGCCTCGGGCGCATCCTGCGGATGCACGCCAACCACCGCGAGGACATCGAGACCTGCCGGGCCGGCGACATCGTGGCCGGCCTGGGCTTCAAGTTCACCACCACCGGTGACACGCTCTGCGACCGCTCGCACCCGGTCGTGCTCGAGCGCATGGAGTTCCCCGAGCCGGTCATCCACGTGGCCATCGAGCCCAAGACCAAGAACGACCAGGACAAGCTGGGCAAAGCGCTCTACGCCCTGTCCGAGGAGGACCCGACCTTCCGCGTCCGCACCGACGACGAGACCGGCCAGACGGTCATCTCGGGCATGGGCGAGCTCCACCTCGAGATCATCGTGGACCGGATGCTGCGGGAGTTCAACGTCGACGCCACCGTGGGCAAGCCGCAGGTGGCCTACCGCGAGACGATCACCCGCACCGTCGAGAGCGTGACCTACCGCCACATCAAGCAGACCGGCGGCTCGGGCCAGTTCGCCGTGGTGACCATCAACCTCGAGCCGACCGGGCCCGGCGGCGGGTACGAGTTCGTCGACAAGATCACCGGCGGTCGCGTGCCCAAGGAGTACATCCCCGCCGTCGACCAGGGCATCCAGTCCGCCCTCGACGCCGGTGTGCTCGCCGGCTACCCCACGGTCGACATCCGGGCCATCCTCGTCGACGGCCAGTACCACGACGTCGACTCCTCGGAGATGGCGTTCAAGGTGGCCGGCTCGATGGCCTTCAAGGCAGCCGCCGAGAAGGCCAAGCCCATCCTGCTGGAGCCGGTGATGGCCGTCGAGGTCGTCACCCCGGACGACTACATGGGCGACGTCATGGGCGACCTGTCCTCCCGGCGGGGCAAGATCGAGGGCATGGAGCAGCGTGGCGCCAGCCAGGTCATCCGGTCCCAGGTACCGCTGGGCGAGATGTTCGGCTACGCCACCGACCTGCGCTCGCGCACGCAGGGCCGGGCCACGTACACGATGCTGTTCCACTCCTACCAGCCCGTCCCCGACTCGATCGCCGAGACGATCATCAAGCGGGTCCGCGGCGAATGACCGCCCGTCCGCAGCTGTTGGCCTTCCGCACCCCACAGGAGAACCCGCAACCATGAGCAAGGCGAAGTTCGAGCGTACGAAGCCTCACGTGAATATTGGCACGATGGGGCATATTGATCATGGGAAGACGACGTTGACGGCGGCGATCACGAAGACGTTGGCGTCGCAGGGGTT
>JADLDD010000081.1 GCA_020846855.1 Acidimicrobiia bacterium | reverse complement strand
TCGGAGCCGGCCCGCAGCCCGGCGGCCCGGCCGTCGGGGTCGAGGTCGAAGACGACCCGCTGGCCCTGGCGCAGGGTCCGGAAGATGGAGCCGTCGAGCGCGCCGGGCGCGATGGCGTACTCGCTGCGGTCGGTGTCGGAGATCACGAGCCCCTCGCCGGACTCCGGGTCGTAGACCCTGATCACGCCCTGCACGGCGGGACCTCCGGGGCCGGTCCGGCGGCGGGACGGCTCGGGCCGTTCACGGCTTGGCGACCTTGCCGGCCTTCAGGCACGACGTGCACACGTGCAGCCGGGTGGGGGATCCGTTCACGACCGCTCGGACCTTCTGCACGTTGGGGTTCCAGCGGCGCTTGCTCCGGCGGTGGGAGTGGCTGAGGCGCATGCCGAAGCGCGGGTGCTTGCCGCATACCTGGCAGACGGATGCCATCGGGAGACCTCGGGTTCGGGGCGCGGGGCGCCGTGTCGAGCGGGCGACCGGCGCAGCCGGACGGGCCCAGAAGACTACCAGCGCCGCGGGCGCCGCACGGTCTCGGGTCGTCCGTCCCCGAGCCGAGCCGGGCCTCGGCTCCGACCGATCGAGGCCGGTGGCGCCCGGGTGAGGGATCCCCGGCGGCGGGGCCCGGCGGTACGATCCCCGCCCATGGCAGCCCTCGATCGGCTCGACGCCCCGGCGCTACGGCGGTCGATCGTCCGGTTCCGCGACGCCCTGCGCCTCCACCAGGAGGAGCTCAACCGGCTCAACGTCTACCCGGTCCCCGACGGCGACACCGGGACCAACATGGCCCTGACCCTGGAGTCGGTCGTGGCCGAGCTCGAGCACGCCGCGTCGATGCCCGAGGTGTGCCAGGCGATCTCCCACGGATCGCTGATGGGGGCCCGGGGCAACTCGGGGGTGATCCTGTCCCAGATCCTGCGGGGTCTGGCCGAGACCTTCGTGGCCTCGGAGGCGGTGACCGCCGGCGAGCTCGTGGCCGGGCTGCGACGCGGCTCCGAGGCCGCGTACCGGGCCGTGATGCGGCCCGTCGAGGGGACCATCCTCACCGTCGTCCGGGCCGCCGCCGACGCCGCCGAGCACGCGCGCGAGAACGGCGCGTCGGGGCTCGTCGACCTCCTCGATCCCACCCTCGCGGCGGCCCACGACGCCGTCGCCCGCACCCCCGAGCTCCTTCCGGTCCTCGCCGAGGCGGGCGTCGTCGACGCGGGCGGCCGGGGCTTCACCCTGCTGCTCGACGCGCTCCTGGAGGTCGTCGACGGCCGGCCGCTGCCCGAGCCCGAGGTCGTCTCGACTCCGGCCGCCGTCGCGGCCCACCTGCGCGAGGGCGACGTGTCCTCGCTGCGCTACGAGGTGATGTACCTACTCGACGCCGAGGACCCGACGATCGACGGGTTCAAGGAGGCGTGGGCCGCCATCGGCGACTCGATCGTGGTCGTCGGGGGCGAGGGGCTGTGGAACTGCCACGTCCACACCGACGACATCGGTGCCGCCATCGAGGCGGGGATCGAGGCCGGCCGCCCCCACAAGATCCGGGTCACCGACCTCATGGAGCAGGTAGAGGAGGAGAGCTGGGTGCGGGAGCAGACGGGGGTCGCCGTCGCCGGAGGGCTGGGCGATGCGGTGTCCTCGGCGGCCTCGCCGCCGGGCGCGGCTCCGGCCCCCGGCCCGGCCGCGCCTCCACCGACCACCGCCGTGGTCGCGGTGGCCGTCGGAGCCGGCCTGCGGCGCCTGTTCCAGAGCATGGGGGTGACGGCCCTCGTCGCCGGGGGCCAGTCGATGAACCCGTCGACGGCGCAGATCCTCGAGGCGGTGGAGTCCTGCCCCTCGCGCGCCGTCGTCGTCCTCCCCAACAACAAGAACATCGTCCCCGTCGCCCGCCAGGTCGACGCGCTCACCGACAAGCGGGTCGCGGTGGTGCCGACCACGGCCGTCGCCGAGGGCCTGGCGTCGCTCGTCGCCTACGACCCGGCCGCTCTTCTCGGCTCCAACGTGGAGGCCATGGAGGAGGCCGTCTCGAACGTGCGCTCGGGGGAGGTGACGCAGGCCGTGCGCGACAGCGTCGCCGAGTGCGGCCCGATCGCCGCCGGCGACTGGCTGTCCATCACCCGGGAGGGGATCGTCGCCCGGAGCGACTCCGCGTGCGAGGCGGCGATCGAGCTGGTCAACCGGCTGGTCGACGCCGACTCCGAGCTCGTGACCGTGGTGGTGGGCGCCGACGCCCGCCCCGCCGACACCTCGCGCGTCGAGGAGCACGTGGCGTTCGCCCATCCCCACGTGGAGATCGAGGTGCACCAGGGCGACCAACCCCTCTACCCCTACCTCGTCGGGGTGGAGTAGCTCTCCGTCCGCCGTCCCTTGGCTCGCGAGCGGACGCTCAGGGAACTGGCCGCGGTCCCGATCGCGGAGGTCGGTGTCGCGCCGAAGCTGCGGCCCCGCCTCGAGGCGATGGGCCTCGCCACCGTGCTCGACGTCCTCCAGCACTATCCGCGGCGCTACCACGACCGGACCCGCTCGGCCGAGATCGCGTCGCTGCAGCCCGGCGACGAGGTCACGGTGGTAGGGGAGGTCCGCCGGATCGCGGGGCGCCGCACCCGCAACCGGCGGTTCCTGGTCGAGGCCGTCGTGGGGGAGGATGCCGCCGCGGTCGATGTGGCCTTCTTCAACCAGGCCTGGCGGGAGAAGCAGCTCCCCGAGGGCACCGAGGTGGCGCTGTTCGGCAAGGTCGACCTCTTCCGGGGGCGGCTGCGCTTCACCAACCCCGTCGTCGACGTGCTGGGCCGAGCCGGTCAGGCCCGCACCGGCGTGGTCGTGCCCATCTACCCCCAGTCGGGCAAGGCCGACGTCTCCACCTGGGAGATCCAACCGGTGGTCGCCGCGGCGCTGGAGTGGGCCGGTCCGCTGGTCGAGCCGCTCCCGGCGGCGGTCCTCGGGGAGCTCAAGCTGGTCGGGCGGACCGCGGCCTACCACGACGTCCACCGTCCGGCCGCGCCCGACGACGCCCGCCGGGCCCGCCGCCGCCTGCGCTTCGACGAGTTCCTCCGCATGCAGATCGGTCTGGTGGCCGGCAAGCGCGCCGTGGAGGCCGCGGGAGGAGGCATCGCCCACGACGTCGACGGACCGCTCGTGGCGCGCTTCCTCGCCTCCCTGCCCTTCGACCTGACCGGCGACCAGCGCCGCGCCGTCGACGCCGTCTCCGCCGACATGGCGCGTTCCGTGCCGATGCACCGCCTGCTCCAGGGCGAGGTGGGGTCGGGGAAGACCCTCGTCGCGCTGGCCGCGCTGCTGATCGCGGTCCAGGGCGGCCACCAGGGCGCGTTGATGGCCCCCACCGAGGTCCTCGCCGAGCAGATCCACGGCGTGGCCCGCGAGCTGCTCGGTGACCTCACCGTGGCCAGCGCCGACACCCTGACCGGGGAGCGTCCGCTCGCGGTGGCCCTGCTGACCAACCGCACCCCGGCGGCCGAGCGCCGCCGCCTGGCCGAGGGCCTCCGCGACGGGACGGTCGACGTCGTCGTGGGTACCCACGCGCTCCTCTACGGCGACGCACCCTTCCGCGACCTCGGGATCGCGGTCATCGACGAGCAGCATCGCTTCGGGGTCGAGCAGCGGGCGCTGCTGCGGGGCAGTGCCGCCCCCGTGGCCGGGGGGGAGGCGGCCGGCGACGGCACCCGGGACGGGGACGGAGGCGGGGCCGGTGGGATCCCCGACGTCCTGGTGATGACGGCCACGCCCATCCCGCGCACCGCGGCCATGCTCGTCTACGGCGACCTCGACCGGTCCGAGCTGCGGGAGATGCCCCCGGGGCGCACACCCGTGACGACCCGGGTGGTCACCGCCGACGACCGGGGCCGCGCCGGGGCCTACGAGCGGCTGCGCGCCGAGGTCGGGGCGGGGCACCAGGCGTACGTGGTCTGCCCGCTGGTCGAGGGCAGCGAACGGGTCGAGGCCCGGGCCGCCGTCGAGGAGTACGAACGTCTCGGCGCCGAGGAGCTGTCCGGGCTGCGGGTGGGACTCCTGCACGGCCAGATGCCGGCCGCCGACAAGGAGCGGGCCATGGCCGAGTTCCGGGCCGGGACCGTCGACGTGCTCGTGGCCACGACCGTGATCGAGGTGGGCGTCGACGTGCCGAACGCCACGGTGATGGTCGTCGAGGACGCCCACCGCTTCGGCCTGTCGCAGCTCCACCAGCTTCGCGGTCGCGTGGGGCGCGGAGGGGGGTCCTCCTGGTGCTTCCTCGTGGCCGACTCCACCACGCCGGGTTCCGAGGCCCGCATGGAGGCGATGGCCGAGTCCGGCGACGGCTTCCTCCTCGCCGAGCGCGACCTCGAGATCCGCGGGGCGGGCGAGGTGTTCGGCGAGCGCCAGGCCGGTATGGGCGACCTCAAACTCGGTCGCCTTCCGCGCGACGCACGCTACGTGGAGTTCGCCCGGAGCACCGCCGAGGGCATCCTCGACACGGATCCCTCGCTCGCCCGCCACCGGGCGCTCGCCGAGGAGGTCGAGGACCTGCTGGGCGACGACGTGGAGTTCCTGTTCAAGAGCTGAACCGTGTTGTCCCGCTCCGGGATGCTTGACCGGTTGGGAAGCTCAAGGGCATGATGCACCGATCCCGGCGCCCGTCGACGGCCGGACCCGGTGCCTCTCGGGGCGCCGGTGGCCGCGGCGACCGTGGAGACGGACCGTGGAGACGGACCGTGGAGACGGACCGTGGAGACGGGGGAGACGGAGGCCGGGGCCGGAAGAGGCCGTACCGGTCACGGAGGTCACAGGGGGGACGGGGGACCATGCCCGACACAACGACATCCGGCGGAGCGGGCGCCGAGCGGTCGGGCCTTCCCGACCGGCCCGCGGCTCGTGCGGCGACCGTGGTGGGGAGCCGCCGCGCCCGGCGCCCGGCGGCCCTGCTCGCGGCGGTGGCCCTCGTGGCCCTGGGGGCGGCCTGCGGCACCGTCGACCCGCCCGTCAACCCGCCCAACTACGTGGCGCTCGGCGACTCCTACACCGCCGGCCCGCTGATCCTGCCGCAGTCGCTCGACCCGCTGGGTTGCCTGCGCTCCGGGCGCAACTACCCGCACCTGGTCGCGCCGGCGACGGGCATGGAGCTCCGTGACGTGAGCTGCAGCGGCGCGACCACCGACGACATGACCGAGCCCCAGGGCGTCACGCCGGGCCCGAACGCCCCGCAGTTCGACGCCCTCGACGCGTCCACCGCGATCGTCACCCTCGGGATCGGCGGCAACGACATCGGCTTCAGCGGCATCATCGAGGACTGCGTCGCGGTGCTGCCGTTCGGGTCCCCGTGCACCGACCTCTACACCGGGGGTGGTCACGACGTCCTGGCGGCGCGCATCGCCGCCACGGCCCCGAAGGTGGCCGCCGTCCTCGACGGCATCCGTGACCGGGCCCCGAACGCACGCGTCTTCGTCGTGGGCTACCCCGCCATCCTGCCCGAGGACGGCCACGGCTGCTGGCCCGTCCTGCCCCTGGCCTGGGACGACATCGACTACCTGCGAGGCGTGGAGAAGGCGCTGAACGCGATGCTGGCCGCGACGGCCGCGGCCCACGGGGCGGAGTACGTCGACACCTACACGCCGAGCATCGGGCACGACGCCTGCCGGGCGCCCGGCACCCGGTGGGTCGAGCCCATCGTGCCGCTCACCGACGCCGCACCCGTCCATCCCAACGCCGCCGGTGAGCAGGGGATGGCCGACGTGGTCGAGGCCCGCATGCAGCAGGCCGGGGTGCTCTGAGCGCGTCGCCGTCCCGGGCCGGTCCCGGCGCGATCTGACCGCCGCGTCGCCGGCGGTCACGATGGGCGCATGAGCGGGCCGGAACCGAGGCGCGGCCGCGGCCCCAGGGTCGTCGGCGGTGAGCTGGGCGGGCGGCGGCTGGCCGCGCCGCACGGGATGCGCACCCGGCCGACCACCGACCGCGTGAAGGAGGCGCTCTTCGCGGCGCTCGGGCCGGACCGGGTCGAGGGGATGTCGGTCCTCGACGTGTACGCCGGCAGCGGCTCCCTCGCGGTCGAAGCGCTGTCGCGCGGGGCGAGCCGCGCCGTGCTCGTGGAGCGCGATCGCCGGGCCGCCGAGGTGGCACGGGCCAACCTCTCCCGGATGGGGTTGGCGGACCGGGCCCGGGTGGTGGTGCGGCCGATCCGGTCCTTCCTCTCGTCGCCGCCGCCCGAGGCCCCGTTCGGCCTCGTGTTCCTCGATCCGCCCTACGAGCAGGCCGAGCAGGACCTGGAGCCCGTCCTGGCCGGCCTGGCCCGCCCCGGGTGGGTGGAGGCGGACGCGCGGGTGATGATGGAGCTCCGGGCCGCCACCGCTCCCGGGCACCGGGGTCCGGCCGCCGCGGGCTGGGTCCCCGCCGGCTGGGGAATCGCGTGGGAGCGCACCTACGGGGATACGCTCGTGCGGGTCGTCGCCCCCTCCGCGTGACGGGCGGCGTCCGACCCGTTCGACCGTCAGCACCCGATCCTGACCCGACCGAGCACCGGGGAGCCCAGCCCGTGCCCACCGCGATCTGCCCGGGGTCGTTCGACCCGGTCACCTACGGCCACATCGACATCATCGAGCGCACCGCGCGCCACTTCGAGAACGTCGTGGTCGCCGTGATCCGAAACCCCCAGAAGGCACAGGCTCTCTTCGGGCTGGAGGAGCGCCAGGAGCTCCTGCACGAGGTCACCGCGCACCTGCCCAACGTGTCGATCCGCTTCTTCAAGGGCCTGCTCGTCGACTTCGCGAGGGACTGCGGCGCGGAGGTGATCGTCAAGGGCCTCCGCGCCATCTCCGACTTCGACTACGAGCTCCAGATGGCCCAGATGAACCAGCGCCTCAGCGGGGTCGACACGTTCTTCGTGTCGACGAGCCCCCAGCACTCCTTCCTGTCGTCGAGCCTCGTCAAGGAGGTCGCCCGCTTCGGGGGCGACGTGTCGAGCATGGTCCCGCCCGCGGTCGCGAAGCGGCTGGAGACCCGTTACGGTCCCGAGGGGGCGAACCCGTGAGCGGCGACGACCTCGACCTCCACGACGCCGACGGCGCCGACGACGCCGGTGGACACATCCACCACGACGACCGTCCCGACACCGAGGCCATGCTCTTGAGGCTGCGCGACATCGTGGAGTCGAGCCGCTCGATGCCGATGTCGTCGTCGGTCCTGGTCAATCGCGACGACGTCCTCGACCTGCTCGAGATGACCCTCGACGGCCTGCCCGAGGAGCTGCGCCGGGCGCGCTGGCTGCTCAAGGAGCGCGAGGAGTTCCTCGGCCAGGCCCGCCGCGACGCGGAGGAGATCGTCGAGTCGGGGCGGATCCAGGTCCAGCGCATGGTCGAGCGGACGGAGATGATGCGCGAAGCCCGCCGCCGGGCCGAGAAGGTGACGTCCGACGCCGAGGCCCAGGCCCGGGCGCTGCGGCACGAGGCCGAGGACTACATCGACCAGAAGCTCGCGGCGTTCGAGGTGGTCCTCGACCGGGTCATGCAGCAGGTCCAGAAGGGGCGGGAGCGGCTACAGGTGGTCATCGAGCTTCCCCCCGAGGAGTCCTCGCCCGGCGAGGAGCGGATCGGCGCGGAGAGCACCTTCTTCGACCAGGACTCCGTCTGACGTCCCGACCCCCTTGGGGTCGGCGGGACGGCATCGCGGGTGGAGGTGGGCCCGACCGCGTGCCCTGCCAGTAGCTGGGAAACGGCCGTGACCTGCTACTATGCCGCGCGGGTCCGGCAACCGGCACCGTGCCCCGGCAACGTCCACCAGCGCCCTCCACCAGCCCCGTCGGGCCGGCCCGGCACCGGACCGGGTCCGGGGCCCGCCCGCGGTGCGGGATCGCGCACCGCCCACCGCCCACCGTGCGGCACTTCGTACGGAATCCGATGATCGTGACCACATCCAGCACCCTGCGCGTCGACGTCGCCGACCTCCTCCGCCACGGGGGCGGTCGCCGCGAGGTCCATCTCTCGGCCCCGACCGGCGAGCTTGCCGGGAACCTGGCCGCCGGCCCGGTGCAGATGGCCCCCGGTGCCGACCTTCGGATCGACTTCTCCCTCGAGCGCGTCGGGGAGGGGATAGTGGCGCGGGGAACGGTGTCGGGTTGCTGGCGTGCCGCATGCAGCCGCTGCCTGGGGCCCGTCGAACGGGCGATCTCCGTCCGCGTCGACGAGCTCTTCGAGGAGCACCCGGTCGAGGGCGAGACCTACGCCGTCGAGGGCGACCACATCGACCTCGAGCCCGCCGTGCGCGACAACCTCCTCGTGGAGCTGCCCGCGGCACCGCACTGCCGCGACGACTGCCGGGGCCTCTGCCCCCGATGCGGCGCGGACCTGAACGTGGCGTCGTGCTCATGCGACCCCGACGAGCCCGACCCGCGCTGGGACGCCCTGCGCGAGCTGCACCTCTGAGAAGTCCGGATCCCGAGACAGGAGCCGTCCATGGCCGTCCCCAAGAGGAAGACCCCCCGGAGCAAGACCCACAGCCGCCGTTCCGCCAACCGCCGGGTCGGAACGCCGGCGCACTCGGTCTGCTCCATCTGCGGCGACTCGAAGGTGCCCCACGTGGTCTGCGCCAACTGCGGTTGGTACAAGGGCCGGCCGGCCGTCGCCGTCGACTAGGACGCGGTCGTGACCGCCTCGCCCCAACGGCTCACCGTCGCCGTCGACGCCATGGGCGGCGACCGGGCGCCCGGTGAGCTGGTGGCCGGCGGGCTCCGGGCCGCCGACGAGCTCGGGGTGGGGGTGCTGCTGGTCGGGCGCCCCGACGAGATCGAACCGCTCCTGCCCGCCGGCGGGGTCCCCGACGGCGTCGAGCTGCTGGCCGCGTCCGAGGTCGTCGGCATGGCCGAAGACCCGGCTGCCGCGGTGCGGACCCGCAAGGACTCGTCCGTCGTACGGGCCGCCGAGGCCGTCCGCGACGGCCACGCCCACGCCATGGTCAGCGCCGGGAACACGGGCGCGGCCATGGCGGCCGCCCTGTTCCGCTTCGGGCGGCTGCCGGGCGTGGCCCGTCCCGCCATCGCGGTGCCCGTGCCGGTCCCCGGCGGGCGCCCGCAGATACTCCTCGACGCCGGAGCGACCGTCGACTGCGCGCCCGAGTGGCTCGAGCAGTTCGCGCGCATGGGCCGTGAGTACGCCCGGATCCGCCTCGGCGTCGACGAGCCCCGCGTGGGGCTGCTCTCCAACGGCGAGGAGCCCGGCAAGGGCGACGACCTGCGCAAGAAGGCTCACGGCCTGCTCGAGGGCGTACCGGGGTTCATCGGCAACATCGAGGGCCGCGACGTCGTGAGCGATCGCGTCGACGTGGTGGTCACCGACGGCTTCACGGGCAACGTGGTCCTCAAGACGATCGAGGGATCGGTTCGGGCCGTGGCCGGCCTCGTGTTCGGGGTGCTCGGCTCCGACGAAGCCGGCGACGCCGGCCGCACGGTCACTCCTCTGCTGCTCGGCGCCGCCTCCGACCTCGACCCCGACACCACCGGAGGCGCCCTGCTGCTGGGCGTCCGGGGCGTGTGCATCATCTCCCACGGCTCGTCGTCGGCCCGGGCGATCGTCAACGCGGTGGGGGTCGCGGTCGAGTGCGTCAGGGAACGGGCCGTCGATCGGGTCGCGGAGGCGGTGGGCGATGCCGGCTGAGACCAACGTCGTGCGGGGACCGATCGGGCCCGACGAGGTGCTCGCCGTGGTCCGGGCCGCGATCGCCGAGGTGCTCGGCCTCCCCGACGACACCCCGATCCCGCCCGGTGCCGAGCTCGGCGGCGATCTGGGCGCCGGCGACCCGGCCGTCTACGAGATCGCCGCGCTCGTGGAGGAGGACCTGGGCGAGCGGATGGTCGGCTTCTCCCTCGACGACGCCGACCTGGCCGAGCTGCGAACGGTCGGGGACCTGGCCGACTACGTGGCCGCCCGGCTCGGGGCGGTGGAGGCGTGACCGCCACCGCACCGGCCGGCGACGACCCGGCGGAGGCGCTGGCCGGTGCGCTGGGTCACCGCTTCGCCGATGCCGAGCTGCTGGCGTGCGCGCTGTCGCACCGCTCCTACTGCTCCGAGAACGGGGGCGTCGAGTCGAACGAGCGCCTCGAGTTCCTCGGCGACGCGGTGCTCGGGCTGATCGTCACCGACGCCGTCTACCGGCGGTTCCCCGAGCTCCCCGAGGGTGAGCTGGCGAAGCTGCGTTCCTCGGTGGTCAACACGGCGACCTTGGCCGAGGTCGCGGCCGGCGTCGGGCTCGGCGCGGCGCTGCGCCTGGGCAAGGGGGAGGAGTCGACCGGAGGGCGGTCCAAGACGTCGATCCTCGCCGACGCCATGGAGGCCGTGATCGCCGCGGTCTACCTCGACGGCGGGATGCCGGCGGCGGAGGGCCTCATCGAGCGGCTCTTCTCCGACCGGGTCCGCGATTCGGCGCTCGGCCCCGGCGGCGACGACTTCAAGACCCGGCTCCAGGAGCTCTCGGCGCGGCACTTCCGTCGCCCCCCGCGCTACGTCGTCACCTCCGACGGCCCCGACCACGCGAAGCGGTTCTTCGCCGACGTGAAGCTCGACGGCGCCGTGCGGGGCTCGGGGGAGGGACGCTCCAAGAAGCACGCCGAGCAGGCCGCGGCGCGAGCGGCCTGGTCGTGGCTCCTGGCCCAGGAGGATGAGGACTGATGGCAGCCGCGACCAAGGAAGTGGAGGGGGGCATGCCCGAGCTGCCCGAGGTGGAGGTCATCCGGCGCGACCTCGATCGCGAGATCGGCGGCAAGAAGGTCAAGGCGGTGGAGGTCCACGGGGCCCGCTCGGTGCGCCGGCATCGCCAGCGCAAGGAGTTCGTCGCCGCGCTCGAGGGCCGCAAGGTCGGATCCGTCTCGCGGCGGGGCAAGTACCTCCTGTGCCGCCTCGACGGCGGCCAGGTGCTGGTGGTGCACCTGGGCATGTCGGGGCGCCTCGTCCGCACCAAGAGCGCCAAGGAGCCCCTGGAGCGCCACACCCACGTCGTCATCACCTTCACCCAGGGCGGTCAGCTCCGCTTCGTCGACCCTCGCACCTTCGGGGAGATGTTCGTGACGGAGCTCGACGGCCTCGAGGATCGGGTCGAGGAGATCGCCCACCTCGGCCTCGACCCCCTCGAGACGGCCATGTCGTGGGACGCGTTCGGGCGCCTGGTCGCGTCGCGCCGGATGAAGTTGAAGAACGCGCTGATGGACCAGACGTTCCTGGCCGGGATCGGCAACATCTACAGCGACGAGATCCTCTTCGCGGCCGGCCTGCGCTGGGACCGCATGAGCGACAGCCTCACCCAGGAGGAGGTGCGGCGCCTCTACCGGTCGCTGTCGGAGATCCTCCAGGACGCCGTCAAGCACCGGGGCTCGACCCTCGCCGACGAGGCCTACGTCGACCTGTTCGGCAACCCGGGCGGGTACCAGGAGCACCACCAGGTGTACGCCCGCGAGGGAGAGGCGTGCCGCCGCTGCCGGCGCCCGATCGTGCGTCGCAAGGTGTCGGGCCGCTCCACCTACTTCTGCGAGACGTGCCAGATCTGACCGCACCCGTCCGGCGCCGCGTGGTGGTGACGGGTCGCGTGCAGGGCGTGTGGTTCCGCGAGTCGTGCCGGCGGGAAGCCGTGGCGGTCGGCGTCGCGGGTTGGGTGCGCAACGCCTCCGACGGCACGGTGGAGGCCGTGCTCGAGGGCCCGCCCGCGGCGGTGGAGCGGGTCGTGCGGTGGTGCCGGAGCGGGCCCTCCGGGGCCCGGGTGGAAGCGATCGACGTCTCGGTCGAGTCGCCGGTCGGCGAGCGCGGCTTCCGGGTGGCCTGACCCGGCTCGCCCGGACCGCGTCGGCGGAGCGGGCTCCCCGCCCCGTGCCGCCGCCCCGGTTCCCGGGCCGGGTCGGCGGGCCGGGGGCGCCACCCCCGTCTCGGGGCCGGCCTCCGTCCCTCGGCGCTCCCGCGTGCCGTCCCACCCGGCCGTCCGACCCGGCCGTTCCATCCGCGGACCGCCGGGACCGCCTCGCTACTCTCGCCCCTACGCCGAAAGGGGCCCTCGCGTGTTCTTGAAGCAGCTCACCCTGCGTGGTTTCAAGTCGTTCGCCGACAAGACCGTCCTCGACTTCGAGCCCGGGGTCTCGGTGGTGGTGGGGCCGAACGGCTCGGGCAAGTCGAACCTCGTCGACGCCGTGGCGTGGGTGCTCGGCGCGCAGGGACCCCGAACGGTGCGGGGGTCGAAGATGGACGACGTCATCTTCGCCGGCACGCCCGAGCGGGCCGCACTGGGCCGGGCCGAGGTGTCGCTGTCGATCGACAACACCGCCGGCCTGCTCCCGATCGACTTCTCCGAGGTCACGATCACGCGCACCCTCTTCCGCAGCGGCGACTCCGAGTACCAGATCAACGGCGCGCCGTGCCGCCTGCTCGACATCCAGGAGCTGCTCTCCGATTCCGGCATCGGCCGCCAGCAGCACGTGATCGTCGGGCAGGGCCAGCTCGACACCGTGCTCAACGCCCGGCCCGAGGAGCGCCGGGCCGTGATCGAGGAGGCGGCCGGGATCCTCAAGTACCGCAAGAGGCGGGAGAAGGCCGAGCGACGCCTCGAGTCCACCGAGGGGACGCTGCTGCGCCTCAACGACCTCCTGCGCGAGGTTCGCCGCGGGCTCGGCCCGCTCGCCCGCCAGGCCGACGCCGCCCGCCGCCACGACGGCCTGGTCGCCGAGCTCGCCGCGGCCCGCCTCCACCTCGCGGGCCACGAGCTCGCCGGCCTCCAGACCCGCGCCGAGCGCATCCGCGACCGTCGGGCGGAGCTCGACGGCGAGGAGTCGGGCCTGCGGGGCCGGCTGGCCTCGCTCGACGCCGAGGTGCTCGACGCCGAGGGCCGGCTCCGCGACGCCGGCGACACCGAGCTCTCCGACGCCCTGGCCCGGGCCGAGGCCCTGCGTGAGCGGGCCCGGGGCCTGGCGGCCCTCGTGGCCGAGAAGCACCGGGGCCTGGAGCGCGACCTGGTGTCCATCGCCGACGAGGGGGTGGTCGAGACCCTCGTCGCCGACGCCGTCGCGCTGCGCGGCGAGCTGTCGGAGCTCGAGGGTCCCGAGGCCGACCGGGAGCGCGAGGCGAACGAGCTCGACGCCGACCGGGCCCGGCTCGCCGGCGAGGAGGCGGCCCTCGCCGCCGGCCCCGCCGCCGTCGGAGCACCGGAGGCCGAGGCCGGGGGCGCGGCCGCGCCGCTCGGTGCACAGGAGGCCCGCCGGGAGCTGGAGGCCCGCCGCCGCTCGCTCGAGCGGTCGGCCACCGACGCCGAGCGCCTCGACGCGCGCCTGGCCCGCGCCCGGGAGGCGCTGGCCCGGATCGAGGCCGAGCAGGCCGACCGGCGGCGCCGGGCGGCCGAGTCCACCGAAGCGGAGGAACGGCTCGCCGGCGAGCTGTCGGCGGCCGACGACGCGCTCGCCGGGGCCGTCCGCGAGGCCGAGCAGGCCGACCGGCGCCGCCGCGAGGCCGACGCCGAGGCTCACCGCTGGGAGGCCCGGGCCGAGGCGGTGGCCGCCGCGCTCGAAGCGGCCCGGACCGACGCCGGGGCGTCGACCCTCGCCGGGCTCGCCGGCGTGGCCGGCCCGCTCGTCGACCACCTGGTGATCGAGCCCGGGGCCGAGCAGGCGGTGGCGGTGGTCCTCGACGCCGCGCTCGGCGCGGTGGTGGTGGAGCGCTCCGCCGTGGCGGGAGCGCTGGACCGGCTCTCCGCCGGCGACGCGGGCGCGCTGCTGCTGGTCCTCGACCCGGCGGGCGTGTCCGGCGCCGCCGGGATCGGGGGAGCCGGCTCCTACCGTCCCGCACCTTCCCTGCCCCCCTCACTCGCCGGCGCTCGCCACCTGCGGGATTGCGTGTCCGTCGCCGATCCCCGCCTGGGCGACCTCGTCGACCGGCTGCTCGGTGCGGCCGTTCTCGTCGACGGCGGGTGGGCCGAGGCGGTCGCGACGCTCGGTGCGCTCACCGCCCCGGGCGCGCTCCCGGTCCCGCATCCGTCCCGCCCGGTCGAACCCGTGGTGGTCACGCGCGCGGGAGATCGCGTCGGCGGGTCGCAACCGTGGCGTCTCGGCCGGGCCGCGGCCGCGGCGGTGACGGCCGCGACGCTCGACGAAGCCCGCGACCGGGCCCGCGAGGCCCGGGCCGCCGCCGACGCCGCGGGGTCGCGGTGGTCCGAGCGGGCGGCCGACGCCGACGCCGCCCGCGTCCGGCGCGACGCCGCCGCCGACGCCCGCCGCCTGGCCGAGGCCGAACGCCGTGCCGGGGAGGAGGCGGGGTCCCGCCTCGCCGCGCGTCGCGGTGAGATCGAGCACGACGTCGAGGTGCTGACCGCCGACCGGGCCGAACGGGCGCAGCGCGACCTCGACGACGAGCGTCGGGTCGCGGAGCTCGAGGCCGAGCTGCCGGAGCTCGAGTCCGCCGCCCTGGAGGCGGCCGCCCGGGCCGCCCGGCTCACGGCCGCCCGGGCCGAGCTGGCCGCCCGGTCGGGCGAGCTGGCGGAGAGGGCCCGCGACCTCGCCGCCCGGCAGGCCGCCCTCGACGAGCGCCGCCGCGTGCTGTCGGGTCGCCTGTCCGCCGTCGAGGGCCGCCTGGCCCGTCACCCCCAGCGCCAGCGCGACGCCGAGGCCCGCCGCGCCGCGCTCCTCGCCCGGGCCGGTGCGTACTCCGAGGTGGCCGACCGTCTCGACGGGCTGCGGCGCGAGGTCGGCGACCTCCACGGCCGCATCCACGAGCGCCGCCGCCGGCAGTCGGAGGCCATCGCGTCGGTCGGTCGGGGTCTCGACGCCCTGCGCGCCGACCGGGCGGCGTGCGAGCGGCGGCTGACGGAGGTGCGGGAGCTCGCGGGCCGGGCCCAGCTCGACGAGGCCGAGAACCGGGTCCGCCTCGAGGCGGCCGTCGAGAAGATCCGGGCCGAGCACGACTGCGAGCCCGCCGCGGCCCTCGACGCCCCGGCCCCGGAGGTGCCGGCGGGCACCACCGTCGCCGGGCACGCGCGGGAGCTGGAGCGGGAGCTGCGCATCATGGGCCCCGTCAACCCGCTGGCCCTCGAGGAGTACGACGCGCTGCAGGAGCGCCACGAGTTCCTCCGGGCCCAGCTCGACGACGTCAAGTCCACCCGGCGGGAGCTCAGCCGCGTGATCAGGGCCGTCGACGCGGAGATCGAGAGCATCTTCGGCGCGGCGTTCGCCGACGCCCAGGCCCACTTCGACAACCTGTTCGCCACCCTCTTCCCGGGCGGTTCGGGTCGGGTCTACCTGACCGACCCCGACGACCTGCTCGGCAGCGGGATCGAGATCGAGGCCCGACCGTCGGGCAAGAACACCCGGCGGCTCTCGCTGCTCTCCGGTGGCGAACGCTCGCTCGTCGCGCTGGCCTTCCTGTTCGCGGTGTTCCGGGCCCGGCCGTCGCCCTTCTACCTCCTCGACGAGGTGGAGGCGGCGCTCGACGACGTCAACCTCCACCGCTTCCTCGACCTGCTGCACGAGTTCCGCGGTGAAGCGCAGCTCCTGGTGGTGTCGCACCAGAAGCGGACGATGGAGGCCGCCGACTGCCTCTACGGCGTGTCGATGCCCCCGGGCGGTTCGAGCCGGGTGGTGAGCCAGCGGATGGAGGAGGAGCTGGTCCTCGACGGCTGACGGCCATCGAGGCGTCGCCGCGCCGATGGAGCCGGTGGCGCGGTCGTGGCCGGTAGCGTGATCAGGATGCAGGTCTGGGGCGCGATCGTCGCGCTGGGTGCGCCGGCGGCGGCTTCCTCGCCGGGTCGGGTCGAGGCTTGCGGACCCGTCGAGCAGCAGGGCTGGCTGTGCTCGACGGTCTACGACCTCACCCACAACGTCGGCCTGGCCCAGGGCTTCGACCGCGTCGAGGACCTGGTCCGGATCCTCGTGATCGTCCTCGTCGCGTACCTGCTCGTCCGGCTGTCTCGGCTGGTCGTCCGGCGCGTCACCGCCCGCATGGAGGGGGAGGCGGCCATCGACGCCCTGGGCCGCTTCCGCCGCCGCACCGGCCTGTCGCTCCTCGACACCGGCCCCGTCCCCACGATCCGGCGCCAGCAGCGGGCCCGCACCATGGGGTCGGTGCTGCGCAGCATCGTCGCCCTGATCATCTGGTTCACCGCCTTCGTGATGATCCTCGACTCGCTCGACGTCAACTTCGGCCCGCTGCTCGCGAGCGCGGGCGTGCTCGGGGTCGCCCTCGGCTTCGGGGCCCAGAGCCTGGTCCGCGACTTCCTGGCCGGCTTCTTCATGCTCGTCGAGGACCAGTTCGGCGTGGGCGACGTGATCGACGCCGGCTTCGCGTCGGGGACCGTGGAGGGGGTGAGCCTCCGCACCACCCGTCTGCGCGACGTCCAGGGCGTCGTGTGGCACATCCCCAACGGCGAGATCCACCGGGTCGCCAACATGTCGCAGCAGTGGTCGCGGGCGCTCCTCGACGTCCCCGTCGCCTACGACACCGACATCGACACGGCCATCGAGGTGATCGAGCGCAGCGCCGGGGAGGTCACCCGCGACGAACGGTTCAGCGGGGCCGTCCTCTCGGAGCCCGAGGTCTGGGGGGTGGAGAGCCTCGACGCCGACCGGGTGGTCATCCGCCTGGTCGTGAAGACGCGCCCGCTGGAGCAGTGGCGCGTCGCCCGCGAGCTGCGGGCGCGCATCAAGGCCGCCTTCGACGAGGCGGGGATCGAGGTCCCGTGGCCGCGGCCGGCCTACCCGGCCGCCGGCGCGCCCCGGCCCGGACGCCCGACGGGCGGCCCGCCGGGGACGGCCTCCGGGGCCGGATCGGGCGGCTCGTCGTCTTCGGGAGGCGAAACCGGCGACCGGTAGCATCGACGGACCATGTCCGCCGTGCTGATCGCCGTTGCCGTGCTCGTCGTCGTGGTCGCGCTCGTGGCGGGCACGGTCGCGGCGACCCGTCGGCGCGACCACCGGGCGCTCCCGGGTGAGGCCCCACCGGCGCCGGCTCCGCCCGTCGCGGTCGGGGAGCCCCCGCCCGAGGTCGTGGCCCCCGTCGAGGCGCTCCCGGGTGAGGCGCCCGGGGGCGGGGTGGCGCTCCCCGAGACCACCGCGGTTCCCGAGGTCGCCGAGGCCGATGATGGTCCGGACCGGTCCGGGACGGCCCCCGCCCCGGTGCGGGAGCGGCCCCGGCTCCGCGACCGGCTGGGTCGCACGAGGGCCGCGTTCTCGGGCGCGTTCGGCGGCCTGCGCGGGCGGGCGGGCATCGACGACGAGACCTGGGACGAGCTCGAGGAGGCGCTGATCCTCGCCGACGTCGGCGGAGGCACCACCGCCGCCATCCTCGACGACCTGCGCACCACGGCCAAGGAGCAGCGGATCACCGACGGCGACACCCTGCTGGCCCGGCTCAAGGAGGAGCTCGTCGGTGTGCTGGGCGTCGCCGACCGGTCCCTCGGCTTCGAACCCGGGCGCCCGAACGTGTGGATGTTCGTGGGTGTGAACGGGGTCGGCAAGACGACCACGATCGCGAAGTTCGCCCAGAAGGAGGAGGCCGCGGGCCGCCGGGTGGTGCTGGCCGCCGCCGACACGTTCCGCGCCGCCGCGGCCGAGCAGCTCGCCCACTGGGCCGACCGGGTCGGTGCCCACCTCGTCCGCGGCCAGGACGGCGCCGACCCGGGTTCGGTCGTCTTCGACGCCATGGCCGCGGCCGGGAACCGGAGCGCCGACCTGGTGCTGGTCGACACCGCGGGGCGGCTGCACACCAACGTCAACCTGATGGAGGAGCTGAAGAAGCTCCGCCGCATCGTGGAGCGGACCCCCGGCGCGCTGCGCGAGGTGCTGCTGGTCATCGACGCCTCGACCGGTCAGAACGGCCTCAACCAGGCCCGGGAGTTCACCGACGCCGTCGACGTGACCGGCGTGGTGCTCACCAAGCTCGACGGCACCGCCAAGGGCGGGATCGTGCTGGCGATCCACCGCGAGCTCGGGATCCCCGTCAAGTGGGTGGGCGTCGGCGAGGGCGTCGACGACCTCGTACCGTTCGACCCCGAGGAGTTCGTGGAGGCGATCTTCGCCTAGGGGGCGGAGCCGACCACCGACCCGAGGCCGTTACCATCGGCCCTGAGCACAGGCGGGAGACCGTTGTTCGACGCGCTGTCCGAACGGTTCGAGGGCATCTTCAGCCGGCTGCGCAGCCGCGGCCGCCTGAGCGAGCGCGACGTCGCCGAGGTGACCCGCGAGATCCGTCTCGCCCTGCTCGAGGCCGACGTCAACGTCCGGGTCGTCAAGGACCTGGTCGGGCGGGTGAAGGACCGAGCCTCGGGCGCCGAGGGCAGCGCCAGCCTCTCGCCGGCCCAGCAGGTCGTCAAGATCGTCAACGAGGAGCTGGTCGCCACCCTCGGCGGGGTCACCGGCAAGCTCACCATGAGCTCCCAGCCCCCCACGGTCGTGATGCTCGCCGGCCTCCAGGGTTCCGGGAAGACGACCGCGGCCGGCAAGCTGGCCCGTCACCTCAAGAGCCAGGGCCTCGGCGTCCTGCTCGTGGCCGCCGACCTCCAACGGCCGGCCGCGGTCGAGCAGCTGCGCGTCCTGGGCCGGCGGCTCGACGTCCCGGTCTTCAGCGCCCCGGAGGGCGCCCGCTGGCGCGCCGTCGACGTCGCGGCCGCGGCCCGGGAGGAGGCGGCCCGGCTGGGCCGCAACGTGGTGGTCGTCGACACCGCGGGGCGCCTCCAGGTCGACGCCGACCTGATGGACGAGCTGCGCCAGGTCCGCGAGGTCCTGGCGCCCCACAACACCCTGCTCGTCGTCGACGCGATGACGGGCCAGGAGGCCGTGAACGTGGCCGTCGCCTTCGATGAGGCGGTCTCCCTCGACGGCGTGATCCTCACCAAGATCGACGGCGACGCCCGGGGTGGCGCCGCGCTGTCCGTCAAGGAGGTCGTCGGCCGGCCGATCCTGTTCGTCGGCACCGGCGAGAAGCCCGAGGACTTCGAGCCGTTCCACCCCGACCGCATGGCCGGCCGGATCCTCGGGATGGGCGACGTCCTCACGCTGATCGAGAAGGCGGAGTCGGCGTTCGACGAGGAGCAGGTGCGGGAGACCGAGCAGCGCCTCCGCAAGGGGCAGTTCACCCTCGACGACTTCCTCGACCAGATGCGGCAGGTGCGCAAGATGGGTCCGCTCCAGAACCTGGTGAAGATGATGCCCGGGCTCCCCAAGGAGCTGAAGTCGGCGCAGGTCGACGAGTCGGAGCTGGCCCGGGTGGAGGCGATCATCTGCTCGATGACCCCCCGGGAGCGCCGGGAGCCCTCGCTGATCAACGGGTCGCGGCGCCTGCGCATCGCCCGGGGCAGCGGCACCACCACCGCCGACGTCAACGCGCTCCTCAAGCAGTTCAAGATGGTCCAGCAGATGATGCGTTCCGTCGCCAAGGGCAAGAAGCCCCGGCTACCGGTGCCGGGCATGTGACCACCGGACCCCGGTGCGGTCCGGTCCCGGGCGGCCTCCCGGCTGCCGGGCCCCGGGGCGCCACGGGCTAACCTCTACGGGCTGTCGCGTCCCGTGGGTCGCGCGCCGGGACGGGCAACACGACGAGCACCGACCGCGCCGGGGCCGGCGCGGCGACGGGCCGATGCACCGCGAGATCGCACTACGAGAGGACGCAACGTGGCCGTGAAGATCCGCCTGATGCGGATGGGGAAGAAGAAGCAGCCGACCTACCGGGTGGTGGTCGCCGACTCCCGTTCGCCTCGTAACGGTCGCTACATCGAGATCATCGGCACCTACGGACCGCGCCAGGAGCCCGCGGCCGTCACGCTCGACGACGAGCGCGCGCTGGCCTGGTTGCGCCAGGGGGCCCAGCCCACCGATCAGGTCCGCCGCCTGCTCGACCAGGCCGGCGTGTGGGAGCGATTCCACACCGAGAGGGGCCGCAAGCCCCCCGCGCCGCGCCGGGCGGCCCCGAAGCCCGCCCCCGCGGAGGCGGCCCCGGCGGCCGAGGCCCCGGCCGCGGAGCCCGCCGCCGACGCCGACGACTCCTCGGCAGGTGAGGAGTGATGACCCCCGACGGCCCGGGCGGAGCCGACGACTTCGACGACATCGACGACGACGACCTCGACGACGGCTACGACGACGACTACGACGACGACGACGACCTCGACGTCGACGAGGTGGCGGCGGAGGGCAACCGCGTGGTCGGGGCCCGGGCGATGGCCGTGGCCGAGCACGTCGTGCGGAACGTGGTCGAGGACGCCGACGCCGTGGAGATCGAGGTCAGCGAGCAGCGCGGTGAGGTCATGCTGCTGGTGCGCGCCGCCCCCGACGACATGGGCCGCCTGATCGGGCGGAGGGGTCGCGTGATCCAGGCGATCCGGCAGGTGGTGCGCGCGGCCGGCTCCTCCGAGGGGGTCCGGGCCGGCATCGACGTGATGGACTGAGCGTCGTGCCGGGGTCCGCGTCGGGCGGGCCGGCCCGCCTCGCGGTCGGCCGGATCGGCCGGGCCCACGGGCTGCGCGGCGAGGTCCGCGTGGCTCTCACCACCAACCGCACGGAGAGGCTGGAGCGCGGCGCCGTCCTCTTCGCGGGCGAACGCCTCCTCCGGGTCGCCGACGCTCGCCCCGACGGCCGCCACTGGCTGGTCCGCTTCGAGGGCGTCACCGACCGGGACGCCGCGGCCGAGTTGACCGGGGCGACCCTGGAGGCCGAGCCGCTCGGCGCCCTCGGGGCCGGTGAGCTCTGGCTCCACGAGCTGGTGGGCTCGACCGTGTCCGACGCGGCCGGTGAGGTGATGGGTCGGGTGACGGCGATCGAGGCCAACCCGGCCCACGACCTCCTGGTGGTCGACGACTCGCTGCTGGTGCCGATGGTCTTCGTGGTCGAGGTGCACGAGGGCCGGGTCGTCGTCGACCTCCCCGACGGCCTGGTCGAGGCCACGGCACGCAGTGCTCGCGACCGGCCTCCCCGGAGCGACGGGTAGCGCCGTGCGCGTCGACGTCTTCACCATCTTCCCGGAGTACCTCGCGGCGCCCCTCGAGGCGTCGCTGCTCGGTCGGGCCCGCGGCGAGGGGCTGGTCGAGGTCCGCCTCCACGACCCCCGCGACCACACCACCGACCGGCACCGCAGCGTCGACGACGCCCCGTTCGGTGGTGGCGCCGGGATGGTCATGCGCCCGGAGCCGCTCTTCGCCGCGGTGGAGGCCGTCTCGCCGTCCCGGCCGCTCCTCCTGCTCGGCGCGGCCGGACGGCGGTTCGACCAGGCCTACGCCCGCGACCTGGCCGGCGGACCGGGCTTCTCGCTGGTGTGCGGCCGCTACGAGGGCGTCGACCAGCGCGTCGCCGACCACCTCTGCGACGGTGAGGTCTCGGTCGGCGACTTCGTGCTCGCCGGTGGCGAGGCCGCGGCGCTGGTGGTGATCGAGGCCGTCACCCGCCTCCTGGCCGGGGTGATGGGCAACGTGGAGTCCGCCGTCGACGAGTCGTTCGCCGACGGGCTGCTGGAGTATCCCCAGTACACCCGGCCTCGCGAGTTCAGGGGGTGGGCCGTTCCCGAGGTCCTCCTCTCGGGTGACCACGAGCGGATCCGGAGGTGGCGCCGGGGGTGGGCCCTGCGCCGGACCGTCGAGCGCCGCCCCGACCTCCTCGACCGCCCGCTCACGCCCGAGGAGGAGCGCCTCGTGGCCGAGGCCGGCGGCGGCGCCCCCGGTTCCGGGCCGGGCCCGGTCGCCGGCTCGGAGGGGTGAGACGGGTCCGGCTCCGCTAGGATCGCCGGTCGCCATGGGCGCGGCCTCGCCCGCGCCGGCCCGTTCCCACCCGTGTCTCGACCGTCTCGATCGTGAGGACCGCGCCATGAACACCACCGATCTCATCGACCGCGCGTACCTGCGCGACGACGTGCCCGAGTTCGGTCCCGGCGACACGGTCAAGGTCCACGTGCGGGTGGTGGAGGGCAATCGGGAGCGGGTGCAGCCGTTCCAGGGCGCCGTGATCCGCCGGCAGGGGAGCGGGGCCCGGGAGACCTTCACCGTGCGCAAGGTCAGCTTCGGGGTCGGCGTCGAGCGGACGTTCCCCGTCCACTCCCCGGTGATCGTCCGCATCGAGGTGATCACCCGTGGCGACGTCCGCCGGGCCAAGCTCTACTACCTGCGGGGCCGGGTCGGTAAGGCCGCCAAGATCAAGGAGAAGCGCGCCTGACCGGCCGGCGGTCGGCCTACACTGGCCCGATCGAGAGGGGAAGCAGGTGAGCGCCGAGGACCTCGAGCGGTACGAGACGGAGATCGAGCTCCAGCTCTACAAGGAGTACCGCGACGTCCTGCCGATGTTCTCGTACGTCGTCGAGACCGAGCGGCGCTTCTACCTCACCAACGACGTGCGCATGGAGGTCCACGACGACCACGGGCGCGAGTACGTCGAGCTGTTCCTGAGCGACGCCTGGGTCTGGGACATGTACCGGCCCGCCCGCTTCGTGGCCAAGGTGCACGTCGTCACCTTCAAGGACGTGAACGTAGAGGAACTGGCGGGCAAGGAGTTCTGACGCTTGCCGGCATCTTCACGTCCGCCCGGCCGGGACACCCGCCGGGCGCTGGGAGCACGGGGCGAGGAGGCCGTCGCCCGCTGGTACCAGGACGAAGGGTTCGAGATCCTCGACCGCAACTGGCGCCGGCGCGACGGCGAGCTCGACCTGGTCGTCGGGCGTGACCGGGTGGTCGTGTTCTGCGAGGTCAAGACCCGGAGCGGCGACCGCTTCGGGGCTCCCGTCGAGGCGATCACCCACGAGAAGCGCCGCCGCCTGCGCCTCCTGGCGGCCCGCTGGCTCGACGAGTCGGGGGCCGTGGTGCGCGAGGTCCGCTTCGACATCGCGTCGGTGATGGCCCGGCCGGGTCAGGACCTCGAGATCGAGGTGCTCCAGGGCGCGTTCTGAGCCCGCGCGCCTGCGCAAGCCGTCGGGTGGGGCGGAGCCGGTGGGGCGGAGCCGGTGGGAGCGGGGAACCCGGCCGCGGCCCGGGGCGGTCTCAGGAGCGGCGGTCTCCCCGGCGCCTGACCGCCCGGCTCCAGCAGCCCGAGTGCCAGTGGCGGCGCAGGTCGGGAGCGGCGACGGGGACCACCACCTCGTGACCTTCTCCGGGGCGGATCTCGTGGTCGCAACCCGGGCAGCGGTAGGTCTTCACCGCCTGGTACGGCTGCACGTGGCGGACCTGCACCTCGCCTTCGTCGCCGGGCCGGTGGTGGTAGGCCATGCGTTCCACGCTATCCACGGTCCCGCCGCCGCTCGGCGGTGCGCGGGGCTGGGGGCAACCGGCGGGACCGGTGGGCCCGGGACCGGCGGGCCGGGGTCGGAGGCCGCTACGGTGCGCCGGTCGCGCCCGGTCCGGCGGCGCGCAGGAGGGAGCACCGCATGGAGACGTTGGTCGTCGAACGCGCCGACGGGGTGGTGACGGTCACCCTCAACCGGCCGGCGAAGAAGAACGCGATCAACGGGGCGATGTGGTCGGAGCTGAGCCAGGTGTTCGACGAGGTGGCTCACGACCCCGACGACCGGGTCCTCGTCGTCACCGGGGCCGGCGACGGCTTCTGCTCCGGCGCCGACCTCACCGACGAGGACAACTCCGAGAACCTGACGAGGGGCGTCGGGGGGGCGCTGGCCCGGATGCGGGTGGTCGGGCAGGCGGCGATCCGGCTCCACGAGCTCCCGAAGCCGACCATCGCCGCCGTCAACGGGGTCGCGGCCGGGGCCGGCTGCAACCTGGCGCTCGGATGCGACCTCATCGTGGCGTCGGAGTCGGCGCGCTTCAGCCAGATCTTCGTCCAGCGGTCGTTGACCCTCGACTTCGGCGGTAGCTGGATCCTTCCCCGGCTGGTCGGCCTCCACAAGGCGAAGGAGCTCGCGTTCCTCGGCGAGATCATCTCCGCGGAGAAGGCGGCCGAGATCGGGATCGTCAACCGGGTTGTTCCCCCCGATGACCTCGGGACGGCCGTGGCCGAGCTCGCGGGCCGGCTCGCGGCGCTGCCGCCGATCCCGCTGTCGATGATGAAGATGGCTCTCAACCAGTCGATGGGCCTGACGCTGCCCCAGGCCGTGGAGCTCGAGGGTGTCGCCCAGACGGTGAACTTCTCGTCGGCCGACACCGCCGAGGCGATGATGGCGTTCGTGCAGAAACGAGAGCCGCGCTTCACCGGGCGCTGACGCCACCGGCGTCGACCGCTAGGTCGTAGCCCGCTCCCACCCGGCGCCGCGTCGGTGCCGTGGAGCCGTGAGGGCCCGCGGTCCGCCGGTACGGTGCACCGGGCGGGGCGCGGGGTCGCGGGCGCGGCGGCTACGGCATCGAGAGGTCGGGGGGGACCGGATCGCGCTCGGCGTCGACCGCGGCGCGGGCCCGGTGGCGGCGGGCCGCGTCCCAGTCAGGCTCGGTCACCCGCCGGCTGAGGACGTTGTGGACCTCCCACGCGGCGCCGCAGGTGCGGCAGGTCAGCATGAAGGACCCGCCGGAGTAGCTGTCGACCTCGACCGCCGACCCGTCGTAAGGACACCGTTCCAGGTTCACCCCCGCGGTATCGGCAGCCCGGCCCCGGTCCTGAAACGCGTTCGGGAGGTCTCAGGTCGGCCACCACGTTCCTCGCGAGCGGATGAGGTGACCACCTTTCTGGAGGATGGCGGCCGCCGTCGCCACCTCGGTGGGAGACAGGCCCGTCCGGCTGACGAGCTGGTCGGTGGTGGTGGCCTCACCGCCGCAGGCGGCCAGGACGGCCCGGGGCGCCCCGGCCGGTACCGGCGGCCGGGCCGGGTCGCGCCGCCCGCGGGGCGTCAGGTCGAGCGACTCGATCAGCTCGGCGTGGTCCAGGAGGGGCAGCGCGCCTTCCGCCACGAGGCGGTTGCACCCCTCGGCCGCAGGGTTGCGGACGGATCCGGGCTGCGCCCAGATGTCACGCCCGTAGTCGAGGGCGTGCCCGGCCGTGCTACGGGTCCCGCCGGTGACCTTGGCCTCCACCACCACGACGACGTCGGCGAGGGCGGCGATGATCCGGTTGCGGATCGGGAAGCGGAACGGTTCGGGCGGCGTGCCGAAGCCCGCCTCGCTGAGCAGGAGGCCCGACGAGCGGACCTGGTCGAACAGGCGGACGTGGCGCCGGGGGTACACGACGTCGGGGCCGGTGGCCACCACGCCCACCACGAGCCCGCCCGCCGCGAGGGCCCCCTCGTGGGCGGCGGCGTCGATCCCGATGGCCAGGCCGCTGACGACGGTGGCGCCGGCCTCGGCGAGGGCCTCGCCCAGGCGGCGGGCGTCGGCGAGGCCGTGCGGGGTGGCGGCGCGGGTCCCGACGACCGCGACGCGGGGCCGCTGGAGGGCCTCGAGGCCGTCGCCCTCGGACAGCAGGTACGGCGGGCGGTCGGGGAGGGGGTCCTTGATCGGGTATCCGGGCCGGCCCTCGAGGAGGACGCGTGTCGATCGGCGGGCCAGGGCCCGGGCGGTCGCGTCCGGGTCGGCGGCGGCCGCCCACTCGGCGGCCAGGCGCCGGCGCCCCGCATCGGAGCGCGGCCCGGCGGCGTGGACCAGCGCCGCGGCCGCCTGCCCGCGGCACACGGCCCGCAGGGCCGTGACGGGGTCGGGCCAGCGGTCGGCGAGGGCGCGGAGGCGGTCGGGCCTCATCCGTGGTAGCTGCACGAGCGTGGCCGCGGCGACCGTCGGGCGAGTCGCGGGGAGGTCCAGGCCGGGGGTGACCCGCGCGGCGTCGGTCACGGGACGTCCTCGCGCAGGGAGGCGGCCAGCATCACGGTGGGGGGGTCGACGTCGGTTCGGTCGGCCAGGTCGGCGAGGGTCCGCGCCACCCGGCGGATGCGGGCCGCGCCCCGCCCGCTCAGGCCGTTGAGCCGGATCGCGTCGCGCCACGCGGCGTCGGAGTCGGGCCCGAGCGGCACGAGTCGTTCGAGCGCCCCGGCCGGTACGTGGGCGTTGCGCCGCCACGGCCAGTCGGCGAGGCGGGCCTCCTGGCGGGCGATCGCGGCCGACACCCGGGACGCCACCGCCGCCGAGGCCTCGCCGGGTCCGTCGTCGGGGCCCGGCGCCGACACCGAGACCCGGAGGTCGAAGCGGTCGAGGAGGGGTGCCGACAGGCGCCGCCGGTACCGGTCCTGTTGCGCGTCGGTGCAGGTGCAACTCGGGGCGCCCCGGCCGCACGGGCACGGGTTGGTGCACGCGACGAGGAGGAAGTCGGCGGGGAGCTCGAGGCTGGTGGGCACCCGGGAGATCCGGACCACCCTCTCCTCGAGCGGTTGGCGGAGCGCGTCGAGCGCCCGGGGCGGGAACTCGCCGAGCTCGTCGAGGAACAACACCCCACGGTGCGCGAGGGTGACCTCGCCGGGGTGGGGGCGCCCGCTGCCACCCCCCACCAGGGCCGGAGGGGACGCGGTGTGGTGCGGGGCCCGGAACGGCGGTCGCTCGATCAGGCGGCCGTCGTGGACCTGGCCGGTCGCCGAGTGGACCCGGGTGACCTCGAGGGCCTCGGCCCGACCGAGCGGCTCCATGATCGACGGCAGCCGCTGCGCCAGCATCGTCTTGCCGACGCCGGGTGGGCCGGCGAGGAGCAGGTGGTGGCCGCCCGCCGCCGCGGCCGCCAGGGCGGTGCGGGCGACGGCCAGGCCCCGGACGTCGGAGAGGTCGCCCATCGCGTCGGCGCCCCCTGGGTCGGGTCGCCCGGGGGGAGGGTCGGGGGGAGGCGGCCACGGCATCTCGCCCTTCAGGCAGCACCGGAGCTCACCGAGGCTGCGGGTCGGGCGCACCTCGACCCCGTCGACGAGTGCGGCCTCGTGGGCGTTGCCGGCCGGGACGACGACGGTTCCGACCCCGGCCCGGGCCAGCGTGTCGACGAGGGCCAGGACACCCGGGACGCGGCGGACCGTGCCGTCGAGGCCGAGCTCCCCGATCAGGCCGACGCCGTCGAGGCAGCCCGACGGGAGGTCGCCCCCGACGATCATCAGGCCGGCGGCCACCGCCAGCTCCAGGCCGGCGCCCGACTTGCGCACCCCGGCCGGGGCCAGGTTCACCGTGATCCGCCGCTTCGGGAACTCGATCTCCGACGAGATCAGCGCGGCGCGCACGCGTTCCCGTGACTCGCGGACCGAGGCATCGGGGAGGCCGACGACGGTGTACGAGGGGAGCCCGTTGGAGATGTGGACCTCGACCTCGACGAGCTGGCCGTCGATTCCGAGGAGGGTGGCGCTGGGGACCGACGCGAGCACCGGGTGACCTCCTGACCGTTGGGATGGGCAGGAGGGCCGTGACCGCGGCGCCTCGACGGTGGGCGCACCATAACCTGTCCCTGCGACACCTACCGCCCGCGGCGCCGGCGCCGGAGGAACGAGCCGCCCCGGCCGGGTGGCTTGCACCACTTCGGCCACCGAGCGCGGTAGGGTCGTCGGACCCGCAACGGGTCGGTTCGGGTCGTGCACCACGTTTCGGGCGGCGTCCGGGCCCGTCGTTCCCGGCGGCCCGCCGAGCGGAACTGCGAGCAGGTGTACGAGCGGACGTGAGAGCGGACCTACGAGCTGATGTGCGAGCGGGCGTGCGGAGTCGCCGCCGACCCGGGCTTGCGAGGGGTGCTTGCGGTGCCGCGGTCGGGCCGTCCCGGCGGGGCGACCCCGGCCCGGTGCCGACGACCAGAGGCTGGCGAGGTGGTATCCGACCGGATGGCTGACCACGACGGGCGGGGCGGCGGACGCCCCGTGGCCGGAACCGAGGGGGTGCCCGGCGAGGCGTCCGGCGAGGCGCCCGCGGGGGTGTTCGGGTCGCTGGTCGGCGAGTTCACCGCCTCGCTGACGGGATGCAGCCCCCACACCCGCGACGCGTACCGCCGCGACGTCGCGCAGTTCGCGAGGTGGGCCGACCGCGGCGGATGCCCCTCGACCGGGGCGCTCGACCGCCTGGTGCTCCGCCGCTACCTCGGGTACCTCACCACGCGGGGGTTCGCGCGGCGCTCGATCGCCCGGAAGGCCGCCGCCGTGCGTGCCTTCTCCCGCTTCCTGCACCGCCACGGGCACCTCGACGCCGACCCGGGCCGCACGTTGCGGGCCCCCAAGGGCCCGGCCCGTCTACCCCGCGTGCCCCGGAGCCACGAGGTGGCCCGGCTCCTCGACTCGGCCGCGCTCGCGGCCGACGCCGACCCAGAGGACGGAAGCCCGTCGAGGGAGGCGACGCCGGGCCGGGTCCAGGATGCCCGTGAACGCCGCCGGCTGGCCACGGCCCGGCGCGACGCCGCCGTGCTCGAGGTGCTCTACGGCGCCGGCCTGCGGGTGGCCGAGTGCTGCGCGCTGCGTGTCGCCGACTGCGACCTGGCCCGAGGCTCGCTGACCGTCACGGGCAAGGGCGCCAAGGTGCGTAGGGTCCCGGTGGGGGGTTCGGCGCTCGACGCGCTGCGCCTGTACCTCGACGAGGCCCGGCCCGAGCTCGCCGGCCCCGACGCCTCCGGGGTCGTGTTCGTGAACGCCCGCGGCCGGGCGCTGACCCCGCGCGACGCGCGCCGGATCGTGTCGCGCCACCCGCTGGCCGACGGGCAGGTCCTGCACCCCCACGCGTTCCGCCACGCGTACGCCACGCACCTCCTCGAGGGCGGAGCCGACCTCCGAGCCGTGCAGGAGCTCCTCGGCCACACCGACCTGGCCACCACGCAGATCTACACCCACGTGACCAGTGAGCGTCTCCGTGCCGTCTACGACTCCACCCACCCCCGTGCCTGAGCCCTCGGCGGCCGCCGCCGGACTCGACCCGGAACGCGACGCCGTCGCCGACCTCTGGCGCGACTACAAGGCGTCGGCCGCGGGGGAGGCCCGTGAGCGCCTGATCCTGCACTACTCGCCGCTCGTCAAGTTCGTCGCCGGACGGGTGGCCGCCGGCCTCCCGCAGAGCATCGAGCAGTCCGACCTCGTCAGCTACGGGATCTTCGGCCTCATCGACGCCATCGAGAAGTACGACCCCGAGCGGGGCTTCAAGTTCGAGACCTACGCGATCTCCCGCATCAAGGGAGCGATCATCGACGAGCTGCGCTCCATCGACTGGGTTCCCCGCTCGGTACGGGCCAAGGCCCGGGCGATCGAGCGCGCCTACGGGAAGCTGGAGCACGAGCTGCGGCGCAGCCCCGACGACGCCGAGGTGGCGGCCGAGCTCGGCATGACCGAAGACGAGCTGTCGTCCACCCTCGGCCAGATCTCCTTCGTCGGCCTCGTCGCGCTCGACGACGTCGTGGCCGGCGGCGACGACGGTTCCGGCACCACCGTCGGCGACACGATCAGCGACGGCGCGTTCGACCCGGCGGCGGCGTTCGAGGTCGACGAGATGAAGCGCCTCCTCGCCGACGCCATCAACCGGATGTCGGACCGCGAGCGCCTGGTCCTCACGCTCTACTACTACGAGGGTCTGACCCTGGCCGAGATCGGCGACGTCCTCGGGGTGACCGAGAGCCGCATCTGCCAGATCCACACCAAGGCGATCCTCCAGCTCCGAAGCCGCCTGGCCGAACCTCCCTCGTAGACCGGGCGGCCGGCACCGGCCCGTCCGCCTAGCCCGTCCGCCCGGCCCGTCCGCCCGGCCCGTCGGCCCGTTGAGCCCCGGCCGGTGGCCGACGTCGTGACCGCGCGCTACTGTCCGGGCCCTTCCCCGTCTTCCCCCTCCGTCGTGCCGTCTCCGACCACAGGGGGAGCCCATGGGTCGTTCCGTCCACCGCTCCACGCGTCGCCACCGCGCGCGCCCCTTCGCCCGCTTCCCACGCGTGGCGTCAGCCCTCCTCGCGGCGGCGGTCGCCGCGGCCGGCGGCCCGGCTCTCGTGGCGCCGGCGCCTCTCCACGCGCTCGCGTCGCCCGCCGGGCGTGACCACGCGCCCGGCGGCCCCCGAGGGCGCTGGGTCAGGCCCGTGCCCGGCCCGGTCACCGAACCCTTCCGGGCTCCGAACGGCCCGTTCGGGGCCGGGCACCGGGGTGCCGACCTCGCGGCCCGGCCCGGGGAGGCGGTCGTCGCCGCGGGTGCCGGCCGGGTCACCTTCGCGGGGTCGGTGGCGGGCACGCTCCACGTGGTCGTCGCCCACCCCGGCGGGCTACGGACCTCGTACTCCTTCCTCTCGGCGGTGTCGGTCCGGCGCGGCGATCCAGTGGGCATGGGCGCGGTGGTCGGCCGGGCCGGCGGAGCGGCGGGGCCCGGCCACATCCCCGGGGTGCTGCACCTCGGCCTGCGGGTGGGGGAGCGCTACGTCGATCCGGCTGCCCTCTTCGGTCCCCCCGACCTGGCCGCCCTCGTCCACCTCGCGCCCGTGCGGGGTGCCGGTACCGCGCGGCCGCCGTCGGCGGGGGCCGAGCGCCATGCCCTCGCGCGGGGTCTGGGCCTCATCGCCGGCGCCGGCCGCGCCCTCGCCGGGGGTGCCGGGGCCGCCACCCGCGCGGCCGGAACGGCTCTCGGCGCCGCCACCGGCACCCTCTCGGCCCTGCGCGACGGGGCGATCGCGCTGGCGGGGGCGGTGTCGGGCGACCTGGCCGGCCTCGGCCGCCGCCTCGCCGCCGACGCCGGGGCCTTCGTGGCGCGCGCCGCCGCGCTCGGCCGCCGGGCGTGGGACGCGTCCGCCCTGGCCGCCGTCACCGCCGACCTCCTCACGGTCGGGCAGCGGCTCGTGGCCTGGGCCCGGAGCCGGGGGAACTGCACGCTGCGCCCGCCCCCTCTCGACGGCACCGGCGGATCGGGGCACACGGCGATGGTGGTGGCCGGCATCGGGAGCCGGACCGGGCCCGACGGGCGGACCGTCGACCTCGACCCGGAGCTCCTCGGATATCGGTCCGACGAGGTCCACTGGTACTCCTACGCCGCCGACGGCGGCAGCTACACCCCCGACGACACCGGGCGGGACCTGGTGCGCGCCGCGATCGCCCTCGGTGAGCAGCTCCGGGCCCGCCAGGCGGCCGAGCCCGGTCGCGAGGTGGACCTGATCGCCCACAGCCAGGGCGGGGTCGTCGTCGACCTCTTCCTCGCCCGGGTCTACTCCGCCGCCGATCCGACCTACCCGCCGATCGGGACCGTCGTGACCCTCGCCTCGCCGCACCGGGGCGCCCCCCTCGCCACCGCGATCGACCGGATCCGGTCCACGGCGAGCGGCCGCGCCGCGCTGGAGGTCCTGAGCCGCCGGGCCGGCGGCCTCCCCGACCCGTCGAGCGCGGCGGTCGCCGACCTCTCGGAGCGATCGCCGGCCATGCGGGCGCTCGCGGCGGCGGAGCTCCCCGAGCACCTCGACGTCACGTCGATCGCCGCCCCCGACGACGTCGTCGTGCCGGCCACCGCGACGGCGTTCCCAGGCGGCACGAACGTCACCGTCGACCCGGCGGGCTTCAACGACCACTCCAACATCACCCGCGACCACCGGTCGCTCGCCGCCGCCCGGCTCGCTCTCGAGGGGCGACCGCCGCCGTGCGTGGGGCTGGTCGCGGGGATCCGCCAGGCCGTCGAGCCGGTGGTCATCACCCGCGTGGAGCACACCCTCGGCCGGGTCGGCCAGGCGGCCGGCGCCGTGGCCGACGCGACGGCCGCCGGAGCCCGGAGGCTCGTGCCCCGGTGACGCTCGTGCCCGGCTCCGACTCCCCCCTCCACCGCTCTCTCCCCGTCGCCGTACCCGTCGCCGTACCCGTCACCGCCCCGGTCGTCGTTCCCGAGAGGAGGACCCGCATGCGCTCCGCCGCCCCCGGTCCGCACCGCCCGAGTCCTTGCCCGTGCCGGGTCCCCGCACGACGGTGGGTGCTCGCCGTCGTCGCGGTCGCGACCGCCGCCGCGGTGTCCGTCGGCTGCGCGGCTCCCCGCCGGGAGTCGCGGGGCTCCCGAAGCCGCGGTGCCCACGCCGGGTCGGCGCCGCGCCGCCGCCCGCGGCCGGTCCGGTGGTCGGCGACCGTCCGCGACTGGCCGCTCGGGGTCGTCGCCGACGCTCGAGGGGTGGCCGTGGCCCTCTTCGACGGCGTGACCCACCTCGACCCGTCGTCGGGCTCGGAGCGCTGGGTGCACCGCGACCCGATGCACGACCCCGAGGCCGTGGCGCTCGGGCCGGACACGCTCGTGATCGTCGCCGGCGGTCGGCGCCTGGTGGCTCTCGACCGCTCCGACGGGCAGGTGCTCTGGGAGTCCCGCCCGGGAGGTGAGATCGTCCATCCGGCCGTTCTACCGGCGCCCCTGGCGCCGCCGGCCCCGGGCCGACCGGCGGGCCGCGGTGCCGCCCTGGTCACCGCGTTCTCGGTCTCCATGGGATCCGGCCGGCTCGTGGGCCTCGAAGCCTCGACCGGCGAGGCCCGCTGGGCCGCGTCCTTTGCCGGGCGTCCCGTCGGGCCGCTCGTGGCCGCCGACGGCGGCCGGGTCGCCGTCGGCGGCTGGAGCCGGGTCCCGTCCGATCCCTCCGGTTCGGTGCTTCGTGCCGTCGACCCCTCCGACGGCTCGGTGCTCTGGGAGCGCCCCGGGCCCCGGCGCAGCCGGCCCGCGACCGCCGGCGACCTCGTGTTCGTGGTCGAGTGGGCGGCGGGGCGCGCGGCGCTGCGGGCGTACCACGCCGGCGACGGCGAGGTCGCGTGGGGGGTCCCGGTCGCCTCGCCGGTCCAGGAGTCGGCCGCGCCCGGTGTCGGTCCGGCCGGCGTGGTCGTGGCGGGGGAGACGGGCACGGTGGCGCTCGTCGACCCCTCCACCGGCCGGCGCCGGTGGGAGAGCCGCCTCGCCTCCGCCGACGTCGCGGTCCTCGGGTCTCCGGTGGTCGGGGCCACGGAGATCGTGGTGCCGCTGGCGGCGTCGACGCTCGTGGTCGTGAGCGCGACGGGCGGGCGGGTCGTCGAGGTGCTCCCCCGGGGCGTGGCGGTGGGGCCGGCCCGGTCCGGTCGGAGCTTCGTGGCGGGCTGGCGCTGGGTCGATCCGGCTCGGGTGGATTCCCGGCCGCTGCGGTGATCCGACCGGTTGCCGCGGCCGGGTGCGGGGCCCGTTCCGGGGCGTCAGGCGTTGGGCGGGCCGGCCGGGTCGGGCGGTACACTCGCCGGGCCGGCCCAGCCGGTGCCGACACGTGTCGTCATCCTGCACGCCCGTCACCCGAGGTCGCCTCCGAGAGGCGCGCGCACGGGCGGAAGTACTCAACCGAGGGAGATCAACAAGTGGCTGTCGTCACCATGAAGCAGCTCCTGGAGGCCGGGGTCCACTTCGGGCACCAGACCCGCCGCTGGGACCCGAAGATGCGGAGGTTCATCTTCGGGGAGCGCAACGGGATCTACATCATCGATCTCGAGCAGACGCTCCAGCGGATCGACACCGCGTACCGGTTCCTGCGCCGGACGGTGGAGGACGGCGGCTCGGTCCTCTTCGTCGGTACGAAGCGCCAGGCCCAGGAGGCCGTGGAGTCGAACGCCCAGCGGTCCGGCCAGCCCTACGTGAACTTCCGCTGGCTCGGGGGGATGCTCACGAACTTCCAGACCGTGCACGCGCGCGTCGCCAAGCTGCGGGAGCTCGAGCGCATCGTCAAGAGCGGCGAGGTCGAGCAGATGCCCAAGAAGGAGGGGCTGCGGGTCCAGCGCGACCTCGCCAAGCTCGAGCGGAACCTGGGTGGCATCCGCAACCTCGAGAAGGTGCCGTCGGCCGTGTTCGTCGTCGACACGAAGAAGGAGCACATCGCGGTGACCGAGGCCAACCGGCTCGGGATCCCGGTCGTCGCGGTCGTCGACACGAACTGCGACCCCGACCTCATCGACTACGTGATCCCCGGGAACGACGACGCCATCCGGTCGGCGGCGTTGATGTGCCGGGTCGTGGCCGACGCCTGCGAGGAGGGCCGCTTCCTCGCCCGCAAGAAGAACGCCCGCGCGGGCACCCAGGAGGCCGAGGTCGCCCCGAAGCCGCCCCCCGACCCCGAGACGGCGCGGCGCCACGCCGAGCAGCAGGCCCGGGCCCGGGCCGAGGCCGCGATGGCCCAGCGGGCCCGGGAGGAGCGCCTCGCCGCGTCGAAGCGCACCAAGGCCGCCGAGCCCGCAGCGGCACCCGAGGCCGAGGCCGAGGCCGAGGCCGGTGCCGAGCCCGAACCCGCCGACGCCACGGCGGTCCCCGCCGACGCGACTGCCCCGACCGAGGACTGAACCGACGATGGCCGATTTCGGAGCCCAGGACGTCGCGGCGCTGCGCAAGGCGACGGGCGCGGGCATGATGGACTGCAAGAAGGCGCTCCAGGAGACCGCCGGCGACATGGAGGCCGCCAAGGACTGGCTGCGCAAGAAGGGCCTCGCCGGCGCGGCGAAGCGGGCCACCCGCACCGCGGCCGACGGCGCCGTCGCGGTGGTCGTCGACGGCGGGGTCGGCGTGCTGGTCGAGATGACCTGCGAGACCGACTTCGTGGCCAAGGGCCCCGACTTCGCCGGCTTCCTCGACGCCCTGGCGGCCCAGGTATCGCGCCAGGGAGCCGCCGACGTCGCCGCCCAGGCCTTCGAGGGCACCACCGTCGGCGAGGCCGTCGAGGCGCTCGCCGCCAAGCTCGGCGAACGGATCGAGCTGGGGCGCGTCGAGTGCTTCGAGACCACCGACGGCCTCGTCGACGGCTACCGGCACGTGCAGAACGGCCGGGGCACGATCGGTGTGCTGGTCGAGATCGGTGGGATCGACCCCGCCGATCCCCGCGCCGTGGAGGTCGTCCACGACATCGCCCTGCACATCGCCAGCGCGGCCCCGCGCTTCCTCGCCCGCGACGACGTCCCGGCCGACGCCCTCGACAAGGAACGGGCCCTGCTCGAGGAGCTCACCCGCAACGAGGGCAAGCCCGAAGCCCAGGTCCCCAAGATCGTCGAGGGCCGGCTGAAGGGCTTCTACAAGGACAACGTCCTGCTCGAGCAGGGGTTCGTGCGCGACCCGAAGACGACCGTCGCGTCGCTGGTCGAGAGCCTCGGCAAGGGCGCCGAGATCCGGCGCTTCGCCCGGGTGAAGGTCGGCGAGGCCTGACCACGGAAGGGGCGCCGATGGGCGAGAGCCGGTACCGCCGTGTGGTGCTGAAGCTCTCGGGAGAGGCGTTCGCCGACGCCACGCTGAACTTCGGGATCGACAGCGCGGTCGTGGGCCGCATCGCCCAGGAGGTCGCCGACGCCCGCGCCGGGCTCGGGGTCGAGATCGCCGTCGTGGTGGGCGGCGGGAACATCTTCCGCGGCATGAGCGGCGCCACCCGGGGAATGGACCGCGCCCGCGCCGACTACATGGGCATGCTCGCCACCGTGATCAACGCCCTCGCCCTCCAGGACGCCCTCGAGGCCCTGGGCCAGCCGACGCGGGTCCAGACCGCGATCCACATGTCGCATGTGGCGGAGCCGTACATCCCGTTGCGGGCGCTGCGCCACCTCGACAAGGGGCGCGTGGTGGTCTTCGCGGCCGGGACGGGCAACCCGTACTTCACCACCGACACCACTGCCGCGCTGCGGGCGGCCGAGATCGGGGCCGAGGCGATCCTGAAGGGCACCCACTCCGGCGTCGACGGCGTCTACAGCGCCGACCCGCGCCTCGATCCCGAGGCGGTGAAGCTCGCCGAGGTCAGCCACTTCGAGGTCCTGAACCGCGGTCTCAAGGTGATGGACTCCACGGCCATTACCTTCTGCATGGACAACGACCTGCCCATCATCGTCTTCGACGTGACCGCGCCGGGGAACATCCACCGCGCCCTGGTCGGGGATCGGATCGGTACGCTCGTCCGATCGGAGGAGGCCTCATGATCGACGAAGTCCTGGCCGGGTGCCGCGAGAAGATGGCGAAGGCGGTGGTCCACCTCCAGGAGGGCTTCGGCGGGGTCCGGACCGGGCGAGCCGCGCCGGGGCTGGTCGAGAAGCTCCGCGTCGACTACTACGGGACCGAGGTGCCACTCCAGCAGCTCGCGGGCTTCAGCGTGCCCGAGCCCCGCGTGCTGGTGGTCGCCCCGTACGACAAGGGCGCGATCGGGGCCATCGAGAAGGCGATCCAGGGCAGCGACCTCGGGATCAACCCGTCCAACGACGGGCAGGTGATCCGCCTCGCGTTCCCGGTGCTCACCGAGGATCGTCGCAAGGAGCTCGTGAAGGTGGTGAAGCACCTCGCCGAGGAGGGCCGCGTCGCGGTCCGCAACATCCGCCGCCAGGCCCGCCGCGACCTGGAGGACCTCGAGCGGGCCAAGGAGATCTCCCAGGAGGAGCTGGATCGCAGCGAGAAGGACCTCGAGAAGGCGACCCACGAGGCGGTGGCCGAGATCGACCAGCTCCTCGCCAACAAAGAGCACGAGCTGCTCGAGGTATGACGCCACCGGGGAGGACCAAGTGACCGACGGACACGACACCGACGTCCCGGCCGACCGCTGGCGCGACGACCCGGATCACGACCCGGAGCACGATCCGGGGATCGACGAGCCCGAGGGTCCCCCGCGAGCGGCTTCGTCGCCGCCGTCGATGCCCGAGGGCGTCAGGATCATCGGGGCCGAGGAGGCCCAGGCGGCGATCGACACCGGCCACGCCAGCCCCCGCAAGTCCGAGAGCGAGATGCGCTTCGGCGACGTTCCTCCGCGTCCCGACCCCTCGGTCCGCCCGGCCGCCCGGTTCCCGTCGCCCGCGGTGCCGGCCCGCGCCGGCGACGACACCGCGGCCCGCCCGGTGGTGCCGAGGGTGGCCTCGCCCTCGGCGGTACCGCCTCCCTCCCCTGGGGCGGACCGCCCGCCGGGTCCGCCGTCGGCCGCCGGCGCCGAGCGCGGCCCCGGCTCGGAGTCGCCTACCGGTGCCCTCTTCGACCCGCCCGAGACGGAGGTCGGGGCTGATCCCGGCGGCGCGCCCGACGAAGCGGCGCTCGAGATCGAGTCTCCCGACGACCTGATCTCCGACGACTCGCTCGAGATAGTGCTCCACGGCGACGGAGAGCCCGGCGGGCCCGGCGCCTCGGGAGCCGATCCCGCCCCCGCCGGGCGCGACGCGGCGGCGGCCGACGACGTGAGCGCAGAGCAATCGGCGCCGATGCCCCTCCCGCACTGGACCGAGCCGCCCACCGGAGAGGTCCCCCGGATCCTCCCCGAGGCGGAGCCGGTCGACATGACCGACGAAGAGGACTTCGCCGCGTGGGCCGCGCTGGCCGGTGGCGAGCCGCGCTTTCGCAGCCGGGCCGGCGACTGGGACGACGACGAGGCCGCCCTCGTCGACGCCCTGGGCCCCGGATCCGACGACGACGCCGAGGACCTCGGTGCCCTCAGCGAGCCCGGGCCCCCCGACGACGACTCCGCCTTCGCCGAGCAGGTGGCGCGCCGCCGCCGGATCCGCAGCCGTTCGGCGGCCCGGGCCGAGATGACCGCGCCCGCCGGGTCGGCGCCGCCGGGCGCCCGGGCGGAGCGGCCCCCGACCGAGGCTCCCGCTAGCGACGACGTCCACGTCGAGGTCCCCGACCACGCCGCCGAGGAGCCGGTGCCCCAGGGCGCCGCCGGTGCGCGGCGCGACGGGTCGTCGACCCCACCGGAGCCCCCTGAGCCGCCGCGGCGGTCGGGCGGGCCCCGCGTCGGCGCCCGGCGGCCGCAACCGACCGATCTCGCGCCCGAACCGGCGCCTGACGGCGCCGACCTCGCCACCCGCGTCGTGACCGGGATCGCGGTGGCCGTGGTCGCCCTCATCTGCCTGAAGCTGGGTGCCGGCGCCACCACCGTCCTGGCGGCCGTGATCGTGGGCGTGGCCTCGTACGAGCTCTACGAGGGGCTGCGGCGGGCCACCTTCCGGCCCGCCGCCATCCTCGGGATGCTCGGCTCCGTCGGCCTCGTCTTCGCCGCCTACGAGCGTGGCGACGCGGCGTTCCCCCTGATCACGAGCCTGGTCGTGGTGTTCACGCTCCTCTGGTACCTGATCGAGGTGGTCCGGGCCCGGCCGACCGTCAACGTCGGGGCCACGCTGATCGGTTTCGGCTACGTGGGTGTGCTCGGCGGCTTCGCCGGGCTGATCCTGGCGCTTCCCGACGGCGTGGGGATCATCCTCGGGCTCGCGATCAGCGCCGTCGGCTACGACGTGTTCGGGTTCCTGATCGGCTCGCAGTTCGGCCGCACCCGGCTCGCCCCCACCGTCTCGCCCAACAAGACGGTGGAGGGCCTGATCGGCGGGATGTGCGCGGCCGTCGTGCTGGGTGTGGTCACGAGCTCGGTGATCGGCCTGCACCCGTGGTCGCCCAGCATCGGTCGTGGGCTCGCCCTCGGCGCGGTGGTGGCGGTGATGGCGCCGCTCGGCGACCTGTGCGAATCGATGATCAAGCGGGATCTGCGGGTCAAGGACCTCGGCGCCATCCTGCCCGGGCACGGAGGGGTCCTCGACCGCTTCGACGCCATCCTGTTCTGCCTGCCCGCCGCCTACTACCTGGCCCGGCACCTCTTCGGGTAGCCGGATGGGCGACGGGTCCGAGCGGCCGCGCCGGGTCGTCGTCCTCGGCTCGACGGGTTCGATCGGGACGCAGGCGCTCGACGTGATCCGGGCCCAGCCGGGCCGGTACCGCGTCGTCGGGCTCGCGGCGGGGCGCAACGAGGCGCTCCTGGCCGCGCAGGCCGCGGAGTTCGGCGTCCCCGACCGGTGGGCGCGGGCGTGCGGCTCCGATCCCGGGGCGTTGGCGGCGATGGCCGCCCACCCCGACGCCGACGTCGTCCTCAACGGCGTGGTCGGCTTCGCCGGGCTGCCCGCGACGCTGGCGGCCCTGGAGTCGGGCACGCGCCTCGCCCTCGCCAACAAGGAGAGCCTGATCGCCGGCGGGCCGGTGGTCGCCCGGGCCCGGCTCCGGGGTGGAGGGGAGATCGTGCCCGTCGACTCCGAGCACTCCGCCGTGTACCAGGCGCTGCGCTCGGGCGCGGCCCGCGAGGTGGGGCGGATCGTGCTGACGGCCAGCGGTGGGCCGTTCCGCGGCCGGAGCCGCGCCGACCTCGCCCACGTGACCGTCGAGGACGCCCTCGCCCACCCCACCTGGACGATGGGGGCCAAGATCACGATCGACTCGTCGACCCTCATGAACAAGGGCCTGGAGGTGATCGAGGCCCACGAGTTGTTCGGTGTCGACTACGACCGGATCGACGTCGTCGTGCACCCGCAGTCGATCGTCCACGGGATGGTGGAGTTCACCGACGGGGCGACCATCGCCCAGCTCTCCCGGCCCGACATGCGCCTCCCGATCGGCCTGGCCCTGGCCGCCCCCGACCGGATCGACACCCCCTACGGTGCGATCGACTGGACCCGCCTGTCGTCACTCACCTTCGAGGCTCCCGACCTGGAGGCGTTCCCGGCGCTGGGCCTGGCGTATGCGGCGGGGCGGGCCGGCGGGGGTGCGCCCGCGGCGCTCAACGGCGCCAACGAGGTGGCGGTGGCCGCCTTCCTCGACGGCCGGATCGGATGGGCCGCGATCCCCGATATCGTGGCCGGCGTGCTCCAGTCGGAGGCCGGGAACGTCGATGACGTCTCCGACGTTCTCGAGGTCGACCGGGTCGCGCGCGCCGCGGCGGAGGTCGCCGTGTCCCGTCTCCGGAGGAGAGCCGTATGAGTCGACCCGAACCGGCGGAGACCCCGCCGGGTGGCGACCCCGATCCGTCCGCCGGTCGCCGGGGGCCTGACGCCGCCGGCGGCGCTCCGGACGGGGCCGCGCGGCCCGCCACGTCCCGGGCCGGCACCGCGGGGCTGGTCGCGGCGCTCGTCGCCGTGGTGATGCTGGTGGTGCTCAAGCCCAGCGTCTTCGCGGCGGTGGCGATCGTCGTGGGCCTCGTGGTGGTGGTCATGGCCCACGAGTTCGGGCACTTCCTCACCGCCAAGTGGGCGGGCATGAAGGTGACCGAGTACTTCGTCGGGTTCGGGCCCCGGCTCTGGTCGTTCCGCCGGGGCGAGACCGAGTACGGCGTCAAGGCGATTCCGGCCGGCGGCTACGTGAAGATCATCGGCATGACCGGGGTCGAGGAGGTCGATCCCGCCGACGAGCCCCGCACCTACCGCCAGGCCCCCTACGGCAAGCGCCTGGTGGTCGTGCTCGCCGGCATCTCGGTGAACCTCGTCCTCGCGTACCTCTGTATCGCCGTCACGCTCCTCGGCCAGGGGATGCCCACCGACTCGATCGCCCGGGTCGCCGATGTCGGCGCCGGCACGCCGGCCCGGCAGGCCGGTCTCCGCGACGGCGACCGGATCCTCGCCGTCAACGGCCAGGAGGTCGGCACCTTCGGCGACGTCGCGCCCCTCATCAAGCCTCACGCCGGCGAGCGGATCGTCCTGACGCTGCGGCGCGACGGGGAGGTGCTGAGGGTCCCCGTCGTCCCCGAGCGGGTGAGCAAGTCCGACGCCACCGGGCGGATCGGCATCTCGGTCACCGGCGACTACCGGCCCGTCGGGGTCCTCGAGGCCGTGCCCCGCTCGGCGCAGGCGATGTGGCAGGGCACCGTGGAGACCGTCCGGGTGCTCGGGCACTTCGTGTCGCCGTCGGGCATCCGCGAGATCGGCGGCACCGTCGCCGATCCCGGCAGCTCGACGGCGCTCGCGCCCGACGAGCGTCCGGTGTCGGTCATCGGCATCGTCGACATCGGCAACCAGTTGGTCTCCGGCAACCCGTGGATGTTCTTCGCGTTGATGGGTGCGATCAACCTCTTCCTGGCCCTCTTCAACCTGATCCCGCTGTTGCCGTTCGACGGCGGTCACGCGGCGGTCGCGGCCTACGAGGCGGTGGCGTCGAAGGTGCGGGGCCGGAGGGTCACCGTCGACTACCGCAAGCTGATGCCCGTGACGGCGGTGGTGTTCGCGGCCTTGCTGATGCTCGGGCTCTCCACCATGTACCTCGATATCCGCACGATCTTCACAGGTTCCTAGGGCGTCCGGGGCGTTCGGCGGGCGGGAGCGGCCGTAGTCTGGACCCTGATGGACGAACGACGCCCGACCCGTGGCCTGCACGTGGGGCCGGTGGCGGTCGGCGGTGGAGCCCCGGTCTCGGTCCAGTCGATGACCACCACGAAGACCGCCGACGTCGAGGGCACCCTGGCCCAGATCTACGCGCTGGCCGGGGCCGGCTGCGACATCGTGCGCTGCACCTGCAACGACGAGGAGGCGGCGGAGGGCCTGGCCCACATCGTCCCCCGCTCGCCCGTCCCGGTCATCGCCGACATCCACTTCCAGCACACCCTCGCCCTCGCCGCCATGGAGGCGGGGGTCCAGGGTCTGCGGCTCAACCCCGGCAACATCCGCAAGCCGGCCCACATCAAGGCCGTCGCCGCCGAGGCCCGTGACCGGGGCCTGCCGATCCGCATCGGCGTGAACGCCGGCAGCCTCGATCCCGAGATGGCGCGCCGCCACGGCGGCATCACCCCCGAGGCGCTGGTGGCGTCGGCGCGTCACGAGCTGGAGCTCTTCGGCGAGGTCGGCTTCGACGCGGTGAAGATCTCGGTGAAGGCGTCGTCGGTGCCGCTCATGATCGACTCGTAACGCCTCCTCTCCGAGACCGTCGACCATCCGCTTCACCTCGGCGTGACCGAGGCCGGGCCGCCCCCCGCCGGGCTGATCAAGTCGGTGGCCGGCATCGGGACGCTCCTGGCCGAGGGGATCGGCGACACGATCCGCTTCTCGCTCACCGCCGACCCGGTCGAGGAGGCCCGGGCCGGTCGCACCCTGCTCGAGGCGCTCGGCCTGCGGGAGCGAAAGGGCCTCGACCTGATCGCGTGCCCGAGCTGCGGGCGGGCCGAGGTCGACGTGATCCGGGTGGCGAGCGCCGCCCAGGCCGCGCTCGAGGAGCGCAACATCCCCCTCCAGGTCGCGGTGATGGGCTGCGTGGTGAACGGGCCGGGCGAGGCACGTGAGGCCGACCTGGGGATCGCCGCCGGCCGGGGGCGGGGCCACCTGTTCGTGAAGGGCAAGGTGGTGCGCGTCGTGCCCGAGGACGAGATGGTCGACGCCCTGGTCGCCGAGGCCGAGCGGATCATGGAGCTCGGCCTCGAGGCCGTGCTCGCCGACGCCGACGAGGGCGCCGCCGAGCAGGCCGGCGACACCCGCCGGACCCTCATCGAGCTGCAGGGCGCCGACGTGAACCGCTCCAGGGAGCGGGTCGAGCGCATCCGCCGCATCACCGCCGACTGAAGGCGCCGCGGACCACCCCGCGCGCACGGCGCGGCGAGGACCCCCGAGGTGAGGACCCTTCCGGGGACTCCCACGGCCTCTTCGGTTGTTGCACCCGGTAGCACCCCCGTCGTCGTCGGGGGAGGCACCGGAGGTGCCGACCGTACGACCCGACCGGGACGGACCTGGCGCCGGACGGGCCGTGCTCGCGGATGCGGAGAGGAGCGTGGCGACGATGATCGGGCACGAAGGGCACGAGGACGGTGGGCGCGAGACGCTGGAGGAGCTCGAGGAGGAGGCCCGCCTCGAGAACCCCGACCCCATCACGGAGCGGGAGGCGTTCGAACTGGCCCTCCTGGAGGAGGGTCGCTCCGCCGAGGGCTCCGGCGTCGCGCTGGAGCGCGACACCCGCTCCTGACCCCCGGCGCGCCGGCTCCGGCCGCGGCGGACCCGGGAGGTCCGGCCCGGAGCCGTGCCCGGCGCGGTGCCACGCGCCGGCCGGCGGTTGGCGTGGGGGCGTGGCGCCGGGGACCATGGGCGGGTGGGTGAGGGAGCCGGACCGGCCGAGCCGTCGACGCTGCCGGGCGTCCTCGCGGCGGCGGCCGGGAGCGATCCCGACGGCGTGGCGCTGGTGGCCGGACCCACCCGGCTCACCTTCGCCGAGCTCCATCGCCGGTCCGCGGCACTGGCCCGGGGCCTCGCCCCGCTCGCCGGCCCGGGCGACCGGGTCGCCCTCCTGAGCGGGAACCGGGCCGAGGTGGTCGAGGCGTACTACGGCGTTCCGGCGGCCCGGATGGTGCTGGCCCCCCTGAACCACCGTCTCCACCCGGAGGAGTGGCTCGTCGCGCTCGCCCGCATCGATCCGGCCGTCCTCGTCGGGGAGGGCCCCCTGCTGGAGAGGCTGCGGGCCCACCCCGGCTCGGTGGCGGCCCTGGCCGGCGTCGAGATCCGTGAGCTCCCGCCCGAGGGCGCGGCGGAGGGCGCGGCCGAGGGCGCGGCGCCGGCGGACCGGGACGGAGGCGACCGGTCGGGGTCGGGCCCGGAACCCGAAGCGGACCCGTCCGATCCCGCCTGGTTGATCGGCACCAGCGGCACCACGGGCCCGGCCCGTCACGCGGTGCTGACCCACCGGAGTCTGCTCGCCGCGGCCCGGGCCACCGCCGTCGCCCGCGACGTGCGCCCTGGCGACACCCTGCTCACCCCCTTCCCGCTGTGCCACGTCGCCGGGTACAACGTGCTCGTCCACCACCTGCGGGCCCGTCCCGTGGTCGTCATGCGGCGCTTCGACCCGGCCGAGCTCCTGGCGTTGGTTCGCGAGCACCGTGTGACCAACCTGTCGCTGGCGCCGACGATGATCGCGATGCTCCTGGACCACCTCGGTGCCCACCCCGGCACGGAACCGCCGGCCCGCGGCGGCCGTCACCCGGCCGTCCCGGCGACGTTGCGCTCGATCGGGTACGGCGCGTCGCCCATCCACCGTGAGCTGCTGCGGAGGGGCCTGGCCGTGCTCGGGTGCGACTTCGTGCAGGGCTACGGGATGACCGAGCTCTCCGGCAACGCCGTGTTCCTGGGGCCGGAGGAGCACCGGCGCGCCGCCGCCGGCGACGACCGCCTCGCGGCCGCGGCCGGCCGGCCCGCCCCCGGTGTCGAGCTGCGGATCGCGGGCGCGGATGGCGATCCGGCGGCGGTGGGGGAGATCCTCGTGCGGGCCGAACAGGTGGCGGCGGGGTACTGGCGCGACCCGGAATCCACCCGGGACACCTTCGCGGGCGGGTGGCTCCGCACCGGCGACGTGGGCCGGATCGACGCCGACGGGCTGCTGCACGTGGTCGACCGGGCCAAGGACGTGGTGGTCACCGGCGGCGAGAACGTGGCCTCGCGGGAGGTCGAGGACGTGCTGCGACGGCATCCGTCGGTGCGCGACGTGGCCGTGATCGGGTTGCCCGACCCCCGATGGGGTGAGCGCGTCTGCGCCGTCGTGGTGCCCGAGGCCGGACCGAGGCCGGCGGCGTCGGAGCTCGAGGCCCTGGCCCGGCGACACCTGGCGGGCTTCAAGGTCCCGCGCCGGGTCGAGCTGGTCGAGGAGCTGCCCCGCAACCCGACGGGCAAGATCGACAAAGTGGCCCTCCGCCGCCGCTTCGGCGCCGGCTGACCGCCACCGGTCGTCCGCTCCGGCCCGGCCGGCGCCCGGCCGTGTCCCGGCGACGCCGGGTCAGACCGCCGGCGACCGGGGGTGGAGCCTCGACGCCACGAGGCCGGCCACGCCGCGCCACCCCAGGGTGGTGAGACCCACGAAGATGTACACGACGACGGTGTAGGCCGTGAAGGCACTGCGGCCGGTGAAGGTCCGCAGCCACATCGTGAGGAGCGTGCCGAACGCGAGCGTGGCCGCCCAGCGCAGCCAGGTGAGCCGGCGCTGCCGGTACAGCCCGACCGCGATCCCGACCGCGAACCACCCGACCGCCAGCGGCCAGAGGACCTCCCAGAACCAGCGGAACCCGGTCGTGACGTTGTGGTTCTCCTTGCCCACCACGACGAAGGCGATCAGGCAGACCCCGTCGAGGACGGGCGCGATCCAGCGGCGTTCCCAGACCAGGCTCATGTCCCGAGTGTGGACCGCGATCCGCCGCCGGGGCGCATCGGGCGCCGCCCGCGGCGCGGGGGTCGATTCCACCCGGGGGGCTGTCGCTACCCTGCCCTCATGCGGATGTCCCGGCTCTTCCTTCGCACGCTGCGCGACGACCCGTCCGACGCCGAGGTCGACAGCCACCGCCTCCTCGTCCGAGGCGGGTTCATCCGCAAGGTGGCGTCGGGCATCTACTCCTGGCTGCCTCTGGGGAGCCGGGTCCTGCGCCGGGTCGAGCGGATCGTGCGCGAGGAGATGGACGCCGCCGGCGCCCAGGAGCTGGTCCTGCCGATCGCCCAGCCGCTCGACCTGTGGGAGCGCTCGGGCCGCGACACGGCGTACGGGCCGCTCATGTTCCGCCTCCAGGACCGCAAGGAGTCGTGGTTCTGCCTGTCGCCGACCGCCGAGGAGGTGATCACCTCGACGGTGGCCGCCGAGTACTCGAGCTACCGCGACCTCCCGGTGAACCTCTACCAGGTCAACTGGAAGTACCGCGACGAGCTGCGGCCTCGGTTCGGCCTCCTCCGGGCCCGGGAGTTCCTGATGAAGGACGCCTACTCGTTCGACCTCGACGCCGACGGCCTCCAGGCCAGCTACCGGGCCATGTACGACGCCTACCACCGCATCTTCGAGCGGTGCGGGCTCACGTTCCGGCCCGTCGAGGGCGAGGCGGGCGAGATCGGGGGCGACGTGAACCACGAGTTCATGGCCGTCGCCGCGGTGGGCGAGGACGACTTCGTCTGGTGCCGGTCGTGCGACTACGCGGCCAACGTCGAGGTGGCCCGCCGCCGCGTCGACGCCCCGGTCGGAGCCGCCTCCGGAACCTCGGCCGGCGCCCCCGATTCCGAGCGTTGGGACAGTTCTCGTCGCATGGCGTCGGTTTCCGACCCATCGGCGGAAGATCCCGCGGGGGCCTCAGCCATGGAGGAGGTCTTCACGCCGGGCCTCACCTCCATCGCGGAGGTGACCGGCTTCCTCGGCGTCGAGCCGTCCGCGACGCTCAAGTCGCTGGCCTTCGAGGCCGGCGGCCGGCTGGGCCTGGCGCTGATCCCCGGCGACCGGGAGCTCAACGAGTTCGCCCTGTCCCGGGCGCTCGCGCCCACCCCGGTCCGGCTCCTCGACGACGCCGACTTCGCCGCTCGCCCGTCGTTGCCCCGCGGCTTCATCGGCCCGCACCACCCCGACGTCGAGCTCGTCGTGGCCGATCCGTCCGTCGCCGGACGCGGCGAGTGGGTCGCGGGAGCGAACCGCGCCGATCACCACGTGCGCCACGTGGTCCCCGGTCGCGACTTCCGGGCCGACCGGTTCGCCGAGCTGGTGACCATCGTCACCGGCGACCCGTGCCCGTCGTGCGGGGCGGAGCTCTCGGTCGACCGCGGGATCGAGGTGGGGCAGGTGTTCCAGCTCGGCACGAAGTACTCCGAGGCCCTGGGCGCCCACTACACCGACGAGGCGGGGGAGAAGCACCCGATGGTCATGGGCTGCTACGGGATCGGGGTCAGCCGGGTGGTCGCGGCGGTGGTGGAGGAGCACCACGACGAGCACGGGATGGCCTGGCCGGCCGCGGTGGCGCCCTTCGACGTCCACCTGGTGGCCATGCCCGGCGAGGAGCCCGCCGCCGCCGCCGAGGCCCTCTACCACGAGCTGCGGGCCGAGGGCGTCGAGGTCCTGCTCGACGACCGCGACGCCCGCGCCGGCGTGAAGTTCGCCGACGCCGACCTGATCGGGGTGCCGGTGCAGCTCGTGGTCGGCGCCAAGGGGCTGGCCCGGGGCGTGGTGGAGCGCAAGGTCCGGGCGACGGGCGAGCGCGACGAGCTGCCCCTCGGCGAGGTGGTGGCGACCGTGGCGGCCGCGCTGGGATCGGCGGCCCAGGGGTGACCGGGCCGACCGGGGCGGTGCGGTGAGCCTCCCGGTCGAGCCGCCGGTCGCGCCGATGCTCGCCCGCGCCGCCCCTGAGATCCCGGGCGACGGCGGCTGGCAGTACGAGCCCACGTGGGACGGCGTCCGGGCCGTGGTGTTCCGCGACGGCGAGCGGGTCGAGCTGGGCAGCCGGAACGAGCGCCCGCTCACCCGCTACTTCCCCGAGCTGATCGACCCTCTGCGCGCCTCGCTCCCGGCCCGGGCCGTGGTCGACGGGGAGATAGTGGTGATGACCCGCCGGGGCCTCGACTTCGACCTCCTGTCGCAGCGCATCCACCCGGCCGAGAGCCGGGTCCGCCGCCTGGCCGTGGAGACGCCCGCCGCCTTCGTGGCCTTCGACCTCCTCGCCCTGGGCGACGACGACCTCCGGCCCCGACCGCTCGCCGAGCGCCGAGCCCTCCTCGAGGCGGCCGTCGAGGCCGGCGGCCGGCCCGTGCACATCACCCCCGCCACCTCCGGGCGCGCCACGGCCGAGGACTGGTTCGACCGCTTCGAGGGCGCCGGCCTCGACGGCGTGGTCGCCAAGCGGGTCTCCGAGCGCTACCGCGAGGGGGAGCGGGGCTGGATCAAGGTGAAGCACCGGCGGACCGCCGACTGCGTGGTCGGCGGTCTCCGGCTCCACAAGGACGGCCGGGGCGTGGGCTCCCTGCTCCTCGGCCTGCACGACGCGTCCGGTGTGCTCCACCACGTGGGTGTGGCGTCGAGCTTCGACGCCCGCACCCGTGAGCGCCTCCTCGCCGAGGTGGAGCCGCTGCGCGAGGGCGCCGCCCTCTTGCACCCCTGGATCCGCGACGGCGCGCCGGATGGGCCCGGAGGCCGGGTCCCCGGGGCGCCGAGCCGCTGGACGGGAGGGCGCGACCTGTCGTGGGAGCCCCTACGCCCCGAGCGCGTCGTGGAGGTCGCCTACGACCACCTCCAGGGCGACCGGTTCCGCCACACCACCCGCCTGGTGCGCTGGCGCCCGGACCGGGACCCCGGGTCGTGCACGTACGCGCAGCTCGAGGTGCCGGTGCCCGCGGAGCTGCGTCAGGTCTTCGGGGGCTGACGCCGGGCCCGGCTGGGGGCCACCCGCGGCCCCTCGCCCTCCGCCTTGGGGAAGTGCGGCGGCCACGGCTCGTCGCCCAGGCCGTCGGCCTCGTCGCGGGCCGCGAGCTCGAGCAGACCGTCGAGGCGGTACGGGCGGTCGTCGATCGCGGCGCCGGGGTCGCCCGACGCCGCGTAGCGGGCCGGGACGGTGGCCAGCGTCAGGTCGCCGGGCTCGACGTCGGGGACCTCGTCCCAGGTGAGGGGGCACGACACCCGGCCCTCGGCGTTGGCGCGCACCGAGTAGGCCGAGGCCACCGTCCGGTCGCGGGCGTTCTGGTTGTAGTCGACGAACACCTTCTCGCCGCGCTGCTCCTTCCACCACCGTGAGGTGACGGTGCCGGGCAGGCGCCGCTCCACCTCGCGGGCGAGGGCCAGGGCGGCCCGGCGGACCTCCGTGAACGACCATCTCGGCTCGATCCGGACGTTCACGTGCATGCCGCGCGAGCCGGAGGTCTTGGGGAACCCCTCCAGGTCGGCCGCGGCCAGGACCTCCCGCACGCAAAGGGCGGTCTCGCGGACCGCCGCGAAGGGCACGCCGGGCTGCGGGTCGAGGTCGACGCGCAGCTCGTCGGGGCGGTCGACGTCGGAACGCCTGACGGCCCACGGGTTCATGGCCAGGCAGCCGAGGTTCGCCGCCCACACCACGTGCGCGATGTCGACGGGGCACAGCTCCCGGGCCCGGCGGCCGCTGGGGAACTCGATCTCCACCGTCTCGATCCAGTCGGGGCGCTTCTCGGGGACGCGCTTCTGGTAGAAGGACTCGCCCAGGGCGCCGTGGGGAAACCGGTGCAGGACGGTCGGGCGCTCCCTCACGCCGGTCAGGGCGCCGTCGGCGACGGAGAGGTAGTAGCGGGCCAGGTCGAGCTTGGTCTCGCCCCGGGCCGGGAAGAAGACCTTGTCCGGGTTGGTCACCCGCACGGTCCGCCCGCCGGCGTCCAGTTCGACGGACGGCGTGGCCACGACCTCCGACGCTAGCAATTGCTATCCTGCCGGTGTCTTGTCCGACGGTGGCCCCTCGTGGGCCGGGCGACGTGGGCCCCCGCCCACGTTTTTTCTTGTAACGGCGTGTAGACGGTCCGGCGGTGGCCACGGAGGCCTTCACGGAGAGACTTCACGGAAGAGCGCGACAGCGAGAGGAGGTGAGCGAGGTGGCCACGACGCACGGAGCACCCTCGGGCCGCGACGGCGACGCCGTCGGCGGTGTCGACGAGTTGCACGGCGCCCTGGCGGAAGTGCTCGCGGACCTCGGGCTCGACCTCTACGACGTCGCGCTCGGTGGCGGGCGCCCGCGGGTGCTGCGGGTGCTCGTCGACCGCCCCGGCGGCGTCGACCTCGACCTCGTCACCGACGCCACCCGGGCGCTCTCGTCGTTCCTCGACCGCACCGACCCCGTCGCCGGCACCTACACGCTCGAGGTGAGCAGTCCCGGCCTGGAGCGCCCGTTGCGCCTGCCCCGCCACTTCGAGGGGGCGGTCGGCGAGACGGTGTCCGTCAAGTACCGCGACGCGGCGGGCCGGGGCCAGCGCGTCCACGGCCGCCTCGTGGGCGCGGCCCCGGACGCGATCACCGTCGACGTGACCGAGGGCCCCGGAGCGGGCGGGCACCTCGAGATCGACCCCGCCGCCGTCACCCAGGCCCGCACCGTCTTCGAATGGGGACCGGCGCCGAAGCCGCCCCGTCCGGCCCGAGGCGGGCGAGCCGCGGAACGCACCGGGAGCAAGCGATGAACTCCGAGATGATGGAAGCGCTCAGCACCATCGAGCGCGAGAAGGGCATCTCCGTCGAGACGATGCTCGAGGCGCTCGCCAACGCGCTGGTAACCGCCTACAAGCGGATGCCCGACGCCGCCGAGGAGGCGCTCGTCGAGGTCGACGTCGAGACGGGCGAGATCCGCGTGATCGCCCAGGAGCTCGACGAGGAGGGCAACGTCGTCCGGGAGTGGGACGACACCCCGTCCGACTTCGGGCGCATCGCCGCCCAGCACGCCAAGCAGGTGATCTTCCAGAGCATCCGCGACGCCGAGCGCGACATGAAGTACGAGGAGTACGCGGGGCGCGAGGGCGACATCGTCACCGGCATCATCCAGCAGACCGACCAGCGCTACACGCTCCTCGACCTGGGGCGGGTGGAGGCGTTGCTCCCGCAGGCCGAGCAGGTGCAGACCGAGCGCTACGAGCACGGCAGCCGGCTCAAGGCCTACATCGTCGAGGTCCGCAAGACGGTCAAGGGTCCCCAGATCGTGGTGTCGCGCACCCACCCCGGCCTGGTGAAGCGCCTCTTCGAGATGGAGGTCCCGGAGATCGTCGACGGCGTAGTCGAGCTGAAGGCCGTCGCCCGGGAGCCGGGGCACCGCACGAAGATCGCGGTGGCGTCCAACGACTCCAACGTCGACCCCGTGGGCGCGTGCGTGGGCGCTCGGGGCTCGAGGGTCCGCATGGTGGTCAACGAGCTCCGGGGCGAGAAGGTCGACATCGTCCCATACACCGAGGACCCGGCCGACTTCGTCACCAAGGCCCTGGCGCCGGCGCGGGTGCGCGAGGTGCGCATCCACGAGGACACCGGCACCGCCGAGGTGATCGTCCCCGACTTCCAGCTCTCCCTCGCCATCGGCAAGGAGGGGCAGAACGCCCGGCTGGCGGCCCGGCTCAGCGGCTGGCGCGTCGACATCAAGAGCGAGACCCAGCTCGCCGAGGAGGAGGCCGGCGGCGCCGTCGAGTACGCCGAGGGCGAATGGGTGCGCAACGAGGCCGGGGAGCTGGTCTGGCAGCCGGCCGGTGGCGGCGAGGCCATCTCGGCGGCCGAGGCCGGCTACGCCGCCCCGGCGGATTCCGTTCCGGGTGAGGCCACGCCGGCCGGTTCCGCCCCGGCGGAGTCCCCGCCGGCCGAGGAGGCTCCCGGCGGGGCTCCGGCCGATTCCGCGCCGGCCGAGGAGGCTCCCGCCGGCGCCGGTCCGGCCGAGGTGGACGCCGCCGAGGAGGGTCCGACCGAGGAGCCGGCGGCGGATCCTGTCGAGCGCCCGGAAGGTGGCGATCCCGCGGTGTCGAGCACGGAAGGTGAGGGAGGCGACTGAGCCGCGGCGGACCTGCGTCGGTTGCCGGCGCGTCGGGAGCCCCGGCGAGATGCTGCGGGTAGCCCGGGGCCCGGGCGGCGTGCTGGGCGTGGGCACGACGGCGCCGGGCCGGGGAGCGTGGGTGTGCGCCGCGTCGAGCGGGTGCCTCGAACGGGCGCTGGCCCGGGGCTCGCTCGCCCGTGCACTGCGGCGCGGGCCGTTCACGAACGACGAGGAGCGCATGCTCCGCGCGAAGCTATGGGGCACCTGAACGGCGGGTGGGGTCGACCCACCCGCTGAGAGAGAAGAAACGGAAAGCGTCCTTGGCAACCAAGAAGATCCGGGTCTACGAGCTGGCTAGGGAGCTCGGCGTCGAGAACGCGGTCGTTCTCGAGCTAGCCGAGGAGCTCAAGGTCGGCGTGAAGAGCCACTCGTCGAGCATCGACGAGCCCTCGGCCGACCGCGTCCGCCGCCTCGCGAAGTCGAAGGGGATCGAGCCCCCGCCCGCCGAGCCCGAGCCGGAAGCCGAGGTCACGCCCAAGCCCGCGGCCAAGCCCGCGGCCAAGCCCGCCAAGCGGCCTGCGGTCCGGTCAACGGGTCCGGCTCCGGCGGGGCCCGAGCCCGAGGCTCCGCCCGTCGAGGAGCCGGCACGGCCCGTGCACCGCATCGTCCGCTCGTCGCCGGGCGCCGGCACGCCGGTACGCCCCCCGGCCGCCCCGGCTCCTCCTGCTCCCCCCGCCCCGGCCCCGGTCGCCGACCGGCCGGCCGCGGCGTCGTCGTCGGCCGCCACCCCGGCGGCGTCACCGGCCGTCGCCGCCCCGCCTGCGGCTGCCCCGGCGGCCCCCGCGGCCCCCGCCTCGTCGCCCGCGGCCGGCGCTCCGGAGGCCTCCCCGGCCTCGGGCGGTCCCGCCGTGGCCCCTTCGGAGCGCAAGGCGCCCCCGCCCCCGCCTCCGCCGGTGCCCCGCAGCCCGTCGGGTCGCCCGATCCCGCCCCCGCCCGGCGGCGGCCGCCCGATCCCGCCTCCACCCGGCGCGGGGCGGGGCGGTCCGCCCCGCCCGGGAGGACCGCCGCGCACCGGCGGCGGCCCGCCACGGGGCGGCGGCTTCCGCCCCGGACCGGCGGGCGGAGGACGAGGTGGGCCCGGTGGCGGCCCGGGCGGAGGTCCCGGTGGAGGTCCCGGCGGCCGGGGTCGCGGCGGGCCGCAGCAGCGCCCCCGCCGCAAGAAGCGCAGGCGTCGCAGCTTCGAGGACCTCGGGCCGGCCGCGCTGCCCACCCTCACGCCCGCCGACGCCCCCGTACCCGAGGGTGAGATCGTGGTGCCGCGCGGCATCACCATCCAGGAGCTGGCCCCGAAGCTGAACCGCACCAGCGCCGACCTCGTGCGCCTCCTGTTCGACGCGGGCGAGATGGTCACGGGCACCCAGTCGCTCGCCGACGAGATGATCGAGCTGATCGCCCAGGAGCTCGGTGCCGAGGTGATCCTCGTGGAGCCGGGCCAGGAAGCCGAGCTCGAGCTCCAGGCCATGTTCGGCGACGACGACGAAGAAGACGACGAAGCCCTCCTGGAGCCGCGGGCGCCGGTGGTCACGGTGATGGGTCACGTCGACCACGGCAAGACGACGCTCCTCGACCGCATCCGCTCGGCGAACGTCGTGGCGGGCGAGGCGGGGGGCATCACGCAGCACATCGGGGCGTACCAGGTGGAGAGCGGCGGCCGCCCGATCACCTTCATCGACACCCCGGGTCACGAGGCGTTCACCGCCATGCGGGCCCGCGGCGCGCAGGCCACCGACATCGCGGTGCTCGTGGTGGCGGCCGACGACGGCGTGATGCCGCAGACCGTCGAGGCCATCAACCACGCCCGGGCCGCGGAGGTGCCGATCCTGGTGGCGGTCACCAAGGTCGACCGCGCCGACGCCGACGTGAACCGGGTCAAGCAGCAGCTCGTGGAGCAGGAGCTGGTGCCCGAGGACTGGGGCGGCGACACCGTGGTCAACGAGGTGTCGGCCCCCGAGGGCGTGGGCATCGACGAGCTCCTGGAGTCGATCCTGCTGCTCGCCGACGTCGAGGACCCGCCGCTGGCGGCCAACCCGAAGGCGCCGGCGCGCGCGTTCGTGCTGGAGTCGAACCTCGATCCGGGCCGGGGGCCCGTCGCCACGGCGCTCGTCGAGAGCGGGACGCTCCGGGTCGGCGATCCGGTCGTGGCGGGGAGCGGGTGGGGCAAGGTCCGCGCCCTCTTCGACGACCACGGGGAGAGCGTCACCGAGGCCGGCCCGTCGACCCCCGTCGAGGTCCTCGGCCTCGACGACGTCCCCCTCGCCGGCGACGAGCTCCGGGTGGCGCCCAACGAGAAGATCGCCCGGACGGTCGCCGAGGCCCGGGGCCGGAGGCGCCGGGCGGTGAACCTGTCGCACCCGATGGCCCTGGCGGGCGGCGCCCGCCTCGAGGACATCTTCGCCATGGTCCAGCGCGGCGAGGTCGCGACGCTCAACCTCGTCCTGCGGGCCGACGTCCAGGGCTCGCTGGAGGCGCTCACCGAATCGCTGCGCAAGCTCGACCAGGAGCGCGACGAGGTGCGGCTGTCGTTCGTGCAGCGGGCCGTCGGGGGCATCACCGAGTCCGACGTGAACCTCGCCGCCGTCTCCAACGCCACGATCATCGGCTTCAACGTCCGTCCCGACCGCAAGGCCCGCGAGCTGGCCGAGCAGGAGGGCGTCGAGATGCGCCTCTACGAGGTCATCTACCAGGCGCTCGACGACGTCAAGGCGGCCCTGCTCGGCATGCTCAAGCCGGAGTTCGAGGAGGTCGTCACCGGGGAGGCGGAGGTCCGCGAGATCTTCGGCATCCCCCGTGTCGGCAAGGTCGCCGGCTGCTACGTCCGCAACGGGGTGATCACCCGCGGGTCGCAGGTTCGGTTCCTGCGCGAGGGCACGATCATCTGGCGGGGCTCGATCGCATCCCTGCGCCGCTTCAAGGACGACGTGCGCGAGGTCCACGCCGGCTTCGAGTGCGGCATCGGCCTCGAGAACTTCCAGGACCTCAAGTCCGGCGACGTGATCGAGACGTTCGAGGAGCGCGAGATCCCACGCACCTGACCCCCGACGCCGCGGCCCCCGTGTGTTTGGCCACCCGGCCGCGGGGCAAGAATGGACGGGTGCACGCGGCCGCGGTCTGCTACGAGCTCCACGTACCGGAGAGCCGGTCGCTGAAGCAGAAGCGGGCCGCCCTGCGCCCCATAGTCGACGGGCTCCGCCACCGGTTCCGGCTCTCGGTGGCCGAGGTCGACCACCACGACACCTGGCAGCGGGCGGCGATCGGGGTGGCGGTGGTGTCGGGCACCGACCGGCACCTCAGGGAGGTCCTCGACTCCGTCGACCGCTTCGTCGCCGGCGCCGCCGACGTCGAGGTGATCGACGCCGAGACCACCTACCTGGACGGCGCCCGGTGACGGTCGCCGCCCGACAGCGGCCGCCGGGGGCGTCGAGGACGGAGCCGTGACCCGCCATCGGCCGGTGCGCCGGTACCCGCGCACCGCCCGGGTGAACGAGGTGGTGCGCGAGGTTCTCGCCGACGAGCTGGAGCGCCTCTCCGACCCGCGCCTCGGCCTGGTGACCCTCACCGACGTCGACGTCAGCGCCGACCTGCGCCACGCCGACGTCTACTACAGCGTGTGGGAACCCGTCACCGGTCGCGCCGCGCCCGCGCCCGCTCCCGCTCCCGCGCCGGTCCGGGCCGCCAACCCGCGCGCGCGGGCCGGGGCCGGCGGGGACCGGCCCGGCGCAGCGGCCGGGCCCGCCGAGACGGCGGCCGCGCTGCGATCGGCGGCTCCGCACCTGCGGGCCGCGCTCGGGCGGCAGGTCCGCCTGAAGTACCTCCCCGAGCTCGACTTCCACGTCGACCCGTCGATCGAGGCGGGCCGGCGGATCGACGAGATCCTGGCCGGGCTCCGGCGCGGGGAACCGGGCGTCGAGCGCGCCGGTGACCGTGACGGCATGTCGAGGAGCGAGGGCGGTTCCGGGCGGCCGGAGGACGCCGACCGTGACGGGTGACCGTGCCCACCCCGACGTCTCCGTGGCCCTCGACCGGGCGGCGGCCGTGATCGGCGGCGCCTCCTCCGTGGTGCTGGCCTGCCACGTGAAGCCCGACGGCGACGCCCTCGGCTCGATGCTCGCCATGCACCACGTGCTGCAGGCTGCCGACCGCGTGTCGACGGCGTCGTTCCCGTCGCCGTTCGTCGTCGCGCCGCACTACCGCGAGATGCCGGGCCTGGAGCTGCTGGTCGATCCGTCCGCGGTCCCTCGGGAGCCGGAGGTGATGATCACCTTCGACTGCGGTTCGCCGGCTCGTCTCGGCGACCTGGAACCCGTGGCGGCTGCGGCCGGCGAGCTGGTCGTCATCGACCACCACATCTCCAACCGGGCCTTCGGGTCCGTCAACGTGATCGACCCCGACGCCGCGTCGACGGGCAGCGTCGTCCACCAGCTCATCGAGCGCATGGGGCTGCCGCTGAACCGCCAGGCGGCGGTCTGCCTCTACACGGCGCTGGTGTGCGACACCGGCCGGTTCCAGTACGAGAGCACCAACGCCGAGGTCTTCGAGCTCGCCCGCGAGCTCGTCGAGTTCGACGTCCCCGTGACGCGCCTCTCGCGGCAGCTCTTCGAGGAGCACCGCTTCGCCTACCTGCGCCTCCTCGGCGACGCCCTGACCCGGGCCGAGCTGATCCCCGAGGAGCGGTTCGTGTGGACGGCCGTCAGGCGGCGCGACTTCGACCACTTCGCCGTCGACCTCGATGAGGTCGAGGGCCTGATCGACATCCTCCGGCGGACGGTGGAGGCCGACGTCGCGTGCGTCCTCAAGCAGGACCTCGACGTGGTGCGGGTCAGCCTGCGCTCGCTCGGCGACGCCGACGTGCGGCGGGTCGCCGAGGCCGAGGGCGGCGGGGGGCACCGGTACGCAGCCGGCTTCGAGTCGACCGACCCGGTCGACGAGATCGTCGGGCGCATACGCAGCCACCTCCGGGAGGTCCGTGCCTCGGGACGGTGAGGCGGGCCGCGACCGTGGCCGCCGCGCCGCCCGGACGGATCGCCCGGTCACCGTCGACGGGCCGGTCGACGGCCTGGTGGTCATCGACAAGCCCGGCGGGTGGACGTCGCACGACGTCGTGGCCCGCCTGCGGCGGATCTACGGCCAGCGGCGGGTCGGGCACGCGGGGACCCTCGACCCCGGTGCCACGGGCGTCCTGCTGGTCGGGTTGGGGCGCGCGACGCGGCTGCTGAGGTTCCTCTCGGAAGCCGGCAAGGCGTACCGCGGGGTCGTCGTGCTCGGGGTGGCCACCGACACCCTCGACTTCGAGGGCACGGTCACCTACGAGCGGCCGATGCCGGTGTCGCGCGCGGAGGTGGAGGCCGCCGCGGCACGCTTCGTGGGGCCGATCGAGCAGGTGCCGCCGATGGTCTCGGCGGTGAAGGTCGGCGGTCGGCGGCTCCACCAGCTCGCCCGTGAGGGCGTGGAGGTCGAGCGCGCGCCCCGGCCCGTCCACATCCACCGCCTGGAGGTCGAGGACTTCGAGCCCGGCCCACACCCCCGGGTGACGATCGCCGTCGAGTGCTCGTCGGGGACCTACGTCCGGACCCTCGCCGCCGACCTCGGGGCCGCGCTCGGGGGCCCGGCGCACCTCGGTTCGCTGCGGCGGCTGCGGGTGGCGTCGTTCGGTCTCGACGAGGCGCGCACGCTCGAGGAGGTCGCGGCCGACCCGTCGGCGTGCGTCCTCCCTCCCGCCGTGGCCATGCGCGACCTGGCCGCCGTCGTGGTCGACGGCGACGGTGCGGTCGCGGTGGCGCGTGGCCGGCCGCTGCCGGCCGCGGCGGCCCCGGGGCCGGGCGCCGGCCCCGGCCCCTTCGCCGTCACCGGTCCCGACGGACGGCTGCTCGCGGTGCACGAGCGCCGGGGGAGCGGGACCCGGGCGTCGGTGGTGGTGGTCCCGCCGCCCGAGCGCCCGCCGGGCGACCCGCCCGGCGGAGGACCCGGCGCCGAGGGAGGCGTGACGGGGGGCGGGGCGGGAGGCGGGGGTGTCCACCCCGGGAGCGCCGGAGAGGATCGCCCGCCCCCGGGCGTGCGACGATGACGTGAGGCCGCGCGAGCCGGCGCGGCCGCCCGCCCCCGAACCCCGCCGTGCCGCCGGAGCCGCCCCCATGCGAGTCGTCGTCCCGTGAGGATCATCAAGCGTCTCGAAGCGGTCGACGGCGCGTCGAGCGGCAGCGTCGTCACGATCGGCGCCTACGACGGCGTCCACCTGGGCCACCGGGCGGTCCTGCGCCTGGTGCGCGAGCTGGCCGACGCCCGCGGCCTCGAGGCGGTCGTCGTCACCTTCGACCGTCACCCGGCACAGGTCGTACGCCCCGAGTCGGCCCCGAAGTTGCTCACCACGCTGGAGCAGAAGCTCGAGCTCCTCGCCGGTACCGGTCTCCCCGATGCCGTGGCGCTGCTCACCTTCGACGATGAGCGGGCCCGGGAGCCGGCCGAGGCCTTCGTCCACGACGTCCTCGTCGAGAAGCTGGCCGCGCGGATGGTGGTGGTCGGGGCCGACTTCCACTTCGGCCACCGCCGGGGCGGCGACGTACCCCTCCTCGAGGAGATGGGCAAGGACCTGGGCTTCGAGGTGATCGGCCTCGGTCTGGTCGCCCCCGGCGCCGATCCCGGCCACGAGCCGTACTCCTCGACGCGGGTCCGCCGGTTGCTCGCCGCCGGCGACGTCGCCGGGGCCGCGGCCATGCTCGCCCGTCCCCACGAGATGTGGGGGAGCGTCGAGCGGGGCGACGGGCGTGGGGCGGGGATCGGCTTCCCCACGGCCAACGTGGCGGTGCCGGCCGAGATGTGCCTGCCCGCCGACGGCATCTACGCCGGGACGTTCCGGGGCGACGACGGCGCCGACCGCCCGGCCGCGATCTCGGTGGGGAGGCGGCCCACCTTCTACCCCGATGCCCGGGCTTCCCTGCTCGAGGCGCACGTCCTCGACTTCGACGGCGATCTCTACGGCCAGCACGCCGCGGTCCGCTTCGTGGAGAGGCTCCGCGACGAGGAGCGCTTCGACTCCGTCGACGCCCTGGTGTCCCAGATCGCCGCCGACTGCGACGAGGCGCGCCGGGTCCTGGGGGTCTGAGCATCCGCCCACGGTCGGGAGTCCCGGGGGCGGCCCCGCCGGGGCGGCCGTGCTAGCGTGGCCCCCGGCCCGGGTCCGACCCGGCCAGGTTCGGCCCGCCCGGGCGCCCGCCCGGATCCCGTGAGCTCGCCTCCGTGCCCGCCGCGGGGATCGTCTCGGGCCCGGCCTGCAGTACAGGAAGCAAACCACTACGCGATGCCCGACACCGCAACGACCATCGCCGAGCACCGCCTCCACGAGACGGACACCGGCTCGCCCGAGGTGCAGGTCGCGCTCCTGAGCGCACGGATCAGCCACCTCACCGAGCACCTGAAGGTGCACAAGAAGGACCACCACGGTCGCCGCGGCCTGCTGATGCTCGTGGGCCGGCGCCGGCGACTGCTCGACTACCTGCGTCGCAACGACGTCGACCGCTATCGACAACTGATCGCGAAGCTCGGCCTTCGCCGATAGCCCAGCGGGAGCGGCTCGGAGCCGCTCCCGTGCCGCGCCGGGGCCCGGCGCGGCGCCAACCTACGCGGGACGGGGGTTGTCAGTGGCCACGGCTCGGGCGAGCCGTTCGAGCCGCGACCACTGGGAACCGCCGTACCGCCCTGAACGCCGCCTCGCCGGCGGCGGGAGAGGAGCGCGTTCCATGGCGGACGCCATCCGGGTCTCAGGACCCATCAACGGGTCGGGTCTGACCCTCAGCCTCGAGACGGGCAAGCTCGCCCGCCTCGCCGACGGGGCGGTCGTCGCCCAGGTCGGCGGCACGACCGTCCTGACCACCGTCGTCACCTCGAAGCCCCGGGAGGGCATCGACTTCTTCCCCCTCACCGTCGACGTCGAGGAGCGGATGTACGCGGCCGGGAAGATCCCCGGTTCGTTCTTCCGCCGCGAGGGGCGCCCGGGCGAGCAGGCGGTGCTCACCTGCCGGCTCACCGACCGCCCGCTGCGGCCGGCCTTCCCCTCCGACTTCCGCAACGAGGTCCAGGTGGTCTCCACCATCCTGGGTGCCGACCAGGAGGACCCGCACGACGTCGTGTCGATCAACGCGGCCTCGGCGGCGCTCGTCGTGTCGGGGATCCCGTTCCAGGGCCCGATCGGCGCGGTCCGGATGGCCCACCTCGACGGCGAGTGGCTCGCCCACCCGACCTACCAGGAGGGCGACGCCTCCACCTTCGAGCTGGTCGTGGCCGGCCGCCGGATCGAGTCGGGCGACATCGCGATCATGATGGTCGAGGCCGGCGGCACCGAGGCGTCGTGGGAGCTCTACGAGCAGGGCGCGCCGAAGATGACCGAGGAGCTCATCGCCGAGGGCCTCGAGGCGGCCAAGCCGTGGATCGGGGCGTCGATCGACCTCCAGCTCGAGCTGCGCGCCGCCGTGGAGGCGGCCGAGGGCCCGATCGGCACCGTCGCCTACGAGCCCCGGGTCGACTACGCACCCGAGGTCCTCGACGCGGTCACCGAGCACGCCGGTCCCGCCACCCGGGAGGCAATGGCGATCGCCGACAAGGCCGAGCGCAACGCCCGTCTCGACGAGGTCGAGGCCGGCCTGCTCGGCGCCCTGGTGGGCACCGACGACGCCCCGGGGCGCTTCCCCGGCTCCACCGGCCCCGTCAAGAAGGCGTTCCGCTCCCTCCAGAAGTCGGTGGTGCGCGACCGGATCGTCTCGGAGGGGATCCGCATCGACGGGCGGGGCCCGTCCGACATCCGGCCGCTCTCGGCCGAGATCGGCCTGGTCCCGACCGCGCACGGGAGCGGGCTCTTCCAGCGCGGCGAGACCCAGGTGCTCTCGGTCGCCACGCTGGGCATGCCCCGCATGGAGCAGATGCTCGACACCATCGGCGTCGACGACACCAAGCGCTACATGCACCATTACAACTTCCCGCCCTTCTCGACCGGCGAGACGGGCCGGGTCGGCTCGCCCAAGCGCCGTGAGATCGGCCACGGGGCCCTGGCCGAGCGGGCGCTCGTGCCGGTGGTGCCGCCGTCGTCGGAGTGGCCCTACACCCTGCGCGTCGTCTCCGATGTCCTGTCGTCGAACGGGTCCACGTCGATGGCGTCGGTGTGCGGCTCCACGCTCTCGCTCATGGATGCCGGGGTGCCCCTGAAGGCGCCCGTGGCCGGCATCGCGATGGGCCTCGTGTACCACGAGGGCACCTACACCACGCTCACCGACATCCTCGGCGCCGAGGACGCCTTCGGCGACATGGACTTCAAGGTCGCCGGCACCTCGGAGTTCGTGACCGCGCTCCAACTCGACACCAAGATCGACGGCATCCCGGCCGAGGTGCTGGCGCAGGCGCTCCAGCAGGCCAAGGAGGCCCGCCTGAAGCTCCTCGAGGTGATGCGGGGGGCCATCGCCGAGCCCCGCTCCGACGTGAGGCCGACGGCACCCAAGATCGTCAGCTTCGAGATCCCGATCGACAAGATCGGTGAGGTGATCGGGCCGAAGGGCAAGGTCATCAACACCCTCCAGAAGGAGACCGGCGCCGACATCTCGGTCACCGACGACGGCGTGGTCGGTACGGTCAGCATCGGGTCCAAGGACGGCGAGGCGGTGGAGGAGGCCCGCCGCCGCATCGGCCTGATCCTCGACCCGCCGGCGGCCGAGATCGGCGCCGAGTACACGGGCCGGGTGGTGAACATCACCAAGTTCGGGGCCTTCGTCAACATCCTTCCCGGCCGCGACGGCCTGCTCCACATCTCGAAGCTGGGCCGGGGCAAGCGCATCGATCGGGTGGAGGACGTCCTCGCCCTCGGCGACGAGGTCACGGTCCGCGTCGACGACATCGACAACCAGGGCAAGCTCTCGCTCTCCCTCGCCGGCGACGACTCCGGCGGCGACGGTGACGGCGACGGCGACCGTGGCGGCGACCGCGGCGGGCGCCGTGACGGCGGCGAGCGCCGCGACCGGGGCTCCCGCGGCGACCGTGACCGTGACCGTAACCGTGACCGTGACCGGGGCGATCGGGCCGAACGCGGCGAGCCCAGCGACGCCGCCGGCGACGTGGAGGAGGCGTCCTTCGGCGAGTTCTGGGAAGGCGAGGCCAAGGAGGCCTTCGGCGACCTCGGCCCCGCCGACCCCGACCGCGGGCGCTCCGGCGGCGACGGCCGGCCGCGCGGCGGGCGTCCAAGGGGCCGGCGGCGCTGATCTCTCGGATCCCCCCTACAGGCGGCGCGGCCGGGCGTCGATCACAGCACCCATGACCTCCACCCCGTCCGGATCCGGCGGCATCACGCGTTCGCGCCTCGGATCCGGCATCGAGGTCGTCACCGAGCGGATGTCCCAGCTCCGATCGGTGGCGGTGGGGTTCTGGGTCGGCACCGGCGCGCGCGACGAAGCCGACGCGGAGTCCGGGGCCAGCCACTTCCTCGAGCACCTCCTGTTCAAGGGCACGGCCCGGCGCAGCGCCCTGGAGGTGGCGGCGGCCGTCGAGTCGGTGGGCGGTTCGATGAACGCGTTCACCACCCATGAGTACACGGCGTTCTACGTCCGCGTCCCCGACGACCACCTCGCGCTGGCCCTCGACGTCCTCTCCGACGTCGTGTGGTCGCCCGCGCTGCGCCCCGACGAGCTCGAGGCGGAGCGTCAGGTGATCCTCGAGGAGATCCGGATGCGCGACGACACGCCCGACGACCTCGTGCACGAGCTCCTGGCCGAGGGCCTGTTCCCCGGGCACCGTCTCGGGCGGCCCGTGATCGGGACGCCCGAGTCGATCCGGGCGATGAGCCGCGACCAGGTACGTGCGCTCCACGACGTCCACTACCGGCCGGCCAACGTCGTGGTCGCGGCGGCCGGGAACCTCTCGCACGACGCCGTGGCCGAGGTCGTCGAGCGCCTGGCGCCCGAGCCGTCGGGCGGCCGGCCCCGGCGCGACCTCGATCCCGGGGTCGGGCCGGAGCCCTGGGTCCTGCGCCGCCAACCGACGGAGCAGGTCCACCTGGCCCTCGGGCTCCGTGCGCTCCGGCACGACGACCCGGACCGCTTCGCCCTGTCGGTGCTCAACCAGGCGCTGGGCGGCGGGATGTCGTCGCGCCTCTTCCAGGAGGTCCGCGAGCGGCGGGGCCTCGCGTACTCCGTGTACTCGTACCGGGCCTCGTACCTCGAGACCGGCGCGCTGGTGCTCTACGCCGGGACGGCTCCCGAGCGGGCCTCGGAGACCGTCGAGGTGCTCCACGGCGAGCTCGACCGGCTGGTGGCGGCGGGGGGTCTCCCGCAGGTCGAGATCGACGACGCCAAGGGCAACCTGCGCGGCTCCCTCGCGCTCTCCCTGGAGACCTCCACCAGCCGGATGCACCGCCTGGGCCGCGCGGTCCTGGTCGAGGACCGCGCCCGCACCCTCGACGAGCTCGCCGCGGAGATCGACGCCGTGACCGCCGACGACGTCGCCCGGGTCGTCGACCGCGTCCTGCGCGACGCGCCGCGCTGCCTGGCCGCCGTCGGCCCCGTCGACGACGACCTCGCCGCCCCCCGCGCCGCCTGACCCCGCCCCCGCCCCGCCACCAACCGGCGTTGGGGCAGTTCTCGTCGCATGGCGTCGGTTGTCGACCCATCGCCGAGTCGGTCCGTTCCCCGGCTGCCGCCCCCGCCACTGACCGGCGTTGGGGCAGTTCTCGTCGCATGGCGTCGGTTGTCGACCCATCGCCGGTCTTGGTGGGGCCGGTACGCTGCCGGGCCGTGATCCGCGTGGGCGTGCTCGGTGCGGGGGGCCGGATGGGGGCGACGGTCTGCCAGGCCGTCCTCGGCGCGTCCGGCCTCGACCTGGTGGCCGCGGTCGACCCCGGCGCGCCGGGAGCGGCGGTGCCGGGGGCGAGCCTCACGCTCGCCCCCGACCGGGAGGCGCTCACCGCGGCCGGCGCCGAGGTGGCGGTCGACTTCACCGTGGCCGAGGCGGCCCGCCCGAACCTCACCTGGTGCGCCGAGCACGGCATCCACACGGTGGTGGGCACCACCGGGCTGTCGCCCACCGACCTCGACGACCTGAGGGCCGTCCTCGGGCGGACGGGGACCAACGCCGTCGTGGCACCGAACTTCGCCGTCGGGGCGGTGCTCATGATGCGCTTCGCCGAGATCGCGGCGCCGCACTTCGAGACCGCCGAGGTGGTCGAGATGCACCACGACGCCAAGGCCGACGCGCCGTCGGGTACGGCCATGCTCACCGCTCGGCGCATGGCCGACGCCTCCCGCGAGTGGGGCCCGGATCCCACCGTCTCGGTGGTGGCCGAGGGGGCGCGAGGCGCCGACGTGGACGGTGTGCACATCCACTCGCTTCGGGTTCGGGGCGCGGTCGCGCACCAGGAGGTGGTGCTCGGCACCACCGGGCAGGCGCTCACCATCCGCCACGACTCCTACGACCGGTCGTCGTTCATGCCCGGGGTGCTGCTGGCGGTGCGCGAGGTGGGCCGTCGGCCGGGCCTGACCGTCGGCCTCGACGCCCTCCTGGGGATCTGAGCCGCGCCCGCGGCGGCCGCCGGAGCACCCCCCGGCGGCGGTGGTTCGGTGGCGACGTACGTGGGGGATCGGCGCGCTAGCCTCCCGCCCGATGGAGGCGACCAGGGGGGGCGACGACGGCGCCGTTCGCGCGCCGGCGGAGGCGCCGATCCTCCAGGTGTCGAACCTGGCCGTCGCCTACAACGAGTCGGTGCTCGCGCTGCGGGCCGTCAGCCTCTCGGTCCCGGCCGGCGCCGTGGTGGCCCTCCTCGGGGCCAACGGCGCGGGCAAGACGACCCTGCTGCGAGCCGTCTCCGGGTTGCTGGGGGTACACGGCGGCACGGTGCGCCAGGGCGCCATCACCTTCGACGGCGAGCCCATCGGCCAGGCCGCGCCGGCCGCGATCGTGAAGCGGGGGATGGCGCAGGTGATGGAGGGCCGCCGGATCTTCGGCGAGCTCAGCGTCGAGGAGAACCTGAGGGCCGGGGCCTTCACCCGCCGCGACCGCTCGGGCGTACGCGACGCGTACGACCGGGTGATGGAGATGTTCCCGGTGCTCGCGGAGCGGCGGCGCTCGCAGGCGGGTCTCATGTCGGGCGGGGAGCAGCAGATGCTGGCGATCGGCCGGGCCCTGATGGCCGCGCCGCGCCTGCTGCTGCTCGACGAGCCGTCGCTCGGCCTGGCCCCGCTCGTCGTGCAGCAGATCGGCGAGGTGATCGCCGAGATCAACCGCGGGGGGGTGAGCGTGCTCCTCGTCGAGCAGAACGCCAACATGGCGCTCGGACTCGCCCACCACGGCTACGTGCTCGAGACGGGCCGGATCGCCAAGAGCGGCACCGCCGCCGATCTCCGGGCGGACTCCGACATCCAGGAGTACTACCTGGGCGCCGGCGGCGGCGACGGCGCGCGGCGATCGTTCCGCGACCTGAAGGGCTACCGCCGCCGCACCCGGTGGAGCGCGTGACCCCGTGAGCACGCCGCCGCGGAAGCCGGCCGAGGCGGGTCGCCCCCTCCTCGAGGTGTCCGACGTGACGCTGCGCTTCGGCGGCGTGAGCGCCCTCACCGACGTCAGCTTCGACGTCGCCCACGACGAGCTCTTCGCCGTCATCGGCCCGAACGGCGCCGGCAAGACGTCGATCTTCAACTGCCTCAACGGCGTCTACCACCCGCAGGCGGGGCGGATCCGCCTCGACGGCGTCGACATCATGGGCCGCCGGCCGGCCGCGATCGCGGCCATGGGCGTGGCCCGCACCTTCCAGAACCTCGGGCTCTTCACCAACCTCGACGTGGTCGAGAACCTCATGCTCGGCCGCCACCACCTCATGCGTACGGGCTACTTCGCCGGTGCGGTGTGGTTCGGCCGGGCCCGCCGCGAGGAGGTCGCCCACCGGGCCCGTTGCGAGGAGATCGTGGAGCTCCTCGACCTCGGCCCGTACCGCTCCCGCCCCGTCGGGCTCGTCCCGTACGGGGTCCAGAAGCGCATCGAGCTGGGGCGGGCCCTGGCCATGGAGCCGCGCCTGCTCCTGCTCGACGAACCGGTCGCCGGGATGAACCTCGAGGAGACCGAGGACATGGCCCGCTACGTGCTCGGGGCGCGCCACGAGCTCGGGGTCTCGATGGTCCTCGTCGAGCACGACATGCACCTCGTGATGGACATCGCGGATCGGGTGATGGTCCTCGACTTCGGACAGGTGATCGCGACCGGGACCCCGGCCGAGGTCCAGAACGACCCGGCGGTCATCCGGGCCTACCTGGGGCAGGCGTCGTGAGCGGACCTCCGCCCGGCCCGGCCCCGGAGGTAGAGGTCGTCCCGGGGGCGGGCACCGGCGGCGGCGACGGTCCGGGCGTCCCCGACGCCCCCGCGGCGCTGCTCGCCCGGCGCGCCGAGACGGCCGCGTCGGAGGTGGCACTCCGGGTCAAGCGCCTCGGCCTGTGGGAGGAGACCACCTGGGGCGGGCTAGCGCGGCGCGCCGCCCGCGTCGGGCTCGGGCTCCGGGCCGCGGGGTTCGGTGCCGGCGACCGGATCGCGCTGGTGGCCGACGGCGGTGCCGACTGGCTCGCCGCCGACCTCGGAGCCCAGGGCGCCGGCTTCACCACGGTGATCGCCGATCCCTTGGGCCCGCTCGCCGACGAGCAGCGGCTCCTCGCCGACTCGGGGGCGGTGGCAGCCGTCGTGCAGGACGAGGAGCAGCTCGACCGGATCCGCGCCGTCCAGGCGTCGCTGCCCGCCCTGCGGCTCGTCGCCGTCGCCGACACCCGCGGCATCCGTCGCCTGGGCGACGACGCCGTCGGGCTCGAGGAGCTGGAGGAGCGGACGCCGGCGGCCGACGCCCCGGCCCGGTGGGTGTCGATGGCGCGGTCCCTCGATCCGGCGACCGTCGCGACCGTGGTGCCCTCGCTCGGCACCACCGGCCCGCCCAAGGCGGCCCTCCTGACCCACGCCAACCTCGCCGCGGCCGGCCGGGCGGCCGCCGAGGCCCTGGGGCTCGGCCCCGGCGACGAGATCCTCTCGGCCCTGCCCCTGTGCTTCATGACCGAGCGGGTGGTCAGCGAGCTGGCACCGCTGCACTGCGGGGCGGTCGTGAACTTCGGCGAGAGTCCCGCCGCGCTCCTCGGCGAGCTCCGCGAGGTCCAACCCACCGTGCTGCTGGGGGTGCCGCACCTCTGGGGACGGATAGAAGCCGACGTCCGGGCCCGGCGTGCGTCGGCCGACCCGGTCAAGAGGGCGGTCCTCGGCTACCTGGAGCGCGGGGGGCCGGCCCGGGCCGATCGCCGGGTCCGCGGCGGCCGCCTCGGTGCGGGTGGTGCGGTGGCCTGGTTCGTAGGGGCCCGCGCGCTGGGTCGGCGGACCGGTACCGGCCGCCTGAGGGTCGCGCTCTCGACCGGGGCCTGGCTGCCGCCGGCGGTGCACGGAGCGCTCCGTGCGCTGGGCGTGCCGATCCGCCAGCTCTACGGCCAGGTGGAGACCTCCGGGATCGCGACCGTGGCCGCCGCCGACGACGCCCGGCCCGAGAGCGTGGGGGTGCCCGTTCCGGGCGTGGAGGTGGAGCTGGGGTCCGGCGGCGAGATCCTGGTGTCGGGCTCCACGCTCTTCGCCGGGTATCTGGGCGGCGCCCCCGGCGCCCCCGGCGCCCCCGGCGAGCCGGCCGGCGTCGACCCGGCCGGGGGCCGGTGGCCGACCGGCGACCTCGGGGTCGCTCTCGACGACGGTGCGATCGCGGTGACGGGCCGGGTCCGCGACCTCGTGACCACCTCCGGGGGCGCGTCGGTGCATCCCGGCCGCATCGAGAAGCTGGTCGAGGAGTCGCCGTTCGTGCGCGAGGCGGTGGTCGTGGGCCAGGACCGCCCCCACCTCTCGGTCCTGCTCGCCCTCGACGAGCCGGCGCTGGTCGCGTGGGCGGCGGCCCGCGATCACCCGACCGCGATGATGCGGGAGCTCGTCGACGATCCCGACGTCAGGGCGCTCGTCGAGGAGTGGATCGACGACGTGAACGGCCGTCTCGCCCCCGCGGAGCAGATCCGGGCCTTCGCCCTCCTGGCCGACGAGTGGGCGGGCGAGTACGACGAGCTGACCGCCATCAACGAGGTCCGCCGCCGGGCCGTCCTCGACCGCTACGCCGATCTCGTGGAGGGGTTGTACCGGCCATGACCGACTTCCTCAACCTGCTGGTCAGCGGCGTCGCCCTCGGGGCCCAGTACTCCCTGGTCGCGCTCGGCTTCGTCGTCATCTACCGGGCGACCGGGGTGATCAACTTCGCCCAGGGGGGGTTCTGCGTGCTCGGGGCGTACCTCGCGTACAACTTCCACAATACGTGGGGGGTGCCCTTCTACCTGGCCCTGGTGCTCACCGCTCTGGCCGGGGCGGGCGTCGGCGCGCTCGTCGACGTGACGGTACTGCGGCGCTTCGTGGGCCAGCCCCCGTTCGTGGTGATCATGCTCACCATCGGCCTGCTGATCCTGATCGAGCAGATCGTGCCCTCGGTGTGGGGTGCCGACCCGCTGCCGCTCGGTGACCCCTGGGGCCTGCGCACCGTCTCCCCGGGCGGAGTCGACATCAAGGTCTCCGACCTCTGGACGGTCGGGATCGTGGCGGTCGTGCTGGCCGGGTTCTTCGCGTTCTTCCGCTTCAGCCGGATGGGCGTCGCCATGCGGGCCACGGCCGTCGACCTGGAGGCTGCGATGGCGCAGGGCATCCCGGCGCATCGGGTGTACCGGGTCTCGTGGTCGATCGCCGGGCTCGTGGCCGCCCTCGCCGGCCTGACCCTCGCCGCGGGGGGCGGGGGGGTGAGGCTCGACATCGAGCTGGTGGCGCTCACCGCGTTCCCCGTCATCATCCTCGGCGGCCTCGACTCACCCGGGGGCGCGGTGGCCGGTGGGCTCCTGATCGGGGTGGCCCAGGTGATGTCGGGCAAGTACCAGCCGGAGCACGCGACCTGGCTCGGGCAGGGCTTCCCGATCGTCATGCCGTACGTGGTGATGATCATCGTCCTTCTGGTGCGGCCCTACGGGTTGTTCGGGCAGCGCAAGGTGCGGAGGATCTGATGGCCCGGCCCGGCACCCTGCTCGTGACGCGCCCGGAGCAGCGGCTGCGCCTGCTCCCCACGAACTGGTACAAGGCGTTCGTAATCCTGCTGGCGGTGGTGTGGCTGACGGTGCCGATCAACCTCAGCGACGCCTGGCTCGACGTGCTGGCCCGCTGCGGGGTGGCGGCGATCGGCGCCATCGGGCTCAACCTCCTGACCGGCTACACCGGCCAGATCTCCCTCGCCCACGCGTTCTTCATCGCGATCGGCGCGTACACGGCCGCGTGGCTCGGTGTGCGCAGCGACCTGCCGTTCCTGCTGTGGCTCCCGGCGACGTTCGTGGTCGGCGCATTGGTGGGCGCCCTCTTCGGGCCCTTCGCACTGCGCGTCCGCGGCGACTATCTGGCGATCCTCAGCATCGGGCTGCTCTACATCGGCCAGCACATCTTCGTGAACTGGACGAGCTTCACGGGCGGGCGGCCGGGCACGTCCACCGGGGCCCCGGCGGCGATCGGCCCCCTGGACTTCGCCGACCTCAACCTGTTCGACCAGGCCTACTCCCGGCGCCAGGGCCTGTTCTGGCTGGTGTGGCTGGTCGTGGCGATAGTGGCGCTCCTGGCCCGCAACATCGTGCGGACCCGGCCCGGCCGGGCCATGCAGGCGGTGCGCGACCGCGACGTCGCCGCCGAGGTCGTCGGGGTGAGCAACGCCCGCTACACCATCTCCGCCTTCGCCCTCTCCAGCGGGCTGGCCGCGGTGGCGGGCGGCCTCTACGGAGTGGTGGCCCTGACCGTCAGCCCCGCCGACTTCGGCGGCGCTCCGGGGCTGCTCCTGTCGGTGCAGTACGTGGCGATGATCATCATCGGGGGGATCGGCACCATCGGGGGGGCGGTCGCGGGCGCGGTCGTGGTGGTGGCCATCCCCCGGGTCATCGAGCAGATCAGCAACAGCGTCGCCATCCCGTTCGTCGGCCCGGGGGAGCCCATCTCCCTCTTCGCGTTCAACAACATGATCTACGGCGCGCTGGTGATCGTGACGCTCGTCTTCGAGCCCCGCGGGATGGTGGCCGGCTGGGAGCGGGTGAAGGCCTACTGGCGCACCTGGCCCCTGGCCGACTGACCGGGCCTGCGACCCGCGACCGGCTTGCCCGGCGCGAACCGGTCCGACTCCCTATGCTGGCGGCGTTTCCGACCGGAGGGACGTGCAGATGAGACGGTTCCGTTGGAGAGCAGTGGTGGCCCTCGCCGCCGTGGTCGCCCTCAGCGCGGCGGCGTGCGGCGGCCGCGACGACGAAGGATCGAAGGAACCCACCAAGAAGGGCGCGCCGGCCACCACCGCCGGCTTCGACGGCAAGACCATCACCCTCGGTGTGATCACCCCCCAGACGGGCATCGCGTCGATCATCGGGATCCCGCTGACCAAGGGCGGTGAGGTGTTCTTCAAGGGCCTCAACGCCAAGGGCGGGATCGCCGGGAAGTACCCGGTGGAGCTCGAGATCCGCGACAGCCAGTACAACGCGAACACGGCCCAGCAGAACTACTCCGACCTGCGCAACAAGGTCGTGATGATCGAGCAGATCCTCGGCACCGACGTCACCAACGCGGTGCTCAAGCAGATGCAGGCCGACAACATGGTGGCGTCGCCCGCGACCCTCGACGCCGAGTGGGTGCGCGACCCCAACCTGCTGCCCATCGCGGCCCCGTACCAGATCGAGGCGATCAACGGGCTCTCGTACTGGGTCACCGAGGGCGGCGGTGAGGGCAAGACGCTCTGCGCCCTAGCCTCCGACGACCTCTACGGCGAGGCCGGCCTCGACGGCGTGGAGTTCGCCCAGAAGGACCTCGACTTCAAGATGGGCAAGGTGGTCCGGTTCGCGCCCGACACCTCCAACTTCTCTTCGCAGGTCCAGCAGCTCAGCTCCGGCTGCGACGCGGTGTTCCTGGCGGCGCTGCCCAACGCCACCCTCTCCCTGATGGGTACGGCCGCGACGTCGAAGCTCGACGTCCGCTGGATCGGCCTGGCGCCGACCTGGGTTGGCCTCCTGGCTTCCGGCGCGACCGGCACCTACCTCAAGGACCACTTCTGGCTCGCCGCGCAGGGTCCGGAGTGGGGTGACGTCTCGGTTCCGGGCATGAAGATGATGATCGAGGACCAGAAGAAGTTCGCCCCCGATCAGAAGCCCGACCTCTACTTCGCCTTCGGCTACTCCCAGGCGTTCACCGTCGCCAAGCTCCTCGAGAAGGCCGTCGAGCGGGGCGACCTCAGCCACAAGGGGATCATGGACGCCCTGAACGAGCTGGGTACGGTCGACACGATGGGCGCCGCGGGCAGCTACACCTACGGTCCGCCCGAGGACCGCAAGCCGCCGGAGGAGACCACCATCTTCTCCGTCGACCCGGCGGCCGCCGACGTCGGCTTCCTCAAGGCCGTCAAGACCAACTACATCTCGGACGCGGCGAAGAAGTTCGAGTTCCCGAAGTAGGCCCGCTCCGGCGGGGCGGATCCGGCACGGCCGGGCGCGCGGCGCGCGTCCGGCCGTGGCGCGTCCCGGCCTCTCGTTCGCCGCCGTCCACGGTCCGGAGCCCGGCCGCCGGCCCCTAGCCTCGGGTCCGTGACCTCGGCCGAGTCGCTGCTGCGAGAGCGGATCATCGAGGGCGCGTACGCGTGCGTGCAGCACTTCGGCCTCGGCAAGACGACCGTCGCCGACGTGGTGCGGCTCTCCGGGGTGTCGCGATCGTCGGTGTACCGCTGCTTCCCGGGGGGCAAGGAGCAGCTCATGCACGAGGTCGTGGCGTGGGAGATGGACCGCTTCTTCGCCGCGCTCGCCGGCGAGGTGTCGGGCGCGCCCGACCTGGAGGCGAAGTTCGAGGTCGGCCTCGTGTTCGCGCAGCGGGCGATCAGCCGCCACGCGGTACTGCAGAAGGTCCTGGAGACGGAGCCCGAGCGCCTCCTGCCGCTCCTGACCACCGAGAGCCACCGACCGCTGCGGTACATCACGGCCTACGTCCGTTCGCTCCTCGATGCCGAGCTACGCCACGGGCGGTTGAGGCCCGGCGTCGACCCCGATCGCACGGCCGACTACGTGGCCCGCGTGCTGCTGTCGTTGATCAGCACGCCCGGGGTGTGGGATCTCTCCGATCCGCTCCAGGTGGCCGAGCTCGTGCGGGGAAGGATCCTCGCCGGCCTGCGGGCCGCGGGCCCCGGCTGACCGGGCGCGTGGCCCGGTCGCCGCCCGGGGCCCACGCTCAGGGCGTCGACGCGACCTACGGCCTACGGCACCGCCCGGGCCGAGGAGCGGAGGCGTGCCGCCGGTGCCGGCCACTCCGCGACGACGGCCTCGAGCACCTCGCGCCCGGCCGCCAGGCTCCCGAGGTGGTTGTCGCCCGGCCGTACCGACAGTGTCGCGCCGGGAACCAGGCCCGCCAGGTGCTCGCCGTGGGCGAGCGGGACGAGGTGGTCGGCGTCGCCGTGCCAGAAGTGGATCGGCACCTCGATCTCGCCGACCGAGAACCCCCAGTGGCGCCCGAAGAGGAGGAGGTCGAGGATCGGGGCGCTGAAGCGACGACGGCTGCCCCGCACCAGGTCGTCGACGAACATCTCCTTGAACTCGGGGATCTCCAGGAGGCGGCGGTCGCCGTCGGGAGACACGAGCGCGTACGCACGCAGGACGGGATCGGCGGCCAGGGCTGCGGCGCGGGTGCCCAGCCAGAGGGCCCGGGCCGCCGGGCCGCGCCCCGCTCGCAGTAGAGGCGTGAAGCGGCTCGCCATTGCGACGAGCCCACCCCCCGGGGCGTCGGGCCCCCGGGTCGGGGCGACTCCGTTGAGCACCGCCCCCGCCACCACCTGCTCGGGCATGAGGTGGGCGCAGGCGAGGACGTAGGCGCCGCCCCCGGAGAGGCCCACCAGTCCGATGGCGCCGAGGTTCATACGCTCCGTGATCTCCCGCACGTCGTGCGCGAAGCCGAGGACCGACGGGTAGAGGTGGGGGGTCGAGGCCCCCACCCCGGGCCTCTCGATCCCTATCACCCGAACGCCGAGCTCGTCCGCCGCGGCGCGGGCGGTGGGGGGGACCTGGCGCCGGGCGCCGGGCGTTCCGTGGAACCACAGGACGGGGCGCCCGTCGGGTGGCCCGAACTCCGCGAATCCGAGCCGGCGGCCGTCGCCGAGCTGGAGGGCGCCTTCGATCCGGGGCGGCTGAATCCTCGACATATCGACGAGGATTATCGCGTAGACCGTTCACCCGCGCGCGCTCGGCGCACATCCGGTCCACCGTCCCGGCGTCGGGCCGGTCGGTGTCGCCCCGGCGACCGGGGCTTGCCCAGCGCCCGAGGAGTGGTCTCGGAGGGTGGTGGTGGCCGGTGGGCCGTTGACGGTGAGACAGATCCGCGCTTAATGTCTTACTTGATGGTCGCTGCCGAGCTAGCACCTCCCACCGCCGACCTCGAGGTCGCCGGTCGGATCCCGCCCGTCACGCCCACGCGGGCCGCGTCCACGCGTGACCGCCTCGTCGCCGCCTTCCTCGTCAACGTCGCCCGCTGCGGCTACTCCCGGACGACCCTCGACGACGTCGCCCGCGAGGCGGGCTGCTCGCGCGCCACCCTCTACCGCTACTTCCCGGGCAAGGCTCCGCTGGCCCGGGCCGCGGTGACCGGCGAGGCCGAGCGCTACCTCGCCGGGCTCCGGGCGGTGGCCGCCGCCGCGCCCGACCTCGAGGCCGTGCTCGTCGACGGCCTGGTCCACACCGCCCGCTTCCTCGAGGACAACGACGCGCTCCAGTTCCTCTTGCGCAGCGAACCCGAGGTCGTCGTTACGCATCTCTGCTTCACCAACGGCGACCGGTTCCTCCGGCTGGCGTGCTCGGCGCTCGAGCCCGTCCTGTCGCCCTTCCTCCCCGGCGGGCGGCCCGGTCGCGACTGCGAGTGGGTGGCCCGCATCGCCCTCGCCTACCTGGCGCCGGAGAACACCTCCACCGACCTGACCGACCGCGACCAGGCCCGCGAGCTGGTGCGCGACTTCCTCCTTCCCAGCCTCGCCGGACACCCGAGCGGCCCGGACCGCACCCCTGAACGCCCGGCCCCGCGGACTTCGGGCCCGACCCGCGAGGCGCCCCGGCCGGCACCGATCTGACCGCCACGGACGCCACCGACGCCACCGACACCACCGACACCACCACCGAGGCCGCGGCCGGGACCACCACCGGTGCGGTCACCCGAGACCCCAGGGGGTAACGAAGATGGCCACCAACCAGGAGCTGATCGGTCGCAAGGAGCTCGACGACCTCGAGGCGATCCTGTCGATCAGCAACAAGGACGTCAACGAGCTCGAGCACGCGATCCGGGCCAGCTCCGACTCCCTCTTCACCTGGGACTACCAGCAGTCGCGCCCCGGCCTCGTCAAGCTCTACGAGAAGGCCAAGTCGTCGCAGTGGAACGCGGCCACCGACCTCGACTGGTCGATCGACGTCGACCAGGAGCAGGTGGTGATGGCCAACGCGGCCCAGAACATGGCCGCCCAGCAGGGCTTCGGCGCGCAGTTCGACCTCGCCGGCACGCCGTTCGAGAAGTGGACCGACAAGGAGTGGGTCGAGTTCGGCATCGAGTCGCAGAACTGGACGCTCTCCCAGTTCATGCACGGTGAGCAGGGCGCTTTGATCTGCACGGCGCAGATCGTCGAGACCGTCCCGTGGATCGACGCCAAGTACTACGCGGCGACCCAGGTGATGGACGAGGCCCGCCACGTGGAGGTGTTCTCCCGCTACCTCGACGAGAAGCTCTCGGGTCACTACCCGATCAACGTGCACCTGCAGATGCTCCTCGACGACATCATCGCCGACGGCCGCTGGGACATGACCTACCTGGGCATGCAGATCATGGTGGAGGGACTGGCGCTGGCCGCGTTCGGCTTCATCCACCAGATGACCACCGAGCCGCTGCTCAAGAAGATGCTGCGCTACGTGATGGCCGACGAGGCCCGCCACGTCGCCTTCGGGGTCCTCTCGCTCAAGGAGTACTACCACGAGCTCTCCGGCCCGGAGATCCGCGAGCGCCAGGAGTTCGCGTTCGAGGCCGCGGTCCGCATGCGCGACCGGTTCCTCCAGCAGGAGGTGTGGGAGCGCATGGGCGTCGACGTGCGCGAGGCGGTGAAGCTCATCATGCAGGCCGAGGACCGGCGCGTCTTCCAGAGCATGCTGTTCTCCAAGATCGTCCCCAACTGCAAGAAGCTCGGCCTCCTCGACGCCGGCGACGCGTGGCTGCGGCACCGCTTCACCGAGCTGGGCGTGATCCAGTTCGAGGACTGGGTCGACACGGGCGAGGAGTACGCCTCCCTCGACGAGGTGGCCAAGGACCGCGAGGCGTCGAACGCGTAGCGCGCGCCGCGGGCGCCTCGTCGGGCCTGTCGGCGGCGGCCGGCCGCTGGTAGCGTCACGCTCCGTGAAGCGCACGGCCACGATCCTGACGGTCATCACCGGGCTCGTCCTCGTCCTGGGGGCGGGCCCGGCCGCGTCCACGGCCTCGCCGCCGCGCGAGGCGCCCCCCGCCGACGCCTGGCTCCGCCGCCGGCCGCTGAACATCGCGCACGCAGGCGGCGACCTCGAGGCGCCGCACGAGACGATGTTCGCCTACGAGACCGCGGTTCGGGCCGGAGCCGACGTGCTCGAGATGGACGTGCGGCTCTCGGCCGACGGCCGGCTCATGGTGGTCCACGACGCCACCCTCGACCGCACCACCAACGCGACCGGGTCGGTGCGCGACCTCACGGCGGCCCAGCTCCAGGAGCTCGACAACGCCTACTGGTTCGTGCCCGGCTGCTGGAGCTGCCACGACCGGCCGGTGACGGAGTACCGGTACCGGGGTGTGCGCACCGGCGCCCAGGCGCCGCCGCCGGGCTTCACCCCCGACGACTTCGCCATCCCCACGCTGCGCCAGGTGCTCGAGCGCTTCCCCGACCGCCTCCTCGACATCGAGATCAAGGACGGTCCCGACGGCATGGCCGCCGCGGAGGAGCTCGCCGCGCTGCTCGACGAGACCGGGCGCGGTGACCGGGTCACGGTCGCGTCGTTCGACGACGCCATCCTCGATCACTTCAAGGCTCTCGCTCCGTCGGTGGCCACGAGTCCGGGCCTCGGGCGCATGACCCAGTGGTTCTTCGACCGCGGTCCGATGCCCGAGCACGCGGTGCTCCAGGTACCGCCCGTCTACGCGGGGCTCACGGTCGTGACCCCCGAGTTCGTGGCCGACGCCCACCGGCTCGGGCTCGCGGTGCACGTGTGGTTCAACGGCAACGACGACGACGTCCCCGCCGAGTGGGAGGCGTTGCTCGACATGGGTGTCGACGGCCTCATCACCGGAAAGCCGAAGCTCCTCCAAGAGACGCTCGACCGGCGCGGCCAGTCGTTCCGGACCGCGTTGGCCGTCACGGGGCCGCTCGGCACCGGGTTCCTCCGGGCCACGCTCCCCGTGCACTGTCCCGCGCTCGCCGCCGATCGCTGCCGGGCGATCGTGTTCCTCGGTTCCCCGGTCGGACCACGCGGCACCCCGATGGTCCTGGCCGTCGGGTGGATCGATCTCGCCCCCGGCACGAGCGGGGCCGCGGGCCTGATCGCCCCCGTGCCGCCCGGTCGGTGGGCCCGGGCCGAGCGCGCCGGGATCACGGCGTACTTCTGGCCCGCCAACGGCGACACCGCGGGCGGAACGGTGCCGGTCCGCCTCCGCTGACCCCCGACGCCGTGAGGTAGCGTCAGGTCCCGATGGCCGAGGCGCGACCAGACCCGGGATCGGTGCGCATCGTCTTCCTAGGCGGCCTCGGCGAGATCGGCCGCAACTGCTTCTGCCTCGAGGTCGACGGCCGGTTGCTGGTCGTCGACTGCGGCCTGATGTTCCCCGGGTCCGACATGCCCGGCATCGACCTCGTCCTGCCCGACCTCACCTACCTGCGTGAGAACGCCGAGCGGGTGGAGGGCGTGGTCCTCACCCACGCCCACGAGGACCACGCCGGCGGGCTGGCGTTCCTGCTGCGCGACGTCGAGGCCCCGATCTACGGCTCGCCGTTGTCGCTCGGCCTGGCCCGCAACCGGATCGACGAGGCCGGGATGCTGCACCGCACCGAGCTGGTGCCGGTGGCCGACGGCGAGCGGCGCCACATCGGCCCGTTCGACTGCGAGTTCATCCCGGTGACCCACTCGGTGCCGCACGCCTTCGCCGCCGCGTACCACACGCCGGCGGGAACGATCCTGCACACCGGCGACTTCAAGATCGACCCGACCCCGGTCGACGGCCGCACCACCGACCTGGCCCACATCGGCGAGATCGCCCGCCGGCCCGGGGGCGTCCGCCTCCTGCTCGCCGACTCCACCAACGCCGAGCGGCCGGGCTACACCGAGTCGGAGCTCGTCGTCGGGGCCACGATGCGGTCCGTGTTCCTGCGCAACCCCGACCGCCGGATCATCGTGGCGTCGTTCGCCTCCCACCTGCACCGGGTGCAACAGGTCGCGTCGGCGGCGGTGGAGGCCGGCCGCAAGGTGGCGTTCCTCGGGCGCTCGATGGTCAACAACGCCACGCTGGCCCGGGAGATGGGCGTCCTCGACGTTCCGGCCCGCAGCGTCATCGACGTCGCCGACGCCGTCGGGCTGCCGCCGGGGGAGGTGTGCGTCATCAGCACCGGATCGCAGGGTGAGCCGATGAGCGCGCTCTCCCTCATGGCGGCCCGGGAGCACAAGCAGGTGCACGTCGGCCCCGACGACGTGGTGGTGATCTCGGCCCACGCGATCCCGGGGAACGAGGAGAACGTGTCACGGGTCATCGACGCCCTCTACCGGTCCGGCGCCGACGTGCTCCACGGCGCGAACGCGCCGGTCCACGTGTCGGGGCACGCGTCGCGCGAGGAGCTCAAGTTCCTGCTCAACCTCGTCCGGCCGGAGTGCTTCATCCCGGTGCACGGCGAGTACCGACACCTGGTCCACCACGCCCGGCTCGCGCGCGACGTCGGCGTCGACCCGGCCAACGTCGTGGTGTGCGAGGACGGCGACGCCGTCACCATCGACGGCGACGCGATGAAGGTGGAGCGCCGGGCCGTCCCCGCCGGGTTCCTGTACGTCGACGGCATAGTCGGCGACGTCGGCCACGGCGTGCTGCGCGACCGGCGCAACCTGGCCGAGGAGGGCGTGGTCGTCCTGATCGTCACCGTCGACTCCAAGTCGGGCGAGCTGGTCACCGACCCGGAGATCGTCACGCGGGGCTGGGTCTACGCGCCCGAGGCCGACGAGCTCCTCGGCGAGGCCAAGGCCGAGGTGCGCGACGCCCTGGTGGAGCTGACGGCCGACGGCGGCGTCGACGCCGAGGTCACGAAGCGCCACGCCCGCCGGGCGCTCGGCCGGTTCATCAACGAGCGGACCCGGCGACGCCCCGCGGTGATCCCCGTGGTGATCGAGGTCTGAGAGGGTGGCCCTCCCCGCCGGGTACCGCATCCGCCACCCCGGCCCCCGCGACGTGCGGACCGTGGCCGAGGTGGTCGAGGCGTGCGAGATCGCCGACCACGGGGTCAGCAGCTTCGGCGCCGACGACCTGGAGGCCGAGTGGGGACGCCCCCGGTTCGACCGGCGCCACGACGCCTGGGTGGTCACCGGGCCGAGCGGCCGGATCGTCGGCTACGCCTCGCTGTGGCAGGACGTCGCGGGGGCCGAGGTCGAGGCCGTCGCGTACGTGCTGCCCGAGTACGGCGGCCGGGGGTTGGGTGGGCACCTCCTGGCCCGGATCGAGGAGCGCACAGCGGAGCTGGCCCGGACCGCACCCGGCCCGGTGGCTGTGGGAACCTTCGCCTCCCGCTCGAACGCGGCCAAGTGCGACCTGCTCGAGCGCAACGGGTACCGCCGGGCCCACACCATGTTCCGGATGGTCGGCGAGCTCACCCGTCGCCGGCGGGCCGCGGTCGATCCTCCCGACGGGATCGCGATCCGCGCCTTCCGGCCCGGCATCGACGAGGAGCTGGTGCACGACGCCATGGACGAGGCGTTCAGCGGCACGTTCCGCTACACGCCGCGGCCGCTGCGGGAGTGGATCGCGCTCCAGGTCGGCCACCCGTCGTTCGACCCCGACCTCTGGCTGGTGGCCTGCGACGGTGACAAGCCGATCGGCGGGATCCTGGCCCACGAGGCGAACGACTACGCGTTCCTGAGCGACCTGGGCGTCCGGCCGGTGTGGAGGCGCCGGGGGGTGGCCAGCGCGCTCCTCGACCGGATGCTCTCCGACCTGAAGGAGCGGGGCACCACGCGGGTGACGCTGACCGTCGACGGTGACGACCCCGACGGTGTGATGACCCTCTTCGAGCGCGCCGGGATGCGGGTCGCCGAGCAGCACGACTGGTACGAGAAGGTCCTTCCCTCCGCGCGGTAACGCACTGTGGCTGGTGTGGCCGCGGTTACTGTTGGGGTATGGCCCGCACGCGCCGGAAGTCGTCGTCCCGCGCCCCCGCCCGGCGCCCGTCCCGCCGCCGGTCCGGTCCCGGCCCGGCGGCGCGTGCCCGGGAGGCCGTCGGGCGTGAACTGGGTGGGCACCGTCGCGACGCGGCCGCGATCGTGTCGCTGGCGGCGGGCGTCCTGCTGGCCCTCGGCCTCGCCGGCGACCTCGCCGGGCCGCTGGGTCGCGCCGTCGACCGGGCGGTCACGGCCCTGGTCGGCCGGGCGGCGTTCCTCGCCCCGGTCGCGTTCGTGGCCCTCGGCGTCGCGCTGCTGGCGGGATCGGTCCGCGGTGACCGCTCGGAGGAAGCCGAGGAGCGCGAGCCGGCGGCAGTGCGGATCGGTCTCGGCGCGGCGCTGGTGGCGGTCTCGGTCGCCGGCCTGCTCCACCTCGGGTACGGCCGCCCCGCCCTGGGCGGACCTCTGCCCGAGCTGCGCGACGCCGGCGGCCTCTTCGGGGCCGCCGTAGGCCAGCCCCTGGTCGCGGCGCTCGGTGCGGTCGGTGCGGCGGTGGTCCTGGTGGCCGCCGGCCTGGTGGGTGCGCTCCTGGTGCCCGGCATCCCGCTCCACCGGGTGTTCGCGGCCCTGGGCGGGGCGACCCGGGCCGCCGGTCGCGCCCTGGCCGCCCTCTTCGCTCTTCCTCCCGCGGACGCGCCGGACCCCGACGCCGACCGCGACGCCGAGGCGACGTTGCTCGGCCTGGCCGGCGGCGATGCCGACCCGCTCGGGATGGTCGAGGGAACCGGCGACGATCCCGACGACCCCGGCGAGGCCCTCGACGACGTCGAGGGTGCCGGCGATCTCGACGCGGACGACGGCGACGAGGCCGACGGCGACGAGGCCGACGGCGACCCGGACGGACACGGTCGTGGGCGGCGGGGCGCCGAGGTGCCGGCCGTGGAGGGCGACGGCGGCCAGCTCGCCATCGACCTCACCGCCCGGGCCACCGGCCCGTGGAAGCTCCCGCCGACCTCGGTGCTGGCCCGCAGCAGCGACCGCCGGCTCGACTCCCGCCTGGTCCAGGCGGGCGGCCGCGTCCTGGAGCAGACGTTGCGGGAGTTCGGCGTCGACGCCCGCCTGGTCGGCATGACCGTCGGCCCGACCGTCACCCGTTACGAGCTCGAGCTCGCGCCCGGGGTGAAGGTCAACCGGGTCACCAGCCTCGGCCACGACATCGCCTACGCGATGGCGAGCCCCGACGTGCGCATCCTCGCCCCGATCCCGGGCCGCAGCGCCATCGGGGTGGAGGTTCCCAACAAGCAGCGCCAGCTCGTCACGCTCGGCGACATCCTGGAGAGCCCCGAGGCGCAGCGGGCCACCCACCCCCTCGAGGTCGGCCTCGGCCGCGACATCTCGGGCCGGGCCCTCACCGTCAACCTCGCGACCTTCCCGCACGTGCTCATCGCCGGCGCCACCTCATCGGGCAAGTCGAGTTGCATCAACAGCATCGTCACCTCGCTGCTCATGCGCGCCACCCCCGACCAGGTCCGGCTGATCCTCATCGACCCGAAGCGCGTCGAGCTCGGGGGCTACAACGGCCTGCCGCACCTGCTCACCGAGGTGGTCACCAACCCCAAGCGAGCCGCCAACGCCCTCGACTGGGCGGTGCGGGAGATGGAGATGCGCTACGAGCTCCTCGCCGAGGTCGGCGTGCGCGACATCACCGGCTACAACGCCATGCACGACCGGGGTGAGCTGCCCACCGCGGAGGAGCCCGACCCCGTCTCGGGCACCAGCTACGCGCGCCTACCGTTCATCGTGATCGTGGTCGACGAGCTCAACGACCTGATGATGGTCGCGGCCCGCGACGTGGAGGCGAGCATCTGCCGCATCGCCCAGATGGCCCGGGCCGTCGGGATCCACCTCGTGATCGCCACCCAGCGGCCCTCGGTGAACGTGATCACCGGCGTGATCAAGGCCAACATGCCCAGCCGCCTGGCCTTCTCGGTCAGCAGCCTGGCCGACAGCCGGGTGATCCTCGACCAGCCGGGCGCCGAGAAGCTCATCGGCCAGGGCGACATGCTGATGGTCACCGCGTCCTCGAGTCGGGCCCAGCGGGTCCAGGGGTCGTGGGTCGAGGAGGCGTGCGTGCGCAAGGTGGTCGCGCACTGGAAGCGCCAGGTCACCGAACCCAACTACGTCGAGGGCGTGGCCGGCGACGACTCCGCCGACGGCGCCGCGGACCGGGTCGGTGGGTCGGCCGACGACACCGACGACCTGCTCGACGAGGCGATGGAGCTCGTGGTGCGCAGCGGGCTCGGTTCCACGAGCATGCTCCAGCGCAAGCTGCGGGTCGGCTTCTCCCGGGCCGGGCGGATCATGGACCTCCTGGAGCGGCGGGGCGTGGTCGGGCCGTCGGAGGGATCGAAGGCGCGTGCCGTGCTGATGACCGTCGAGGAGTTGGAGGAGTCCCGCGCCCATGCCTGACGCGGCGGCCTCCTGGCCGTCGCTGGCGTCGGTCGTCCCCTCCGGGACGCCCGCCGCGGTGGTTGTCGTGGTGGTGGTCTTCGCCGTCGCGCTGGGCGCCTCGATCGGTTCGTTCCTGGCCGTGGTCATCGAGCGGGTCCCGCGGGGCGAGACGCTGGGCGGCCGGAGCCACTGCGCGTGCGGCCGGGAGCTGACCTGGCGCGAGAACCTCCCCCTGGTCTCGTGGCCGCTCCAGCGCGGGCGGGCCCGCTGCTGCGGGGCGGCCATCCCGGCCTGGTACCTCGTGCTCGAGGTCTGCTGCGCGCTGGTGGTGCTGGGCGCGGTCCTCGCTCCGGGACCCTGGTGGCTGGGCCCGCTCGGTGGGGTCGTGGTGCTGGTGGCGCTGGGCGCGGCGGGGGTGGCCGGGAGCGGGGCTCGGCGGGGTCGCTTGTAGGCTGCCGGCGTGCCCCGCCGCTTCTTCGTGGAGACGCTCGGCTGCCCCAAGAACGTCGTCGACTCCGAGAAGGTCGCCGCGTCGCTGGTCGCCGACGGCCTGGTCGCGGCCGACCGGGCCGACGACGCCGACCTGGTGGTGCTCAACACCTGCGCCTTCGTGGAGGCGGCGCGCCGCGAGTCGGTCGACGTCGCCCTCGAGCTGGCCGAGGCCCGCCGCCCCGGCGCCCGCCTCGTGCTCACCGGCTGCATGGCCGAGCGCTACGGCGCCGAGCTGGCCGAGGCGCTGCCCGAGGCCGACGCCGTGGTCGGCTTCGCCGGGGAGGGCTCCCTGTCCGAGGTGGTGCTGCGAGGTCGCGCGCCCACGGGGGTGCGCGACCTCCTGGAGCTGCCGCGGCCCGAGCCGCGCGCGCCGTGGGCCTACCTGAAGGTCGCGGAGGGCTGCGACCGCGCCTGCGCGTTCTGCGCCATCCCGTCTTTCCGGGGCCGGCAGCGGTCGCGGTCGCCCGAGACGATCCTCGACGAGGCCAAGGGCCTCGTGGCGGGCGGGGTGCGCGAGATCGTGCTGGTGGCCCAGGACCTCGCGTCCTACGGGCGCGACGCCGGCGAGCCGGGCGCGCTGGTGCCGCTGCTGGGCCGACTCGACTCCCTCGCCCCCGACGGCCTGGCCCGCCTCCGGCTCCTCTACCTCTACCCGAGCGAGGTGCGGGCGCCGCTCGTCGACGCGCTGCTCGAGCTCGGCACGGGCACCGCCTACTTCGACCTCTCCCTCCAGCACGCTTCGGGCGGCCTGCTCCGGCGGATGAAGCGGTGGGGCGACGGCGACCGCTTCCTCGCCCTGATCGAGGGGATCCGGGCCCGGCGGCCCGACGCCGCGTTCCGATCGTCGTTCATCGTCGGGTTCCCCGGCGAGACCGAGGACGACCACGACGCCCTCCTCTCCTTCCTCGGGGCCGCCCGGCTCGACTGGGCCGGGTTCTTCCCGTTCTCGGCCGAGGACGGGAC
>JADLDD010000080.1 GCA_020846855.1 Acidimicrobiia bacterium | reverse complement strand
GTACTCGACCTGCACGTCGACGGTGAACGGGTAGCCGGAGAGAGGATGTATCCGCGCCGCCATCACCACCCGGGCGGCCTCGTGCGCCACCGCCCGCCACGGCCGCCAGCGCAGGAACCCGTGGATCGCGTTGCGCTTCGACGGCTCGGTCAGGGCCACCTGGTGCTCCTCGCCCGCGAAGGTGTAGCGCCCGTCGCCGAGCCGGTTGGGCCAGGGGACGAGCGGCGTGCCGTGCGCGCCGTCGCACATCGACCCGACGGGGTACGGGTCGAGCACGTTCCTCGGGCCCCATCGGTACTCGCGCACCCCGCCGCCCACCTCCACGATCGTGGCCCGTTGCTCCCCGAAGGCGATCCCGTACTGCTCGCCCGAGGGCGCGACCCGGACCGGCTCGTTCCCCTGGCCCATGGAGCGCTCACCTCCTCCCGCGGCTCCGACCACCGGCGCGGCCGGTGGGAGCCTCACCGGGGTGTCCCGGCGTCATGCCATCCGCTCCAGGCGCTCGCGGGTCACCTCGTCGGCGGCCTCTTCCCCCGCGACCCAGCGTCGCACCTCCTCGATCACGTGCTCGGCGAGGCGGTGCAGCTCGGTGCCCATCGACCCGGCCACGTGCGGGGTGAGGAACACGTTGGGCAGGTGGCGCAACGGATGGTCCTCGGGGAGCGGCTCCGGGTCGGTCACGTCGAGCACGGCGTAGAGGCGTCCGGCCCGCAGCTCCGCCACCAGCGCGGCGTGGTCGACGAGCGCACCCCGGGCCGTGTTGACGAGCGTCGCGCCGGTGCGCAGCGCGGCGAGCTGGCGGGCGCCGATCATCCCCCGGGTGGCCGGTAGGTCGGGAGCGTGGATCGACAGCACGTCGGCGACGGCGCAGAGGTCGTCGAGGTCCTCGTGTCGGCGGACCCCTAGGCGGGCCGCCTCCTCCTCGTCGACGAACGGGTCGTACAGGGCGACGGCGAGGTGGGGGAACGGGCGCAGCAGCTCGATCACCCGCCGGCCCACGGCGGAGGCCCCGACGATCCCGATCGTCTTGCCCCAGTTGCCGGTGGGCACCTCGCCGATCGGCCGGTGCGCGGCCACCGACGGGTCGCGTAGCAGGTCGCGCAGCCAGAACGCGTCCTTGCCCGCGAGGAGGATCGCCGCCAGCGTGAGCTCGGCCACGGGCTCGGCGTTGGCGCGGGCCCCCGTGGTCACCCGGATCCCCCGCTCGAAGACGGCGTCGGTCACCACGCCCTTGACGGTTCCCGCCGCGTACGCGATCAGGCCCAGGTTCGGCGCCCGCTCGAGCACCCCGGCGTCGACCGGTGGGCACCCCCAGTGGCCGACGATCACCTCGGCCTCCCCCAGCAGCTCGCCGGCGCGCGGATCGTCCCACGAGCCGATCGGGGTCCGGTCGATGATGCGGGTGATCGCCCCGAGCCGGTCGAGCTCGGCGGCGTCGAAGACCTCGAGGCCGGGCCAGTGGGCGAGGAACAGTGCAGGGCTGCGATCCAAGGCGTCTCCCATATCCGGCACCGGCTCCCGCCCATCTTGGCGCGGGACGGGCGCTGGATACGATGACCCACCGCCGTGAGGTTCCCCCAGGTCCGCAAGCTCGACACGATCGAGCGCTTCCGCGCCCACGTCGAGGGCCTGGGCCTGGCGATCCCGTTCGACGGGTCGGTCGACCCCGGCGGGCCCCTGGCCCGGCCGGTCGAGATCCACGACGGGTCGGCGGGAACGCTGGTCGCGCCCAACCGGTTCGCCACCCTGCCGATGGAGGGCTGGGATGCCGATGCCGACGGCCGGCCCACCGAGCTGGTGCGGCGGCGCTGGGAGCGCCTGGGCGGGAGCGGCGCCGGCCTGGTCTGGGGCGAGGCGACGGCCGTGCGCGCCGACGGCCGGGCCAACGCGAACCAGCTCCTGCTCGGCGAGGCGACGGTCGACGCCTTCGCCGGCCTGCGCGCCCTGCTCGCGCCGGGCCAGGTGGCGGGCCTACAGCTCACCCACTCGGGCCGATACTCGCGGCCCGGCGGCGAGCCGGCGCCCCGCACCGCCTACGAGCACCCGTACCTCGACCGGCGCGTGGGGGCCGGACCCGGGAACGTGCTCACCGACACCGACCTCGACGACCTGGTCGGCGCCTACGTGGAGGCGGCGGTGCTGGCCCGGCGGGCCGGGTTCGACTTCGTCGACGTCAAGCACTGCCACGGGTACCTGCTCCACGAGCTGCTGTCGGCCCGTGAACGGCCCGGCCGTTACGGCGGCGTGCTCTCGGGCCGGACCCGATTCCTCCGCTCGGTGGTGGAGGGGATCCGCGACGCCGCACCCGACCTCGCGGTGGCGGTGCGCCTGTCGGTCTTCGACCTCGCGCCGCACCGGCCCGGCCCGGACGGCGTGGGGGTCCCCGAGGCCGACGGCGCGTACCCGTACGCGTTCGGGGGCGACGGCACGGGGACCGGCATCGACCTCGCCGAGGCGCACGAGGTCCTCGACGGCTTGACCGCCCTGGGCATCGGGCTCGTGTGCACCACGGCCGGGAGCCCGTACTACAACCCCCACGTGCAGAGGCCGGCGCTGTTCCCCCCGTCGGACGGGTACGAACCCCCCGAGGACCCCCTCGTCGGCGTGGCCCGCCAGATCGCGGCGACGGCCGAGGTGGCGAGGCGGCATCCCGACCTGACCGTGATCGGGTCGGGCTACTCCTACCTCCAGGAGTGGCTCCCGAACGTGGCCCAGGCCGTGGTGGCCGGCGGAGGCGCGTCGATGGTGGGGCTGGGCCGTATGGTCCTCCCCTACCCCACCCTGCCCGCCGACGTCCTCGCCGGCCGCCCGCTCAGACCCGAGGCGATCTGTCGCACCTTCAGCGACTGCACCACCGCCCCCCGCCACGGCCTCGTCTCCGGGTGCTACCCGCTCGACCCGTTCTACAAGTCGCACCCCCAGCGGGTGGAGCTGGCCCGGGTCAAGAAGGAGAGCCGCCGGCCCCGCCGCTGAGGCCCCC
>JADLDD010000079.1 GCA_020846855.1 Acidimicrobiia bacterium | reverse complement strand
CTCCGCCGCCCACACCACCTCCGCCGCCCACACCACCGCCCGGCGGACCCCGCCACGCGGCCGGCGCAGGCGGCTGGGGGGTACCACCCCCGGCGTCGCCTCCACCTACGGCCGGGTCCGGGGGCTGGGGCGCCGCCGGCTGGGGTGCACCCACCGGCCCGTCGGGAGCGTGGACACCCACCCCGCCCAGGAAGCGGCGCCTGGGATGGCTCGCGATCGTGCTCGGCCTGCTCTGGGCCGGGGCGATCACCGCGGCGGTGTTCCTCGGGCTCTTCTTCTTCCGGATGTTCGCCCCGATGAACGCAACCAGCCACGTCCTCGAGCACCTCGAAGACCGCCGCTACCAGGCCGCCTACGACGCGTCGTGCTCCGCCGAGCGGGCCACCTTCACCGAGCGCGAGTTCGAGGCGGCGATGCGGAGCCTGACCCGCCGTCACGGCGCGATCGACGACACCGGGGTGAGCAGCGCCGACCTGCACGGCGGTTCCGAGGCGACGGTCCGGTACTGGATCCGCTTCGAGGACTCGGGGCGCCGGGAGTACCAGACGCTCGTCGTCAAGGAGGACGGCGACTGGCGACCCTGCCTGCTGAGCGAGAACCCCCACTCTGGGTGATGCGTCGCCGGAATGGCGACGCATCACCGGAGCCCCGACCCGGCCCGCCGGGCCGATCGCGCCGGGATCGCTCCCGGATCGCCGTAGTCTGACGGCGATGCCGTCGACCCCCACGGCCGAGGAGACCGCGAGCCGCCGGGGCCGGCGGTGGAAGCTCGTGGCGCGCCTCGTGATCAGCGGCGCGCTCGTCGCGGTGCTGGTCTCGAAGATCCACCTCGACAAGGTCTTCCCCCGCCAGCACCCGCTCGCCACCCTGGCCTGGTTCGCCGGTGGCGTGATGGTCGCGGCCCTCGGCATCGTGCTCTCGGCGTGGCGGTGGCAGCGGGTCCTCGCCGTCTTCGACGCCCCCGTCCCCCTGCGCACCCTCACGTCCCACTACTTCGCCGGGCAGTTCGTGGGCAACGTCCTGCCGTCGACGATCGGCGGCGACGTCCTGCGGGTCAGTCGAGCCTCCCGGTCGGTCGGTTCCGGCCCGGTCGCGTTCGCGTCGGTGGCGCTCGAGCGGCTCACCGGGTTCCTCGTCCTCCCGCTCATCTGCTACCTGGGGTTCCTGCTCGACCCGTCGCTCCTCTCCGAGCGCCGGGCGTGGATCGCGCTCGTGATCAGTTCCGTCACGCTGGTGGCGCTCGTCGCGATCCTCGTGGCCGCGGGCGCCCCGAAGGTGGCCGGCCGGTTCACCGAGCACGAGAACTGGATGCGCTTCATCGGCGCCGTGCACGTGGGCGTCGACCGCCTGCGCCGGCGCCGCCGCGCCGCGCTCGACGTCGTGGGCGCCACCTTCGTCTACCAGGCGTCGACGGTCCTGATGGTCTGGTTCGCCGTGCGCACCCTCGGGGTCTCGATCCCGACCGCGGCGGTGATCGCATACGCGCCGGCCGTCGCCATGGCCCAGGTGGTACCGGTGTCGGTGGGGGGATTCGGGGTGCGCGAGGGCATGCTCGTCCTGCTGCTGGGCCCGCTGGGAGTCCCCAGCGGCAAGGCGTTCGGGATCGGCGTGGCGTGGTACGCCATGGTCCTCATCGCCAGCCTGCTCGGCGCGCCGGCCTTCGCCCTGGGCTACGAGCAGCCGGCACCGCACCGCCCGCCGGCCCGATGACAGATCGGCTGGCAGCTCGGCTCACGGCCTGGCGCACCCGCTGGCGGTCGCTGCCCGGCGGGCGGACCCTCCGCGACGGTCGCCGCATCTACTGGTGGGCGGAGGTCGTCGCGATCCTCGCCTTCTACTTCGTGTACAGCGCGATCCGGAACGCCGACGCGGAGCACACCACCCAGGCCTTCCACAACGCCGTCAAGATCGTCGACCTCGAGCGGGCGCTGCGGCTGTACCACGAACAGCTCCTCCAAGGCTGGGCGCTGCACTTCACGCCCCTGATCGTGGCCATGAACTACTTCTACGGATCCCTGCACTTCGTGGTGACGATCGGTGCCGGCGTCTACCTGTTCGCGCGCTGGAGCGACGACTACCCGTTCTGGCGCAACACCCTCGCCATCGCCACCGCGCTGGCCCTCATCGGCTTCCGGTACTGGCCCCTCATGCCGCCCCGCCTGCTGCCCGACTCCTACGGCTACGTCGACACGCTGGCCCGCTACCCCACGTTCTGGTCGTTCAACTCGGGGGCGGTCGCCAAGCTGTCGAACCAGTACGCGGCGATGCCCAGCGTCCACTGCGCGTGGGCCCTGTTCTGCGCGTGCGTGTTCGTGCCGAGGGTGCGTGCCACCTGGGCCAAGGTCCTGGCCGGCCTCTACCCGGCGGCGACGGTCGTGGTGATCGTCCTGACCGCCAACCACTACTTCCTCGACGCGGTGGGCGGCTTCGCGATCCTCGGGCTCGGCTACCTGGCGAGCCGGGTCGTGACCCGGGCCGGCCGCGGCCCCGCGGCCGAGAACCCGGCGGTGCCGGTCAGTCGCCCCGCCGGCGCCGCCACGACAGGAAGCGGTCGATGATCGCGCCCAGCACCGCCGAACCCACGATCACGTAGATCAGCCGGACCTCCCTGCTGGTCACGACCAGGTCGACGGGCACGCTCCGCGTGTTCTGGAACGCGAAGATCAGCAGGATCACGAGCGCCACGCCCGACACCACGGCTTTGGGGCTCACGTTCACGCCGCGTCCGTCGGGGCCGGTCCGCTCGGAGTCGTCTCGGTCTCGTGACATGGCGGGAGATGCTACCGAGCGGCCGGCGGACCGGCGCGGTTGGTGCCGGTGATGGCCCGACCCCGCCCGGAGAGCACGCCGAAGATGCTCTGGCGCACGGCCCGGTCGGCGATCGTGAGCTGGGCGTCGCGAGCCGTGACCAGCGCAAGGCGGCGCGGCGGCAACCCGCTCACCCCCACGACACGGAGGCCGGTTAGGTCGCGAGGTATGGCGGTCTCGGGCAGGATCGACGCCCCGGTGCCCGAGGCCACCAGGTCGGCGATCAGGCGTACGCCCTCGACCTCGACGGGGACGTCGAGGGTCGCCCCCTCGCTGCGCGCCGCCTGCTCGACCTCGAGGCGCAGGGGGTTGTTGGCCGGGGGCAGCACCAGCGGGAGGCGGGCCAGGGCGGCAAGGGGAACCGGGGACCTCGGCATCCGGGCGTCCTCGGGAACGAGCCCCACGAGCGCCTCGTCGAGGAGGTGCTCGACCACCAGGCGCTTGTCCTGGACGGGTTCGGTCACCACGGCCTGGGCGAGCTCGTGGGTGAGGACCTCGGCGAAGAGGCGCTCGGACGCGCCCTCGTTGATGCGCAGGGTGACGCCGGGCGCCTTGGCCCGCATGTCGGCCACGACGTCGGGGACGATCCACCGGCTGGCCGTGCCCACGATGCCCAGGGTCGCGCTACCCACCTCGAGGCCGGTGAGCATGGCGAGGTCGTCGCGCATGGCCTCGAGCTCGCGGTGGATGCGCCGGGCCCGCTCGATCACGGCCCGGCCGCACTCGGTCGGGCTCGCACCCCGCCGGCTGCGGACGAGGAGATCGACGCCCAGCTCCGTCTCGAGCTGGCGGACCTGTTCGGAGACGTTTGACTGGACGGTGTTGAGGGCATCAGCAGCGGCGGTGAACGAGCCCTCGCGGTCGATGGCCACGAGGGTCTCGAGATGGCGCAGTTCCACGGTCGTCTCCCCGATTTGCCCGGACAGGATATCTCTAGAACCGATTAATCGTATCATATTTGACTGTTGGACTGATTGGGCCCGAGGTGCTTTCATTGGGGGCAGGACGTATCGGGGGGTCGGTCCCCCCACCGGCTCCCCGATCTCCGTCCCTCCCTCCCCCGACTCTCTCCGACTTCTCTCTCCGACTTCCCGACCGGCCCCTGCCCGGGGTCCCCAGGAGGCAACGCGTGGCCGCCGAGAGCGTGAGCAACCTGATCTTCTCCGGTCCCCTCGAGTGGACCGTCGACGCCGCCTGCAGCGGCGAGACCTCCCTGTTCTTCGCGCCGCCGGGTGAACGCCCGGAGGCGCGGGCCGTCCGCGAGGAGCGGGCCCGGGCCATCTGCGCCCAGTGCCCGGTGCTCTCCGAGTGCCGGCAGTGGGCCCGGGAGCACCGCGAGTACGGCTTCTGGGGCGGCGAGTCCGAGGAGGAGCGCGCCGCGGCGGGCTTCCGCGTCGACATGCCGGTGGGTCGCGTGGCCCGCTACCCCAAGGGCGACGGCAAGCCCGTCCGGCCCCGCGCCCCCCGCGTCGCCTGATCCACCCCGGGTAGCCTCGGCCCGGTGGGCCGCCCCGAGGGGATCGATCTCGACCGCGTCCGCGAGTACCTCGCGAGCCACGTCCCCGGCGCGTCCGCCGACACCCCGCTCCAGGCCGAGCTGATCGCCGGCGGCAAGTCGAACCTCACCTACTCGATCTCCGACGGCACGCGCTCGTGGGTCCTGCGCCGGCCGCCGCTCGGCCACGTCCTGCCCACCGCGCACGACATGGGCCGGGAGTTCCGGGTACAGAGGGCGTTGCACGGCACCGGCGTACCGGTGCCCGAGGTCTACGCCTTCTGCGACGACACCGCCGTCACCGGCGCCCCCTTCTACGTGATGGAGAAGGTCGACGGGCTGGTGCTGCGCGACCCGGCCGCCACGGCGGCGCTCAGCTCCGAGGAGGCCCAGGGCTGCTCACGCGAGCTGATCGACGTGCTGGCCCGCATCCACGCCGTCGACTACGAGGCGGTCGGGCTGGCCGACCTCGGCCGCCCCGAGGGGTTCGTCGAGCGGCAGGTGCGACGCTGGGGCGAGCAGTGGGAGCGGTCCCGGACCCGGGAGCTCCCCGCGCTCGAGGAGGTGGCCCGGCGCCTGCGGAACGCGATCCCGCCGTCCGGGCCGGCGGCCGTCGTCCACGGCGACTACCGGCTCGACAACACCATGCTCGCCCCCGACGACCCCACGCGGATCGTGGCCGTCCTCGACTGGGAGATGGCGACGCTCGGCGACCCGCTCACCGACCTCGGCCTGTTCCTCGTGTACTGGGGCGACTCCGCGGCCCAGGCCGTCACGATGGGCACCGGCTCGGCCCCGGCCACCCGGTTCCTCGGGCGCGACGCGATCGTGGAGCGCTACGCGACCGCATCGGGCCGGGACGTGGAGCACCTCGACTTCTACGAGGTACTTGCCACCTACAAGCTGGCGGTGGTCGTGGAGGGCATCCACGCCCGCTTCCGCATGGGCAAGACGCTGGGGGAGGGGTTCTCGGCCATGGGCACGCTCGTCGAGCAGCTCGCCGACGCGGCGCTCGCCGTGGCCGGCCGCTCGTCGATCCCGGCGCTACGCGGCTGATGGGCGCGCTCGATCACGCCGATGGGCCGGCCGACGGGTTCGGCACCGACGGGCTGGTCTGGGAGCGCCGGCCGCGGCTGACCCGGCCGCTGATGGTGTGCGCCTTCGCGGGATGGAACGACGCCGGCGACGCCGCGACCGGCGCTACGAGGTGGCTGGCCCGCGAGTTCGACGCCCGCCCCTTCGCGAGCGTCGACCCCGAGGCCCACCTCGACTACCGGCGGCACCGCCCCCGGCTGCACCTCGTCGACGGTGTGACCTCCGACATCGACTGGCCCGCCAACCGGTTCCTCGCCGGTCCCACCGGCGGACCCCACGACGCCGTGCTCCTGATGGGCATGGAGCCGAGCCGGAACTGGCGGTCCTTCTGCCGCGCCGTGCTCGAGGTGGTGGCCACGACCGGGTGCGAGATGGTCGTGATGCTGGGCGCCCTGCTCGCCGACGTCCCGCACACGCGGCCCCCCGTCCTGACCGGCAGCGCCACCGACCCGGCGCTGATCGACGGGCTGGGCCTGTCGCGCTCGCGCTACGAGGGCCCGACGGGGATCGTCGGGGTCCTCCACGACCAGTGCCGGGCGGCGGGGGTGCCGTCGGTGTCGCTGTGGGCACCGGTGCCCCACTACCTGCCGCCCATCCACTCCGACCCGCCCGCCACCGAGCTCCTCCTCTCCCGCACCGCCGACCTCCTCGGCGTGGGCCTCCGGCTCGACGAGCTACGCCGCGAGGGCGAGGAGTGGCGGCTCCGCATCGACGACGCCGTGGGCGACGACGACGACACCCGCGCCTACATACGCCGGCTCGAGGAGCGCGCCGACCACCCGTCGGCGGAGACGGGGAGCAGCGCCGGCGACGACATCGCCGCCGCCTTCGAGCGCTACCTCCGCGAGCAGGACGCGGGGGGCGAGGGCCGCGACGAGGGGGACGGCTGAACCCGGATCCGCGTCGGCCCCGGCATCCCGGCGCGGCGGCCGCGCGCCGGCGCACGGATGGCGACGGGCCCCGACCGGGCGACCCCCCGGAGGCATCGGGCGACCGGTCGGGGGATCAGGTGCTCTCGACCAGGCCGGTGGCCAGGAGCTCCAGGAGCTGGCCGTCGGGGTCCCGCACCATGACCGCGAGGCCACCGATGTCGGTGTCGGTCAGCACCGTCCCGCCGTGCTCGGTGACCGACGCGCAGGTGGCGGCGACGTCGTCCACCGAGAACGACAGATGGGTGAGCCCCGGCTCGGTGAACACCCGCTCATGGCGCTCGGCGTCGGCCGGGCGGTCGAAGTGCAACAGCTCCAGCACCGTGCCGCCGAGCTCCAGGTAGGTGGCCGTCAGCCCGACGGGCGGTGGTACGCGCAGGAGCGTGGAAGCCGGGCCGTCGGGCACGGACAGCTCACGCGTCATGCGGAACCCGAACACCTCCTCGTAGAAGCGACGGGCGCGCCCGACGTCGGCCACGCAGTGCCCGATGTGGTTCACGACGCTCGCGTTAGGAGACATGGAGCACCCCCGTGGGAGTCCGGGCCCCGGCCCGGAGACGGACAAGATCCAGGATGCGGCCCGCCCCGTCAGGCCAGCAGGTCGTGGGCCAGGGCCGTCCAGAGCTCGGTGGAGAGGCGCAGCGACTCCACGTCGACCCGTTCGTCGTTGCCGTGGAACATGGTGGAGTAGTCGGCGAGGTCGAGGCGGCGGCTGAAGAGGCCGAACCCGTACCCCACCGATCCGGTGCGCCGGAAGAAGCGGTTGTCGGTGCCACCCACCATGATCATCGGCACCAGCGCCGAGCCCTCGCAGAGCTTGGCCGTGGTCCGGGCGAGAGAGTCCCACAGCGGCGTGTCGACGGGCGACGAGGTCGGCGGGTCGTCGTTCGACTCCAGGTCGATACGGTCGGCCAGGTCGCCTACGGCGTCGAGCAGCATCCGGCGGGCCACATCGCCTTCCTCGCCGGGCAGCGTGCGGACGTCGACCTCCAGCTCGACCCGGTCGGGGATCACGTTGGTCTTGGTACCGCCGTGGGCGATGGTCGGCGCGAACGTGGTGTGGGTGGCCGAGTACAGCATCCGGGCCAGGCCCGTGGGCAGGAGCTCGAGCATGCCCTCGACGCCGGCCGGGTCGCGGAGCTCGGCCGGGAGCTCCATCCCGGCGACGAAGCGGAGCCAGACGTCGGAGAGGCGAGCCGGCGGCCGGTACGAGGCGATGCGCCGCACCACCTCGGCCGCGGTCACCAGCGCGTTGTCGGTGCCGTAGGGCGACGACCCGTGGCCGGGGGTGCCGTGGACGGTGATCTTGGTCCAGTAGGTGCCCTTCTCCTCCACCATCACCGGCAGGCGGATCCCGCCCGGGGTGGGCATCTGGAACCCGCCCGACTCGGTCACCACGTAGTCGGCCCGCACGTGGTCGAGCTCGTGCCCGGTGAGCCAGTCGGCCCCCCAGGTGCCGAGCGACTCCTCGTCGGCGACGGCGAGGTAGGCCAGGGTGCCGCGTGGTGTGAACCCCGAGTCGGCCAGGTGCCGGAAGGCCACCGCCATCGACGCCGTGAGGTTGAGCATGTCGATGGCGCCCCGGCCCCACACCATCCCGTCGTCGAGGTCGCCGGCGAACGGGTCGCGGCTCCAGCCCTCGAGGTTCACGGGCACCACGTCGGTGTGGCCCATGAGCAACAGGGTGGGGGCGGTGGGGTCGGAGCCCTCTATGCGAGCGAGCAGGCTGCGCCGGCCGGGACGCGGCTCGAAGCCCTGGAGGTCGAGGCCGGCTCCCTCGAGGTAGGAGGCGAGCGCGTCGGCGCTGCGCGCCTCCTGCCCCGACGCCTCGCGGCCGTCGTTGACGCACGCGTTGCGGATCAGCGTCTGGAGGAGGTCGGTGACCTCGGCGGTGGGATCGTCGGGAAGGGAGGAGCGGCTCATGCCCGGCACCGTAGCCCCGGTCGCCGAAGGCCGCTCCTCTCCGTCGCCGCCGGCCTGGTGGCTCTCAGTCGAAGACGGCGGTCCGGCGGCCGTACACCACGATGCGGCGTTCCAGGTGGAGCCGTACGGCCTCGGCGAGCACCACCGACTCGATGTCCCGGCCCCGGCGGGAGAGGCGCGTCGGATCGTCGCGGTGCGACACCGGTAGCACCTGCTGAGCGACGATCGGCCCGTCGTCGAGCGTGGCGGTCACGTAGTGCGCCGTGGCGCCTATCACCTTCACCCCTCGGTCATGCGCCTGCGCGTAGGGCCGGGCCCCCGCGAACGACGGGAGGAACGAGTGGTGGATGTTGATCATCCGGTTCGGCCACCGCTCCACCAGCCACTCCGGCAGCACCCGCATGTAGCGCGCCAGCACCACGAGATCGGGGGTCATCCGGCCGAGCAGGTCCGATAGCTCCGCCTCCTGGACCTCACGATCGTCGCCGATCGGGAGGTGGTGGAACGGGACCTCGAAGCGCGCCGCGAGCGCCTCGTGGTCGGGATGGTTCGACACGACCGCCACCACCGACGCCCGCAGCTCCCCCAGGTGGCAGCGCACCAGCAGGTCGCCGAGGCAGTGGCCCTCCCGGGAGGCCAGGACGACCAGCCGGGCGGACCGGGCGAGGTCGTGGAGCTCCCACGTCATCCCGAAGCGCTCGGCGATCGGGGTGAACGCGCCGGCGAGCTCCCCGAGCGCGCGGTCGGTGTCGAACTCGACGCGCTGGAGGAACGAACCGGCGATGGCGTCGGAGTGCTGGTCGGCCTCGACGATGTTGCCGGCGGCGGTCTCGGCCACGAACCTCCCCACGGCCGCGACGATGCCGGGGCGATCGGGGCACTGGAGCAGCAGGGCGGCGCGCATCTGGGGAACCTCCGGACGGTTTCGCGGTCGGCGACCGTGGTGACCATCTTGCACGGGGCCCGCACCGGCGCGGCGGCTTCTCGGCAACCGTCCGGTGAGCAGCGATCAGGCTCACGGAACCCGGCCGACAGATAGGTCGGATCACGATCTCGGAGCGGCCATGCCCGGTACGCTTGTCCCGGTACCGGCTCCCGCTCGTCGTCCCCGGTCCGTGACCAGGAACCGTGCGCCTGTGAACCGATCAAACCCCGCCCGGGCCGGAAGCAGCCTGGGTCCCCTCGCCGTCGACGGCTCGTGTCCGGTCGCCGTGGACAGGTACCGCCTGGCGACGGCCGGCTATCACGCACGCGGCGTCGGCCGGGCCGCCCGGTACGTGACCTACCGGCTGCTACGGCCGTTCCCGCGCCTGGCGCCCGTCAGCGCGGCGGCGACCTCCCAGCGGGTCGCGCTCGACCGCGTCCTGCTCGGCTACCAGTCCGACATCCCCGGCAACGAGTACGCGCGACTGACGAACGACCTCTTGTGGTCCTCCACTCCGGTGAGCGAGGGTCCGCACGTCGACCTCCTGAGGCGGGCCGAGGCCCTCGGCGTGGAAGCGGCGACGGCCGACGGGTTCGCGACCACGCCCTACGGGATCCTGGCCCGGAACTGCATCGAGCTCGACGGCCACTTCTTCGGGGCGACCACCGTCGAAGGCGTGGCGGATCACGCGCGCCGATTCGCGCGGGCATCGCTCGGCGAGGGAACCCACCCCCGCACCGAGCGGGGCGGCAGCCCCCACGGCGCACCCGTCGAGGTGCACCCGATCGCCCACTCGGACTGCGTACAGCTCTCAGACGGCCACCACCGCGTCGCGGCCGCCGTCGTGCAGGGATCGACGCACCTCACCGTCTCCAACATAGGGATCCCCACCACGACCGCCCTCCAGGATCACCTGGCCGGGATGCGCAGCCAGGCGGGGCGGCGCGCCCTGCGACAACCGATCGACGCCCCGGAGCTCCGCCGTGAGTGGCCACTGGCGAGGCGGTGCACCGACCGGCTCGACCGGATGCTCCACGTGCTCGGCGGCCTCGGCGTCGGGCCTCCGGCGAGCTACCTCGACGTGGGCGCGACCTACGGATGGTTCGTGGCCTCCATGTCGCAAGCCGGCTACGACGCCCACGGGGTGGAGATCGATCCCATGGCTCCGGAGCTCGCACGAGCCGCCTACGGCGTGGACCCGAACCGGATGACCACCGCGGACGCCGCGGCCGTCCTCGGCTCCTCCCCGGGCGCCTGGGACGTCGTCAGCTGCTTCGGGCTCCTGCACCGCTTCGCGCTCGGAGACGGGAGTTGCAGCGGGGAGGAGCTGGTGCGCCGGCTCGGTCGATCGGCGCGTCGCGTGGTGTTCCTCGACACCGGCCAGGGCGACGAGCGGCGGTATCGCGACCGCCTGCCCCACTGGACACCCGAGTACGTGCAGGAGTACCTGCGCCGGTACGGCGAATTCTCCGAGGTGCTGGACCTCGGGCCCGACGACGACCGACGCGTGCCCTTCCACGAGGAGTACGGCCGGCACCTGTTCGCCTGCATTCCCCGGTAGGGCCACGAGCCGGCGCCGCCCGCTCAGCCGGGGGTAGCGCGGTACACGAGGCGACCGCCCTCCTCCCAGCGCTCGGCCTCGCCGGCGCGGCGCAGGTGCGCGAGGTGGGAGAAGGTCTCGCTCTCGGCCATGACGCCCCAGTGCCGGCGCGGGAACACCTCGCGCGACAGCTCCTGCACGCCGGTGGGGCCCAGCGCCAACGACGCCCGGCGCAACTCCTCCACCCGCTCGCGGTGGTGCTCCTTGATCGCCTCGACGCGCCCGGGCACGTCGGTGAACGGGTGGCCGTGGGCGGGCAGTCCGAGCTCGACCCCGTCCAGCGACGCCACCAGGTCGAGGGTGACGAGGTAGGCGTGGAGCGAGTCGCCGTGCGGGGAACCGGCGATGTGGGGCGTGATGGTGGGGAGGACGTGATCGCCGCTCAGCAGGACGCCCCCCTCGGGATCCCAGAGGCAGAGGTGGTCGAGGGTGTGGCCCGGCGTGTGGACCGCGAACCAGTCGCGGCCGGCGAGGCGCAGCGACGCTCCGTGCACCACGCGGCGCGTGGGGTCGGGGGGCGAGAACAGCAGGCGCATGGCCCGGTAGGCCATCCGGTGCACGAGGGCCGGAGCCGGGTGGTGCCCACCCCACGGGGTCGGCCCACCCCACGGCGCCAGGCGGCGCCGTCCCTCCATGTCGTCGCCGTGGTCGTCGTCGCCGGGCGCACCGGGTCCACCGGCGAGCGACGGGGCCTCGTCGGCCGACGGGCCCCGGTAGCCCTCGGCGGCCCGGATCGCGGCTTCCTCCACCCGTTCGGCCTCGGCCTCCGAGACGGCGGCCCGGGGATCCATCGTCCAGGTGGTGAACGCCCGGTGGGCCACCACCTCGGCCCCGGCCTCCTTCCGCAGCCTCCCGGCGCAGCCGAAGTGGTCGGGGTGCGAATGGGTCACCAGCACGGTGTGCACGTCACCGACGCGGTAGCCGGCCGAGCGCAACCGGGCCTTGACCGCCCGCCAGCTCTTCGGCCCCGGCATCCCCGGGTCGACGACCGCCAACCCGCGGTCGTCGACCAGCCCGTACATGTTCACGTGGCCGAGGCCCGGCATCCAGATGGGGAGCTGCATCCGCAGCACCCCGGGTGCGACCTCCACGACCTCCTCGGAGGCCGTCTCCTGTTCCTGCTTGGGCATCCCGCCGGGCAGGGTAGTTGACCGCGCGGTCAAGACCGCCGGTCGCGAGGTTCCTACCTCAGTAGCCGGGAGCCAGCCGCGGCCAGGGGCGGGCCTCCTCGAGCAGCGCCGCGGCGGCGAGGACCATGGCCTCGTCGTGGCGTCGCCCCACCACCTGCAACCCGACCGGCAGCCCGTCGACGAAGCCGGCCGGGATGCTGCACGCGGGTTGGCCCGTCATGTTGAACGGCGCCGTGAACGCGGCGCTCAGGAGCATCAGGTTGACCTGCTCCCCCGCCACCTCACCCGTCAACACGCCCTAGGCGACGATCGCGGTGGTCGGCGTGGTGGGGGTCAACAGGAAGTCGAGGTGCTCCCACACCCCGGCGGCGGCGTCGAGGAGCTCCTGGCGCCGTCGGACCGCCTTGCCCAGGCCGGCGGCGTCGAGGCTGTCGAGGGCCTCGAAGCCGAGCCGCACCACCGGGGTGAGCTCGTCGAAGCGACCGCGGGCGTCGTCGAGGCGGAACGCGGCCATGTTCAGCGCGCTCAGCAGACCCCACGCCGCTCCGGGCCGGGGCAGCTTCACGTCGACGTCGACGAGCTCCCACCCGGCCAGCTCCACCAGCGCCTCGGCCGCCTCCCGCGCCACGTGCTCGACCGCGGGGTCGACGCGGGCGTAGCCCAGCGACGAGGACCACGCCACCCGCTTGCCCCGGAGCGCGCCCGCGCCGGCGCCGCTGGCCACCACCTGCTCGTAGGAGATCCCGGGGCGCGCCAGCGACACCGGGTCGGTGTCGGTCGGTCCCGACGTGACGTCGAGGTAGCGGGCGGCGTCGCGCACGGAGCGCACCACGGGGCCGTGTACCGACGTGAGGCTGGCATCGAACGGACCGCCGGGCCCGGCTCCGATGCGCCCGAGCGTGGCCTTCATGCCCAGCAGGCCGCTGTAGCTCGACGGGATCCGGATCGAGCCGCCACCGTCGCTGCCCGTGCAGGCCGGCAGCATCCCCGACGCCACCGCGGCGGCCGATCCCCCCGACGACCCGCCGGGGGTGCGCGACGGGTCCCACGGGTTGCGGGTGACGCCGTGGAGCGGGGTGTTGGTGAAGCTGACGGCGCCGAACTCGGGCGAGGTGGTCAGCCCCACGATCACCGCGCCCGCCGCGCGGAGGCGCGCCACCTCGGCGCAGTCGGCGGCGGCCGTGCGGCCGCGGTAGATCATCGACGCGCCGGTGTCGGGCATGCCGCCCACCGCGGTCAGCTCCTTCACACCCATCGGCACGCCGGCGAACGGGCCCGGATCCTCGCCGGCGCCGACGCGGGCGTCGATGGCGGCCGCCTGCTCGCGGGCGCCGTCGGCGTCGAGGTGGGCGATGGCGTTCAGCTTCGGGTCGTGGACGGCGATGCGGGCGAGGTGCAGCTCCAGCAGGTCGTCGGCGCGCACCTCGCCCGACCGCACCGCGGCGGCCAGCTCGACGGCGTCGCGCTCCCAGAGCTCGGGCCGCTCAACCACGGGCGTCGGTCGCGATCTTGGCCAGCTCGGCGAACGAGTCGTCGAGGGCCGCGGCGAACGCGGCCAGGTCGGGCAGCGCGTCGGGATCGCCGAACACGCCGAGGTGCACGTAGCCGCAGTAGGAGAAGAGGGCCACGCCGACGGCCAGGTTCCGGGCCAGCGGCACGATCGGGTACGCCTCGAGCATCCGGGCGCCCATGAGGTAGAGGGGGACCTGCGGCCCGGGGATGTTGGTGACGACCACGTTCACGAACGGCTGGCGGTGCACCAGGCGGGCCGCCGCGCCGAGCAGGGTGGGCGCGGCGTAGGTGGTCAGGTCGACGAGGAACGCCGCTCCCACCGCCTGCCGGCGTTCCTTCAGGTCGGAGGTGTAGGACCGCAGCGCGTCGAAGCGGGTGCCCGGGTCGGCGATCCCCACCGGCAGCGGCACGATCATCGCCGACACCCGGTTGCCCAGGTGGAGGCGCTCGTCGTCGTCGCGCACCGACACCGGGCACAGCGCCCGCAGCACCAGCCCGTCGACGGGGTCGCCCCGACCGGTGAAGTACCGGCGCAGCGCGCCGGCCACGGCGGCGAGGACCACGTCGTTGACGGTGCCACCCAACGACCGGCGGACGGCCTTGACGTCGTCGAGGTGGATCCGGACGGCCTCGAGCCTCCGGTTCCGCCCGACGCGGGCGTTGAGCGCCGTGTGGGGGGCGAAGAGGTGCCGGTCGAGGATGGTGGTGAACGACCGGGCCAGCTCGCCCGCCCGCTTCATCCCCTCGCGCGGCCGCCGGAGCGCGCCGCGGACGGAGCGGCCCAGCTCGGCCGGCTGGGTCGCCCGCTCGACGATCGAGTCGACGAATAGGTTGGCCGAGGACGGCACCGGTTCGGGCTGCCAATCGGTGGTCGGGGTCGCGGGCGGTTCGGGGGCGAAGTCGAGGAGGACCGTGGCGACGTCGACCCCGGACACGCCGTCGACCAGCGCGTGGTGCGTCTTCTGGATCAGCGCCACGTGCCCGCCCTCCAGACCCTCCACGAACCACAGCTCCCACAACGGGCGGGTCCGGTCGAGGAGGCCCGCCTGCACCCGGGAGCACAGCGTGAGCAGCTGCTCGCGGGTGCCCGGCGACGGGAGGGCCGTGAGCCGCACGTGGTAGGCGATGTCGAAGTGGGGATCGTCGACCCAGATGGGCCGGCCCTGCCCGAAGGGGACGTGCTGGAGGCGCCGCCGGAAGCGCGGGATCAGGTCGAGCCGCGACATCACCAGGTCGCGGACGGCGGCGAGGCGGAAGGCCCCGTGCTCGTCGAAGAACGGCCCGCCCTCCAGCACGGCCAGCGCGCCGATGTGCATCGGCGCCTCGAGGTCCTCGATGTGCAGGAAGCTCGAATCGAGCGGCGACAGGCGGTCGTAACGGCCCACGCGCCGATCGTACAGGCCCGGAACCGGCGGTACCCTGGGAGCATGCTCGCCGACTACTCGAACTACGACTCGGCGCTGGGCCTCGACTGGTACGAGATCGACCCCAACCTGCGCCTGACCCTCGACCGGCTCCTCCCCGCCGCCGACGACCGGAAGTTCGCCGAGGAGCACGTCTCGGCCTACGGCCCGCTGGTGGGGCGCCGGATCGGCCCCCGCGCCGAGGTCACCGACAAGCACGGTCCCGTCCTCGACCGCTACGACCGTTGGGGACACGACACCGGCCGCGTCGTTCACAACTCCACCTGGACCGACAACAAGGCCGACCTGGTGCGCGCCGGCTTCGTGGGCCTGCCCGCGCACGCCGGGCGCCCGGTCCCCGCGGTGGTCACCGCCGCGCTGTCCTACCTGGTGAGCCAGGCCGAGACGGCGATCTACTGCGGCCTCGGGATGTCGGCGGCGGCGGCCGACATCGTGGAGCGGTACGCACCGCCCAAGGTCCGCGACGGGCTGTTCACCCGCCTGACCAGCCTCGACCCCGACGTGGCGTGGGAGGGCGGGATGTTCCTGACCGAGCGCCAGGGCGGCAGCGACGTCGGCGCCAACACCACCCGGGCGGTGCGCGACGGCGACGAGTGGAGGATCTTCGGCGACAAGCACTTCTGCTCCAACGTCGACGCCGAGGTGTTCATCGTCCTGGCCCGCCCCGAGGGCGCGCCTCACGGGGTCCGCGGTCTCGCCACCTTCATCGTCCCCCGACTCGACGACGACGGCTCCCCCAACGGCTTCCGCATCAAGCGGCTCAAGCCCAAGCTGGGCACGGTCGGGGTGCCGACCGCCGAGGTCGAGCTCGAGGGCGCCCGCGCCTGGCTGGCCGGCACGTACGGCACCGGCGGGAGCACCGTGGAGCAGCCCGACGCGCAGGACGGGCGGGGCATCCACCGGATGATGGAGATGGTCAACGGGAGCCGCTTCGGCGTGGCGGTCATGGGCCTGGGCATCCACCGCCGCTCGTTCCTCGAGGCGGCCATATACGCCGCGTCGCGGGAGCAGTGGGGCCAGCGCATCGACAGCTACCCCATGGTCCGCGAGACCCTCGTCGACGTCCTGGTGGAGCTCGAGGCCGGTATGGCCATGACCTTCGAGTGCGCGGCGGCCAACCGCACCACCCTCGACGAGGAGGAGGGGCGCCTCCTGCGTCGCATCCTCATCCCGATCGCCAAGGTGCGTGCCACCCGCGCCGCGCTCCTCGCGGCCAGCGCAGGCCTCGAGATGTTCGGCGGCAACGGCTACATGGAGGACTGGCCCATGGCGCGCCAGTTCCGCGACGCCCAGTGCCACACGATCTGGGAGGGCACCGAGAACGTGTGCTCGCTCGACGTGCGGCGCGCCATGCGCTCCGAGGGCGCGCACGAAGCGCTGCTGGCCCGGATGGACCGAGCCGTCGACGCCGCCCGCGCCCACGAGGTGCTGGCCCGACCGGCCGAGGCGGTGGCCGCGACCGCCGCCGACGCGCGCCGGGCCGTCGACCACTACCTCGCCGCCGACACCGACGTGCAGCTCCTCCAGGCCCGCCGCCTCACCTACCTGCTCTCCGACCTGGCCGAGGGCGCGCTGCTCCTCGACGAGGCGGTGTGGGCGCTCGAGCACGACGGCGACGCCCGCAAGGCGCTGGTCGCCCGGCGCTACGCACGCAACCACCTCGAGACGCCCGCCGCGCGCGGCCTGCTCGACGCCGACCTCACCGTCGTCGAGCACTTCGAACCGCTCATCCGCTACGGGCGCCTGGAGGTCGCCGACGTCGCGTGACAGGTTCACGTGCGGACGGCTCGGGGCCGCGGGTCGCGGCGGCGCTGTGGGCCATTTCACCGGAGCTGGTGACCGCGCTCGACGACCGGCTCGGCCTGCCCGTCGACAGCTACGTGAACGGGGCGCAGACCTGGCTCACCGACGACGGCCCCCACGGCGAGACGCTCGAGTGGCGGCTCCACCCGGTCGCCGGGTACCAGGTTCCCCACGGCCTCACCCACAACGACGTGTGGGAAGCGGCCGTCGACGCGGCACGCGGGCACGCGGGACCCGGCGGTCCCCGGCTCCTGGCCGTCGGCGACCTCTGGGACGGGCTGGAGTGCTACGCCGCCTACGGCGACGACCTCGAGCCCGCGGTGCTGGCGGCCCGGGCGGCGGAGCGGCTGGGCCGGGCGCCCGACGCCGCCGGGCTCGTCGACCACGACGCCGTCGCCGACCGCTGGGAGCGCACGCGCGGCGCGGTGTCGATCGTCGAGCTACTCGGAGCCCAGCTCCGGAGCTGACCGCCACGGCGGGGCGCGGGGCGGGTCGAACCAGCACGGCCGGTCCTCGCCGCGGATGGCGGCGAAGGACAGGTCGAGCCACCGGGCCCCGGGTGCCACCGGGCGCGGCAAAGCGTCGCGTCCGAAGAACCCCACGGCCCGGGTCTCGAGCGGATGGCCCTTCAGCGTCCCGCCGAGCATCCGGCAGTGGAACACGAGCGAGTAGAGCGGGAGCGGCGCGTAGCCGAGCCGCAGGCCGTCGAGGACGGCGATGAGGCGCAGCGGCTCGCACTCGATCCCGGTCTCCTCGAACACCTCCTTGACCGCTATCTCCGACGGCGAGTACCCGACGTCGGCCCAGCCGACCGGGTACAGCCACACACCGGAATCGGCGCGCTGGGTGAGCAGCATCTCACCCTGCTCGTTGCCGACGACGGCCGCGACCGCCACCTTCGGCGTGACGTAGCCGGGGACGCCGGCCCGGACGCTCTCGTGCCAGGCGTCGAGGCGCAGCTCGACCGCGGCATCGCCCACGGCCACGGCGCGGATGTCGGCCGCGACCTTGAGGATCTCCTCGAAGCGCTCACGCTCGTAGAGGCTCTCGGTGAATCCGAGCCCCGTCCGGGCCAGGCCGGCGAGCGCCTCGGCCCAGCGGACCAGCTCCTCCCGGCCGACCGGTCGGTGCGCCTCCACCCGGTCGAGGCTAGCGGCGGTGGCCTTCAGCGGGCGGCGGCGACCAGGCGCTCGGCCAGCGACCCGAGGTACTCCGGGTCGCGGACCTTGCCGCCGTCGCGCTCGCACACGTAGAAGACGTCGACGACGTGGTCGCCGACCGTGTCGGCCTTCGCGACCGCCACGTCGAGGCCGTCGGCGGCGAACACCGCGGCGACGGTGGCGAGCAGGCCGGGCTCGTCGGCGGCCCGCACCTCCACGACGGTCGCGGACCGCGAGGCGTGCTGGTCGATCCTCACCCTCGGCTCTGGCGCGGAACCCGCCGGGCCACCGGGCGGCGAGCGACGGTACCGCTCCCGCAGGCGGCGGACGTCGGCGCCGACCGACGACGCGTCGCCGGCCAGCACCGCGAGCACCGCGCCGGTCGCACGGGCCCGGCCCTCGGCGCCACCGAGGCGGCCGAACCGGTCGTGGCCGCGGAAGATCTCCAGGGCCCACCCCTCGGGATGGCTGCGACCCGTCGCGTCGACGATGTCGAGCCCGGCCAGGGTGAGGGCACCGGCCACGTCGGCCAGGAGCCCGGTGCGGTCGCGCGCGACGACGGCGCACCGGAGCAGGCCGTCGGGGGTGGTCGGGTCGCTCCATCGGACGGCGGGCCCGCCGCCGGCCAGGAGGTCGGTCAGCTCCGCGAACGGGTCGGCGGGTCCTCCCGGCTGCGCCTCGCCCCTCACGAGCAGGTCGGCCCGCCACCAGAGCTCCCGGACCAGCGCGGCCCGGGCCGCGCTCCAGGCCACCGGGCTGGTGGCCCGCCCGTCGGCGATGCTCAGGAGGTAGAGGAGCCCCAGGCGTTCGGGATCTCCGGCCCTCTCGGCGACGGCGGCCACGGTCGCCGGGTCGTCGAGGTCGCGGCGGGTCGCGACCTCGACCAGGAGCAGGTGATCCCGGACCAGCCAGCCGACGGCCTCGGCGTCGTCCTCGTCGAAGCCCATGCGCGCCGCGATCTCCGTCGCCATCTGCGCACCCAGCTCCGAGTGGTCGCCCGGCCGGCCCTTGCCGATGTCGTGCAGGAGCGCGCCCATCAGGAGCACGTGAGGTCGGCGGCACGCCCGGGCGGCGTCGTACGCGGGGTCGCCGAGCGGGGCCTCGAGGAGGTCCGCCGCCTCGGCGACGGCCTCCAGGAGGTGCCGGTCGACGGTGAACCGGTGGACGGTGCCGCTCGGGGGCCGGTGCCGCACGTCGGCCCACTCGGGAAGGATCCGCTCCAGGAGGCCGGCGTGGTCGAGGGCCTCCAGCACCGGCACCGCGGCCCGCCCGGCCCGCAACACCTCGTTCCACGCCGCCAGGTCGGCTTCCGTCCAGGTCGGGCGCGGCGCGCGGCGCAGCGCCGCGAGCTCGGATCGGTCGAGCCGGCCGCCGCCACGCACCGCCTCCGCCGCCGCGGCGAGCACCGCGCTACCGTCGGCCGGTTCGGGGATCCGAACCGTGCGCGACCGGCCGCCCAACACCTCCCAGACCTCGTGCGAGAGCCAGGCCGCCCGGCGGCCTGCCGCGGCCAGGGCCCGCATCAGGTCGGAACCGTCGCGGCGGCCGGTCAGGGCGGCCACCGCCTCCCGGTCCTGGACCGCGAGCACGTCGGAGGCGCGCCCCGTCGCGCGGTGCAGGGCCACCCGGACCTCGAGGAGCAGCTCGACCGCGCCCCGCAGCTCCACCTCGTCGTCGTCGTCGATGATCCCCGTCGCCGCGAGGCCGGCGAGCCCGGGACCCGCACCCACCGCGGTCCCGACCCACGACAGGGCCTGTAGGTCGCGTAGGCCCCCGGCGCCGTTCTTGAGGTCGGGCTCCACCGTGTGGCCGATCGTCCCAGGATGCTCGGCCCGGCGCCGGGACGCGTCGGCGAGGGCCTGGACCAGGAGACGGCGGCGGCGGTGCGCCAGGTCGGTGGCCTGGCGCACCACGTCGCCCGCCTCCGACCGCAGTCCGCCCGCCACCATCCTCGCGTCGAGCAGCGCGGTGAGGGTGGGCAGGTCACGGCCGGCCAGGCGGATCGACTCGCCGGGGGTCCGCACGGCGTGGCCGAGGCGGAAGCCGGCGTCCCACAGCGGGTACCACATCGCGTCGGCGACCTTCCCGACCCCGGACCGCAGGTCGTGCAGCAGCAACAGGTCGACGTCGGAGCCCGGGCACAGCTCACGCCGGCCGTAGGAGCCGAGCGCGACCACGGCGACGCGATCCCAGGCGCCGGAGTCCTCGGCGGCCCGGGTCACGGCCCCGTCGACCAGGCCGGCCAGGGCCCGGCCGAAGTCGCCGCCGTCGACGGCGCGGTCGGCCACCAGGCCGGCCTTCGCGGCGCGCAGGTCGGCAGGTGTCACAGGGCGTCGGGCCCTGCCTCACCCGTGCGGACCCGGTACACGGACTCGACCGCCGTGACCCAGACCTTGCCGTCGCCGATCTTGCCGGTGCGGGCGGCCTCGACGATCGCGCCGGCGATCCGCTCCGCGTCGGGGTCGTCGGCGATGACCTCGATCCGCACCTTGGGCACCAGGTCGACCTCGTACTCCGCACCCCGGTACACCTCGGTGTGGCCGCGCTGACGGCCGAAGCCACGCACCTCCCCCACCGTCATCCCGTGCACCCCGAGCCCCTCCAGGACGGACTGCACGTCCTCGAGCTTGAACGGCTTCACAACCGCGGTGACGATCTTCATCTCGTTCCTTTCAGGCCCGGTCGCCTGCGTAGGCGACCTCGGAGTGCTGGGACAGGTCGAGGCCGGTCTCCTCGTCGTCCTCCGACGCCCGTATCCCACCGGGGAGGGCGACGTCGAGGATCCGGCAGATGGCGTAGGTGAGGACGAACGACCACACGACCGTCACGGCCACGGCCAGGACCTGCTCGCCGAACAGCCCCCATCCGCCGCCGAGGAACACCCCGTCCCGCGCGGCCGCGTTCACGGTCTGGTCGGCGAAGAAGCCGAGCAGCAGCGACCCGACGAGGCCGCCCACGAGGTGGACACCGATCACGTCGAGGGCGTCGTCGAAGCCGAACCGGAACTTCAGGCTCACGGCGAAGTAGCACACCGCGCCGGCGATCAGGCCGATGTAGACGGGCGCCATGCCGCCCACGAACCCGGCGCAGGGCGTGATCGCGACCAGGCCCGCGACCGCACCCGACGCCGCGCCCAGAGTCGTGGCGTGGCCGGTGCGGAGCCGCTCCACCGCCAGCCAGCCGATCAGCGCCGCCGCCGCGGCGAGGTGGGTGTTGAGGAACGCCCGGCCCGCCAGTTCGCCGGCACCCAGCGCGGATCCGGCGTTGAAGCCGAACCACCCGAACCAGAGGATCCCGGTGCCGATGAGCGTCAGCGGAAGCGAGTGGGGCGGCATGGCCCGCTCCGGCCACCCCCGGCGGCGGCCGAGGACCAGCACCGCGGCGAGGGCGGCGATGCCGGCGTTGATGTGCACGACGGTGCCGCCCGCGAAGTCGAGCGCGCCGCGACGGAACAGCCACCCCTCGGGCGAGAACACCCAGCGCGCCACGGGCGAGTACACGAACACCAGCCACAGCCCCAGGAACCACACCCAGGCCGAGAAGCGGATCCGGTCGGCCACGGCCCCGGTGATCAGCGCCGGGGTGATGACCGCGAACATCATCTGGTAGCTCATGAACACCGGGGCGGGGATGGTCAACGCCGCGGCGCCCGTGTACCCCGGCAGAGCCGTGTCCAGGCCGCGCATCCAGGCCAGGTCGAGGTTGCCGAGCAGGCCGCCGGTCCCGCCGAACACCAGCGAGAAGCAGAGCGCCACCCACAGGATGCTCACCAGGCCGAGCGAGAAGAAGTTCTGGGCCAGCATGGCCAGGACGTTCTTGGCCCGGACCATGCCGCCGTAGAAGAACGCCAGGCCCGGGGTCATGAACATGACCAGCGCCGCGGACACCAGCACCCACGCCGTGTTCGCCGCATCGATCCGCATCTCTCCGCCACCTCCGTCTCGGGAACGGGGACAGCGTGGCGGCGGACGGTTTCGGAGCGGTGCCCGCGACGTTTCGCGCCGGTTAACCGAGGTTTCGCGCCGGTTAACCGGCGAGGCCGACGCGCGACAGGGCGTCGGCCGGTTCCAGGAGCAGGCCGGTCACGAACGGCCCGAACTCCGCGTAGCGTGCCGACGCCTCGTCGAAGCGCATCTCGTAGACGATCTCCTTGAGCGACACGGGATCGTCGGCGAGCAGCGTCACGCCCCACTCCCAGTCGTCGAGGCCCACCGATCCGGTGATGAGCTGGAGCACCCGGCCGGCGTAGGTGCGCCCGATGCGCCCGTGCCCGCCCATGATCCGCCGGCGCTCCTCGAACGGGAGCTCGTACCAGTTGGCACCGGCGTCGCGGCGCTTCGACATCGGGTAGAAGCACCACACCGCCTTCCGAGGCAGATGCGGGTGCAGGCGGTCCTCGATGTACTTCTCGGTCCGCTCGTTCGTGCCGCGGGGCGTGTACTCGGAGACCTCGGTGAGCGACACGTACGACCAGACCGGCTCGAGCGGCGCGTCGAGCAGTTCCATCTGGAACGCCTGCAGGCGGGCCAGGTCGGGGCCGAGGGCCATGATCGCCAGGTCGGCCTTGTGGCCCAGCACGGCCACGGTGAGCGCCTGATGGCCCGAGGCCTCCAGCGCCCCGACGGCCTCGACGACGCGCTTGGCGGCGGTGGGGTCGTGCGACGCCGCGGCGCGGTCGACCCGGTAGAAGAGGTGGAGGACCCCCCAGCCGACCGACGGTTCGACGGACGGGAGATCCGAGGCCATCGCCACCAGGCTAGTGGGGCGGAGGCTCGCCACTAGCTGCCGGGTGGCGTCGCCTCCTCGCCCAGGCTCCCGAGCCCCTCGCCCAGGTCTTCGAACGCCTGGCCGAACGCGGCGAAGAGCTCGCCCAGGTCGATTACCTCGTCGGGGGGCGGCGCGGTCACGGCGACATCCACCCCGAAGTCGTAGAGCTCGTAGGTGATCGTGGCCTTCCCCGCCTGGGCGGCGCCGGGCACGTCGAGCTTCCCGGCGTCGACGGTCAGGGTCAGCTTGCGAACCCGGTCCTGTTCGTCGATCCACACGTCGGCGGGGAACTTGGCGTCTCCCAGCTTCTCCAGGGCCTTCGCCGCCTTCTCACGCCGGGCGGCGGGCACCTCGTCGAGAGCCCGCTTCGGATCGATCTCGGCGCGGTAGTGGGTGGTCGCCGCACCGCGGACGTCCTCGCGGCCGACCTCCTCGACTGCGCCGGAGACGCCCCGCAGCATTTCGAGCGTCCCCGAGAGATCGGACTGGGCAAGGGGTGCCGGAGAGCCGGTGCCGGCGTCGCCGCCGAACCGATCGGCGAGGGCCTGGAAGTCGAACTTGACCCAGTCCTTGCCCTTGAGGGACGGGTCGGCTTCGGAGAGACCCTCGCCACCGAGGTACATCACCTGGTCGACGATTCGCACCTCGACCGCGTCCGGGCCGCGAGCCGCGCCTATCCCCATCGCGTCGAGGCCCGCCCCCGACATCTTCATCGACGCGTCGCCCGACCTCATGTCGACGGCGCCGTCGATCCTGATCGTGCCGGCCGCGTCGGCATCGCCCCCCTCGAACGACATCGTCATCGACATCCGCGCCGACGTGGCCTCGGCGGTCTTCGCCGCGCTGGACGAGAGGAGCCGGACCCGGGCCGCGGAGTCGGCGTCGGACGAACCGCCACCGCACGCCGTGAGCGCCACGGCCGCCACGACCACGACCGAGACGAGCGCCCGGGGGATACCGGCCATCCGGCGTGAGGTGTTCATGGGTGCACAGGTTACCGGTGGACCGACCACGCACCGCGCGCGGAGGGGGCGCCCGGATGGGCGCCCCCTCCTTCGGTGCTTCGGTACTTCGGTGCCGGACGGCCGGCGACCGGGCGGATCAGAAGTCGCCCATGCCTCCCATGCCGTCCATGCCGCCGCCGGGCATGGCCGGGGCCTTCTCCTCGGGCTTGTCGGCCACGACCGCCTCGGTGGTGAGGAACAGGCCCGCGATCGAGGCCGCGTTCTGCAGCGCCGAGCGGGTCACCTTGGCGGCGTCGATGACGCCGGCCTTGACGAGGTCCTCGTACTCGCCGGTGGCGGCGTTGAGGCCGTTGGCGCCCCGCAGGTTGCGGACCTTCTCGACGATCACGCCGCCCTCGAGACCGGCGTTCAGCGCGATCTGCTTGAGGGGCTCCTCGAGCGCGCGACCCACGAGGCGGGCACCGGTGGACTCGTCGCCCTCCAGCGTGGAGACCAGGTCGTAGACCTTGGCCTGGGCCCGGAGCAGGGCCACGCCGCCACCGGCGACGACGCCCTCCTCGACCGCGGCCTTGGTGGTCTGCACGGCGTCCTCGATGCGGTGCTTCTTCTCCTTGAGCTCCACCTCGGTTGCCGCGCCGACCCGGATGATCGCCACCCCGCCCGACAGCTTGGCGAGGCGCTCCTGGAGCTTCTCGCGGTCGTAGTCGGAGTCGGTGTTGTCGATCTCGGCCTTGATCTGGTTGATGCGGCCGGCGACGTCGGAACGGCTACCGGCGCCCTCGACGATGGTCGTCTCGTCCTTGGTGACGACGACCTTGCGGGCCCGGCCGAGCAGGTCGGGGCCCACGTTCTCGAGCTTGAGGCCGACCTCCTCGGAGATGACCTGCCCGCCGGTGAGGATCGCCATGTCCTGGAGCATCGCCTTGCGGCGCTCACCGAAGCCGGGGGCCTTCACCGCCGCCGACTTGAACGTGCCGCGGATCTTGTTCACCACGAGGGTGGCGAGGGCCTCGCCCTCCACGTCCTCGGAGATGATCACCAGCGGCTTGCCCGACTGCATGACCTTCTCCAGCACCGGGAGCAGGTCCTTGACGGCCGAGATCTTGCTGCTCACGAACAGCAGGTAGGCGTCGTCGAGGACGGCCTCCATGCGCTCGGGGTCGGTGACGAAGTACGGCGAGATGTAGCCCTTGTCGAAGCGCATGCCCTCGACGAGGTCGAGCTCCATGCCGAAGGTCTGGCTCTCCTCGACCGTGATCACGCCGTCGGTGCCGACCTTCTCGAGCGACTCGGCGATCATCTGGCCGATCTCCTTGTCGGCGGCCGAGATGGCGGCGACGTTGGAGATCTGGGCCGGGTCGGTCTTGACGCTCTTGGAGTCCTTGCGGATCGACTCGACGGCCGTCTCGACCGCGGTCTCGATGCCCCGCTTGAGCGACATCGGGTTGGCGCCGGCGGCCACGTTGCGCAGGCCCTCGCGGACCATGGCCCAGGCCAGGACCGTGGCGGTCGTGGTGCCGTCGCCGGCTACGTCGTCGGTCTTCTTGGCGACCTCCTTGACGAGCTCGGCGCCGATCTTCTCGTACGGGTCCTCGAGGTCGACCTCCTTGGCGATCGACACACCGTCGTTGGTGATGGTGGGGGCGCCCCACTTCTTCTCGAGTACGACGTTGCGACCCTTGGGGCCGAGCGTGACGCGCACGGCGTCGGCCAGCTTGTTCATGCCCGCCTCGAGCGAGCGGCGAGCGTTCTCGCTGTAAGCGATCTGCTTCGGCATCTAGGTAACCCCCTGGGGCACGGGACGGGTACGGGAAAGCTGCTGGCGAACGTTTCGGCGCTCACCGGCGCCTTGTCTTGATGGTTAGCACTCAGAGGTTGAGAGTGCTAGCCCATGGTGGCACCCGTCGCCGAGCGGTGCAAGTTGGCCGCGGCGATACGATCGGGCCTCGTGGCCGAGTGGCACGACACCACCGAGGAGTACCTCAGCACCATCCTGGAGCTGAAGGAAGAGGGCGTCGTGCCCCTGCGGGCCCGGCTGGTCGAGCGCCTGGGCGTCTCCGCGCCGGCCGTGTCCGAGACGGTCAACCGCCTCGTGGAGCAGGGCCTCGCCGAGCTCCTCGACGACCGCAGCTTGCGGCTCACCACCGAGGGGCGCCGGATCGCCACCTCGGTCGTCCGCCGGCACCGGCTGGCGGAGCGCCTACTCCTCGACGTGATCGGCCTCGAGTGGGAGAAGGTCCACCGGGAGGCCGCGCGGTGGGAGCACGTGATCTCCGACGACGTGGAGAAGCGCCTGGTCGCCCTGCTGGGCGACCCGGCGACCTGCCCGCACGGGAACCCGATCCCCGGCTCGTCGCGCCCCGCGCCCGGCGGGCGCACCGTTCCCCTGTCGGGTGCCCGGGCCGGCGCGGTGACGGTCCGGCGCATCAGCGAGCGCCTCGAGACCGACGACGCCGCTCTCCGGATGCTTGCCCGGCTCGACCTCGTACCCGGCCGCGAGGCGACGGTGGAGGGTCGGGGCACCGGGGGCGTCAAGGTGGCGACCGCCGGAGGCGTCCACCTGATCCCCGACCCGGTGGCCGACCTGGTCCTGGTCTCGACCGGCTGAGATCCGCGCCTCG
>JADLDD010000078.1 GCA_020846855.1 Acidimicrobiia bacterium | reverse complement strand
CCGCTCCCACGAGCACCGCGGCCCCGACGGCTCGTGCCGTCGACGGGGTGCCACCGGACGCGACCCGGGGATCGACCAGCTCGCCGCCGTCGGCCGCGACCCAGGCGGCCGGGCGGGGCCGGCGGCGCAGCAGCGAACCCGCCACGATGAGCAGGCACACGAGCATCGCGGCGGCCGACGCGAACAGCGCCGCCCGCACGACCCGCTGGGGAGCCCATGTGAGCTGCACCGCGAAGTCGGAGCGCCCCGCGGGGTCGACCAGCCAGCCGTTCGCGTAGCCGTCGACGAGGGTCGACGACCCGAGCGTCCGACCGTCGACGACACGGGCCCGCCACCCGTCGTTCCGGCTCTGGCCCAGCACCAGCCAGAACGGCTCCGACGCACCCCGGACCCGGACCCGGATGTCGGTGTCGCCCCGGGCCTCGACCTCCACGCGCGGCGTGCCCACCGAGGCGCCCCGGGCCGCGGCCGGGTCGTCGGGGACCTCGCCGGTGGGCCCCAGGCCGGCCATGGGCGCGCCCCCGGCGTCGGAGGCGAGGACCAGCCGGTCGACGTCGAACCCGGTCCGCCGGCCCTGGGCCGAGCGGATCACGTGCCGTCCCGGACCGAGATCCAGCGCACCGCCGCACGGTTCCAGCGACAGGGGCCGGCGGGCCACCGCCTGCTCCGTCGTGCCGACGATCCGCACGGCGAGCGGCTTCCCGTCGAGCGTCACCAGGTCGTCGCGGCAACGCCGGGAGATCTCCGCCGGCAGGGGCGGGACCCGGACCCCGGGGATCCCCCACTCGGCGATCGCGATCGGCATCGCCACGTCGGCGGTGGAGAAGTACTCGACGGTCGTCACCTTGCGGAAGTCGAGGAACCGGATCTCGATCTCCCGGCCCGTGAGGCGGGGAAGCCGCACCGTCACGGGCACCACGTGGCCCTGGGCCTTGCCGTCGGCGATCGGAGGTACGTCGACGTCGACCGACCGACCCCCGTCGACGGTGACGCGCAGCCGGGTGGGCACCGAGTGCCGCCCGTCGGCCACGACCTGCATGTCCATCCGGTCGAAGGTCACCGGCTCGGGCAGGCGGTACCGCACCCAGACCCGACCGCGCTTGAGCGCGAAGGTCGTGACGAACGCCGTCGACGGGTCTCCGTCGATGGCCGACGACGCCCGGGCCCCCACGTCGCCGGCGATGTGCTCCTCGGCGGACGACGCGATCCCGCCGGGGAGCTCGTCGTGGAGGGCCCGGTCGGTGATCTCGCCGTCGGCGTCGCTGTCGGCGTTGATCCGCACCGCGCCCCGCAGGGTGAAGGACCGGCGGCTCGGGAGCTCGAGCTCCCGGGCGATCCGGAGCTCCGGGTCGTAGCGGGGCGGGTAGGGCGAGACCCGCTGGCGGTCGATCAGGAACACCAGCCGCTTCGACGACGCCGCCGCGCCGGCCGCGTCGAGCAGGTCGGTCGGCATCCGCACGACCTCGTCGACCCGGACGGGCCGGGCGCCGGGCCGGTCGTCGCGCAGGTCGATCTCGGCCAGGCCCACCGCGCTGGTGGATCCGTAGTGGCGGTGCTGGCCGAAGTTGGTGTCGTTGATCGTGATCGAGAGCTCACGGAACGTGCGCCTCGGGAAGCGGACCACCTGGCCGGAGGGGTAGCGCGACGCCTTGCGGAGCCGGGCCACGACCGGGGAGCCGCCGTCGAAGCGAAGCGTCACCTTGGTCATCCACCGGTCGACGGGGCCGTGCTGGACCTGCCAGAGCCGCACCCGGTCGGTGGTGATCGGGGCCCGGAGGGACGCGACGATGCGGTCGTTGCGCACGTTGGCGAACGCACCGACCTTCCAGGCCGTGTAGAGGTCGCCGTCGAAGGCCCGGGCGGCCCGGTCCTCGGGGGTGTACGCGACCGGATTGCCGTACGCGGTGGCCCGCACGCTCTCCACCCCGTTCTGGATCGTGACCGTGCGGGTGTCGTCGCCGGCACCGGGGAAGACGGGTAGCCGGGCGTCGGAGGCGTCGTAGACCAGCGGCTCCTCGCCGGCCTGCTCGGTGTAGCCCATCGTGTCGCGCACCCCGCTCCACCGCTGGGCGCGGCGACGGTTGGTGTCGGTGACCACGAGGGTCGAGCTCTGACCGATCCGGCGCCGCAGGGCCTCCCGGTCGCCGGCCGCGTCGGCGCTGTAGAAGACGGGCCCGGAGCCGCCGATCAGGCCGACCGAGGCGGCGTTGACGATCCCGTCGCCGTCGCCGGCCAGCGTCACCGCTCCCGACGACGGGCCGGCCCGCACGATGGGCCGCGGCGACTCGACGGGGAACGCGACGAGGGAGGGCGGGAACGGCGTACCGGGCGGGAGCTGGAGGGTCTGCTCGTCGATCAGGGGAAAGTCGCCGCCCGGGTACCAGATCGGCCCCCACTCACGAGGTGCCCCGAGACCCGGGGGCGTGTCGGGGTGGAACAGCATCCAGAACGGCTGGGGCCGGATCAGGTTGTAGCGGGCCGTCTGGATGTCGTTGCGGAGCAGGATGTCGCCCACCGCCATCAGCCGGGCGACCGGAGCGAACGACGCCGGGTCGCCCACGCCCTCCTGGATCTGCCGGTCGAAGGCGTTCAGGAGGTTGGCCGACGCGGGCGAGCCGTAGGGGATCAGCTCCCGGGCCACGAAGGGGCGATCCATAATCCCCGGGAGGATGGGATCGACGGTGTTGCCCCAGTAGTACGAGGCGAAGTCGCTTCCCGGGAGGGCCAACACGCGGGTGTCGTGCGGCCGGGCGTCGAGGTAGGCCGCGGCTTCGTCCCAGTAGGTCGGGACGAGCTCCGGGCGCTGGAGGTTCTTCCCGTAGTAGGTGCCGTTCCACAACGCGGGGAAGTTGAACAGGACCAGGAAGCCCACGCCGAAGACCGCGAACCGGGCCCAGCGGACCCGGTCGGCGCGGTGGGCCTCGACCCAGCGGACCCCGGCGTTGATGCCCACGGCGAGCAGCACCGCGAGGCTCATCACCACGAGCGGGACGGCCCGCGCCGTGCTGCGCAGCGCCATCCCCGCCTGCGACGAGCGGGCGAAGTCGCGGACCAGGCGCCCGAACGGGCTCGGGCTCGAGAACGGGTAGACGCCCACCGCGATCGTGACGCCGAGCAGGGCCAGCAGCACGAAGTAGGCCCGCAGCCGCCACCGCAGCAGGCCGGCGGCGGCGAGCGAGACGCACGCGAGCCCGTACCCGACCGCGATCCGCGGCCAGAAGTGGGTGTAGTCGAGGTTGGCCTCGATCCACGGACCGAGCTTGTCGCCGCCGTAGAAGAACCAGTACCCGAGCCCCCGCAGGACCTCGGGTGCGGTGCTGGTGCGGGCCACCGCCTTGACCGTCTCGGTGTAGGCGAGGATGTCGAGGCCGTAGCGACCCTGGGCCCACAGCCCCGAGATCCACCACAGCGAGGCCGCGACGGTCAGGACCCCGATCCTGGCGGCCGTCGCCAGGGCCCGCCTCCAGTCGACCTCGCGCGTCCACCACACCGCGTAGGGGAAGTAGAGGGCCGGCGCGAGGCCGGCGAAGAGCAGGGCGGTGGCGTTGACCCCGCCCACGATCTGCACCGTGATCGCGAACAGCGCCGGGTAGCGCCATCCCCCCTCCCGCAGGCCGCGGACCACGAAGGCCAGCATCCAGGGCAGGCCGGCCCACGGCAGGAGGATCACCGATATGCGCGCCGCGTAGTCGAGGACGTACGGGCTGAACATGAAGGCCAGCGAGCCGACCACCACCCCGGGACCCCGCACCCCGAGCGTCCGGAACAGGAAGAACATCCCGAGGCCGGCGAAGAAGACCAGCGACCCCATCCACATGCGCTGCGCGAACCAGTCGGGGAACCCCAGCCGCTCGAAGACCCAGTAGAACGGGCCCATCGGGACCAGGTAGCCGATGTTCTGGTGGGTGACGGTGCCCATGCCGATGTGGGGGTCCCACATCGACACCGCCCGCTCCATCAGCCGCGACGGGTCGAGGTAGAGGTACGTCTTGGTGTCGGCCGCGATCCGGTGCCGGGCGGTCATCAACGGCGGGGCGTACGCGACCAGGGCCAGCAGCGCGTAGCCCGCGGCCCGCACCCGGCGCGACGCCGGCTCGAAGACCCGGACGGCGGATGCGGCCGCCTCCCCGGGCCGGACGGCGGTTGTCGTCACCGGCGGCCCCGCCGCCGGATCGCCTCGGCCGCCAGCACCTCCAGGGTCCCGCGCGCCGTGGCCTCCCAGGTGAAGCGGGCCGCGTGGTCGAGGGCCCCCTGCGACAGGCGCCGGCGACGGTCGGGATCGCGCAACAGTCCCTCCACCGCGGCGGAGAGCTGGGCGGTGTCGTCGACGAGAACCCCGCTGCGCCCGTCGTCGACGGCGTCGGCGTGGCCGGCGATCCGCGTGGCGACGGCGGGGGTGCCGCACGCCGCCGCCTCGGTGAGCGTCATGCCCCAGCCCTCACGGGCGGACGCCGACACCAGGAGCCAGGCCCTCCGGTAGAGGTCGAGGAGCGCGTCGTCGTCGATGCGGCCGGGGAGGCCGATCCACGCCTCGGCCCCGGCGTCGTGGATCTGCGCCTCGAGCGCCTCGCGGCGGTAGCCCTCCCCCACGATGACGAGCTCGAGGCCCGGGACGTTCTCCTTGACGGGCAGCAGCGCGTCGATCAGGAGCTCGAAGCGCTTGACGGGCACGAGCCGGCCGACGGCGACGACCAGCGGGGTCTCGCTCTCGGGACCCTCCGCGGAGAAGCGCGGGTCGATGCCGGGCGGCACGACCGTCACCCGCTTGGGGCTGAAGTGCAGGTCGTGGATCAGCTCCTCGCGTGAGGACTCCGAGAGCGTGACGATCGGGGTGAGGCGGTAGAACGGCGGTGCGATCCGGGCCTCGAGGAGCCGGCCGGCGCGGGCCAGCTTGGGTGGGAGCGTCATGTCCCACATCTCGGCGTGGACGTGGTGCAGGAACGTGATGTGGGGGGTCCGGGCCCACAGCGGCGAGAGGAACGGCATCCCGTTCCAGATCTCCACCAGGCCGTCGCGCCCGCCGTGCCAACCCATCATCTCGCTGAACGCCGCCCGCGGGAACACCATGTAGCGGCCGGCTTTGCGGATCACCCGGTACCCGTCGCGCCAGCTCACCTGGGGCCGCCCGGGCGCGAACGACGTCCGCATGGTGACCTCGATGCCGGCCTCGCCCCAGAGCTTGGCGATCGTGGACGCGTGGACCTCGGACCCGCCGGCCTCGGGGTCGTCGAGGTCGCGCCACGCCAGCATGCTCACCCGGTGGAGGCCGGCCTCGGACGCGATGTCGCCGAGCTTCCGGTCGGCCGGGCCGGTTCGGCTCTTCTCCACGTCGCCTCGGTCCCTTCGGAGTCGGAGGGCGGCGCAGCACCGGTGCCGAGCCCTTCCCGGTCGATCAGGTGCCGGGATAGTGTACGCAACCCCAGGAACGGCGGCCCACGCCCGGGAGGCGATGCGCAGTGAAGCTCACGGGCGAGCGGCCCATGGAGGGATCCACCCCCGACTCCCTCCTGGCGCTCCACGACGCCGGCTACCGGGAGGTCATCGCCCGGCTCGGCGACGGGATCGTCGTCGACGTGGGCTGCGGCGTCGGCGACGAGACGGCCCGCCTCGACGGCCCGGGCCGGACCGTGCTCGGCGTCGACTACGACTCCGCCACCGCGGTCGGGGCCGCCGCCGAGCACGGCCCGGGCGGGGCCCGGGGCACCTCGGTGCTCTTCGCGGCCATGGACGGGGCCCGGCTCGGCCTGCGCAGCGGCTCCGTCGACTGGCTCTGCTCGTCACACATCATCGAGCACTTCACCGGCCCCGAGGCCCACGTCGCCGAGATCGCCCGGGTCCTCTCGCCCGGCGGCACCGCGTTCGTGATCACCCCCAACGCGCCCGCCGACTTCGAGAACCCGTTCCACGTCTACCTCTTCGAGCCGGAGCAACTCCGGTCGCTGCTCCGGCTCTTCTTCGAGGAGGTCGAGATCCTGGGCCTCGAGGGCTCCGACGAGCTGAAGGCCGACTTCGCGGCCCGCCGGCGCAGCGGTGAGCGGATCCTCAAGCTCGACGTCTTCGACCTCCGCCACAAGATGCCCCGCCGCTGGTACGTGTGGTCCTACGAACGGGCGTTGCCGGTCGTGTACCGGGTCCTCGGCAACCAGGCCTCGGGCGTGGGGTCCGGCCTCGACCACAGCCACTTCACCGTCACCACCGACATCACCCCCTCCACCCCGGTTCTGTTCGCCGTAGCCCGATCCCCCCGTCGTTGACCACGACCAGCACCGCCGGCTCCGGGAGGGCCGCCCCGGCCCCCGCCGAACCCGATCCCCACGGAACCGCCGAGCGCCGGTTCGCCCTGACCCTCCTCGCCGTCGCCGTGGTGGCGCTCGGGGTGCGCCTGGCCTTCCTGGCCTTCGGCGCCCCGCCCGTCCCCCGCCTCGGCGACGCCCGCGCGTATCACCTGCTGGCCAACAACCTCGCCGACGGTCGGGGCTACATACGCCCCTTCGACCTGCTCGTGGTCGGGCGGGTGCACGCCACCGCCGAGTACCCGCCGCTCTTCCCGGGTCTCCTCGCGGCGGCGTCGTTCCTGGGCGGGCGGAGCGTCGACGCCCAGCGGGTGGTGATGTGCTTCCTGGGCACGGGCACCGTCGTGTTGATCGGGCTGCTGGGGCGGCGGGTGGCGGGAGCGGCGGTGGGCCTGGTGGCCGCGGCGCTCGCCGCCTTCTATCCCATGCTGGTCCAGCCCGACGCCGCCCTGATGACCGAGACCCTCTTCGCCTTCCTCGTGGTGGCGATGCTCCTCCTCACCTACCGCGTGCTCGACCGGCCGTCGATGGGCCGGTTCGCCGCCCTGGGGCTCGTGGTGGGGCTGGCGACCCTGACCCGACCCGAGGGGGGGTTGCTGGGGATCGCCCTGCTGGTGCCGGCCGCGGTCCGGTGCCGCGGCGGGGGCGACGCCCGGCGCCGGGCGATGCTGGGGGTCGCCGGGGTGGGGTTGGCCGTCGTCACCGTGCTGCCGTGGACGCTCCGCAACTACGCGCGCTTCGACACGTTCGTACCGGTATCGAACAACAGCTTCGTGCTCGAGGGCGCCAACTGCGACCTCACCTACCACGGTCCCCAGATCGGGCTGTGGCGCTCGACGTTCACCCTCGGCTCGCGGCCGTCGGCCGATCCGCAGTGCTTTCCCGGCTTCGAGATCGACGTCGACGACTTCAACGAGGCGCGCGTCGCGGCCGAGCACCGGGCTCGGGGCCTGGACTACGCACGCGAGCACGCCGGGCGGCTACCCGTGGTCATGGGGGTGCGCTGGCTGCGCACGTGGGGCCTGTTCCGCCCCCACCAGCAGGTGCAGGTCGCGTCGCTGGAGGGGCGCTCCCAGGCGTGGGAGACGGCCGGCACGTGGATGTACTGGTCGATGCTGCCGCTGGCGGGCGCCGGCTTCGTGGTCGGCCGGCGCCGCGGTCGCCGGCTCTGGCCGCTGCTCGTACCGCTGGCCACGGTGTCGCTGAACACGGTGCTCACCTACGGGAACCAGCGCTTCCGCGTCGCCGCCGAGCCCACGATCCTGCTCCTCGCCGCGCTGGCGCTGGTGGTGTTCGCGGACCGCTTGAGGCGCGGACCCCCGGTCGGCGTCGTGACCACCCCCGACGGGGAGCCCGCCGGGGGGCCCGCCGGGGCCGCCGCTCCGGCACCCCCGGCAGAACCGCTCCCCCGGGTGCACTTCCCCGCCTTCGACGGCCTGCGGGCGATCGCCGCCTTCAGCGTGATCGTGGTCCACGTCGCCGCGGCCAGCGGGTTCAACCTCCGCAACCGGTTGGGGGCTTTCACGGCCCGGGCCGACATCGGCGTGGCGGTCTTCTTCGTGATCTCCGGCTTCCTCCTGTACCGGCCGTTCGTCGACGCCGCCTTCGCCCAGCGCCCGGCGCTCGAGACCCGCCGCTACCTCTGGCGCCGATTCCTGCGGATCTACCCCGCGTACTGGGTCTGCCTCACCCTGGTGCTCCTGTTCTTCCCCCACCCGCCGATCGGCGACGCGCCCGGCTACGTGCTCCACTACGCGCTGCTGCACATCTACCGACCCCAGGACGTCCTCGGCCCGATACAGCAGTCGTGGACGCTGGCCACCGAGGTCAGCTTCTACGTGTTCCTGCCGCTCTACGCCTGGGTGCTGCGCCGCGTCGGCGGTCCCGGGCGCCTCCAACTCCGCGCCGAGTTGGCGGGCCTGGCCGTCCTCTACGCCGTGGCCGTCGGGTTCCGGGTGGGTCTCCTGGCCACCCGGGCGGCCCACAACGGCACCTTCAACACGTGGCTCATCGCCCGGCTCGACCTCTTCGCCCTGGGGATGCTCCTGGCCGTGGCCAGCACCTGGTCGTACCGTCACCGCACCGACCTGGCGGCCTGGCTGGGACGTTGGTGGGGCCCCCCGCTCAGCTGGGCGCTCGCCGGGCTCTGCTACTGGGTCCTCTCGACGCAGATCGGCCTCACCCGCTTCACCACCGACTTCACGGGGTTCCAGCAGACCGCGCTCAACGCCCTGTGGGGGCTCTTCGGGTTCCTCCTCGTCCTGCCCGCCGTGTTCGGACCCCAGGACCGCAACTGGGTGCGCCGGTTCCTCCGGTTCCGGGTCGTGGCGTGGCTCGGCGTCGTGTCGTACGCGATCTACCTCTGGCACCACGCGTGGCTCGACTGGTTCGTCGACTGGAGGGACCTCCCGCCCTTCCACGGCCGGTTCCCGACGATGTTCGCCTTCGTGGTGCTGGTGACGGTCCCCACCGCGGCCGCGAGCTGGTACCTGATCGAGAAGCCGGCGCTCCGGCTCAAGGGGCGCACGGTGCGGTTCCGGCGCCCCGTGCCCGCCGGGGGGCGAGAGCCGGGCGGAGGGCCGCCCCCTTGAGCGCCGGGCTCCGCTGGTACGATCCGGCCCCCATGTCGCCGACCCGCGCACCGGTGCGCCCGCGATGAGCCCCAAGCTGCGCCTGGTCCTCCTCAGCTTCTTGATGCTCTTCGTCGAGCTGGCCCTGATCCGCTGGACCGGCTCGAACGTCGTGTTCCTCTCGTACTTCTCGAACTTCGTCCTGCTGGGCAGCTTCCTCGGGATCGGGATCGGCTTCCTCCGGGCCGGCCGGAGCCGGAACTTCTTCCCCTACGCCCCGCTGGCGCTGGCCGGCCTGGTGGCGTTCGTCCGCTTCTTCCCGGTATCCCTGCGCGACTCCGGGGGCGACCTGATCTTCTTCGGCGAGCTCAAGCCCCACGGCCCGCCGAAGGAGCTGATGCTCACGGTGGTGTTCCTCGTCGTGGCGGCCACGATGGCCTTCATCGGCGAAGGCGTGGCCCGGACGTTCGCCCGGTTCCCCCCGCTGGAGGCCTACAAGTGGGACCTGGTGGGAAGCCTGCTCGGGATCGCGGGCTTCTCCGCCCTGTCGTTCCTCGGCGCTCCCCCCCTCGCATGGGGTGCGGTGGCCGCGGCGGTCTTCGTGGCCGTGGAGCTTCCACCCCGGGTCCCGGTCCTGGCCGCCCTTCAGGGGGCCGCCCTGATCGCCATCCTGGTCATGCTCGGCTTCGAGTCGTTCGCGGCCGGCACCGACTGGTCGCCCTACTACAAGATCCGGTACCAGTCGCACCCCGTCACCGAGAACGGGCGGCGGGTGGAACCCCCCGTCGACTTCCTCACCGTCGACGTGAACGGGGTGCCCCACCAGGCCGACTACCCCGTCAAGAACAACCCGATCTACCAGACGCTGTACCAGCACGCCCGCCCCGCGGGGGGCCTCGGCGACGTGCTGGTCATCGGCGCCGGTGGCGGCAACGACGTCGCGGCCGCCCTGGCGCGAGGTGCCCGGCACGTCGACGCGGTCGAGATCGACCGGCGTCTCTACGAGCTCGGGAAGGCCCACCACCCCGACCGGCCCTACCAGGACCCGAGGGTCTCGGAGCACATCGACGACGGCCGGGCCTACCTGGAGCGCACCGGGCGCAAGTACGACCTCGTGATCCTCGCCCTGCCCGACTCCCTGACCCTCGTGGCCGGGCAGTCGTCGCTGCGCCTCGAGAGCTACCTGTTCACCAAGGAGGCCGTCGAGGCCGCCCGTTCCCGGCTCCGGCCGGGCGGCGTGTTCTCGATGTACAACTACTACCGTGAGCCCTGGCTCCTCGATCGCCTCGGCGGCACCATCAAGTCGGTGTTCGGGCACCCCCCCTGCGTCCACGTGCTCGGCGCCACCGACGGGCCGAACAACTTCTCGGTCCTCACCGTGGGCAAGGACCCGTCGTCGGTGGCCTGCGGCACCGACGTGCGCACCGAGGGCGCGCTGTGGGAGCCGTCCGGTGCGGTGCCGGCACCGTCGACCGACGACCGCCCGTTCCCCTACCTGAGGGGCCACGCACTCCCGAACTTCTACCTGATCACGATCGCGCTGATCCTCCTGGGCTCCCTGGTTCTCGTGCGCTGGGCGGGCGGTCCGATGCGGCCCATGGTCGGCTACCTCGACCTGTTCTTCATGGGCGCCGCGTTCCTGCTCCTCGAGACCAAGAACGTGGTCCAGTTCGCACTGCTGTTCGGGACTACCTGGTTCGTCAACGCGCTCGTCTTCGCGGGTGTCCTGCTCGTGGTCCTCCTCGCGGTGGCGGTGCAACGCCGCGTCAAGGACTTCCGTCGCCCCGCGCTCCTCTACCTGGCCCTGCTCGGCGCCCTCGCCCTGGCCTGGCTGATCCCCCCGCACGCCCTCCTCGGCCTCTCCGTGGTCCCCCGGTTCTTCGCCGCCACCGCGCTCGCCTTCGCGCCGATCTTCCTCGCCAACCTCGTCTTCACGCAGCGCTTCAAGGACACCGAGTCGTCGACGTCCGCGTTCGGGGCGAACCTCCTCGGGGCCATGGTCGGAGGGCTCCTGGAGTACAGCGCCCTGATCGTCGGCTACCGCTCCCTGCTGGTGGTGGTCGCCGCCCTCTACGGGCTCGCGTTCCTGGCCGGCCGGCGCTACCTGGTGCCGGGCGCGCGGGCGGAGGCGGCACCGCCTCGGGTGGCCGAACCCGTGCCCACATGAGCGCCGTCCCCCGTGCCGGCTGAACCGGCGTGACCGCCGTCGACGACAGCGCCGCCGCCCGGCGGGGATCCGAGCCCACCGAGCCTCCGCCGCCGGGGTCGGGCCAGCGGCGGCGATGGCCCGACCTCGTGGCCGTGGCGGTGCTCGCCGCCGGCCTGCTCCTGCCCCTGAGGGGCCTGCTCGTGAACCAGGGCCCGCCCATGGAAGAGGGCTTCATGCTCGTCTTCCCGGAGCTGGTCCTGCGCGGGGAGCTGCCCAACCGCGACTTCCTGCACCTCTACGGCCCGGGCGGCCTGTGGGTCCTCGCCGGCGCCTTCAAGGTCTTCGGGGTCTCGCTGCTCGTCGAGCGTCTGGTCGCGTTCCTCCAGCTCGCCGGGATCGTGTTCGGCGTGTACCTGATCGCCCGCCGGTGGGGGCGCCTCCTGGGCCTGGCCAGCGCCGTGATCTCGCTGGTGATCATCGTCCCGCCCCTCGGCCTCACCGCGCTGGCGTGGAACGGCGCGGTGGCCCTCGGCCTCCTGGCCCTCGTCGCCGCCCTGGCGAGCCTCGACCGCGACCAGGGCCACACCCGGACCGTGGTGGCCGGTGTCCTCTTCGGGTTCGCGCTGCTCTACCGGCTCGACCTGGTGGTCGCCGTCGCCCTCGGTGCGGTGGCCCTGGCCCGGGGGGCGCGCAGCGGGTTCGCGCGGCGCCTCACCGCCGGGCTCGCGTTGGGGCTGTCGCCGTACCTGATCCACCTCTTCACGGCCGGCCCGTCGACGGTCATCAGGGGGATGATCCTCGACCCGGTCGTCTACCTCCGGGGCGGCCGTCGCCTACCGATCCCGCCCCGGCCCGGGCGGCTCGACGGCTTCCTCCAGCGGGCCGGCGACCTCCGCCGCCTCGACTGGCCCCTGCCCGTGCCCCGCACGGCGACGCAGCTCACCATCTGGTTCTTCGTGTTGCTGGCCTCGGCCACGTTCGTGCTGGTCGTCGGGTGGTGGGCCTTCCGCCAGGACCGCGGCTCGATCCGGGCCCGGGCGCTCCTCGCGGTCGGAGCCTTCGGGTTCGGCCTGCTGCCCCAGGCGGTCCAGCGCGTCGACTCGGCCCACTTCGCCTGGGTGAGCTGCGTGCCCGTGGCGATGCTCCCCGTGGCGATCGCCGAGGTCCTCCGCCGACGGCGACCCCACGGATCGCCCCGGCGCCAGGCCCTGACTTCCGGCGCCGCGGTGACCGCGATGGTCCTGCTCCTCTTCCCGAACTTCACGTTCCGCACGTACGCCGACTACTCGGTGCAGACGTTCGGCTACCACCGGAACTCGTGGAAGATCGCCCACGACGGCCGGATCTTCTTCTACGGCCGAGCCGACGTGGCCGATGCCGCCAAACAGCTGCTGGCCGACCTCGACGAGATCGCCGAGCCGGGCCAGAAGGTGGTCGTGGGCGAGAGCGACCTGCGCCGCACCAACTACAGCGACGCCTACCTGTACTACCTGCTGCTCCCCGACCTGGTGCCCGGCACCCACTACATCGAGATGGACCCCGGCATGGCCAACCGCGAGGGCTCCGGCCTCGCCGACGACGTCCGGGCCGCCGACTTCGTCATCCTGTCGTCGGTCTGGGACGACTGGCGCGAGCCCAACGACTCCCGGGAGCTCGGCTCCGACGAACCCAACCAGGTCCTGCGCAGGCACTTCTGCCTCGTGGGGGACTACGACGGCTTCTACCGGCTTTACCGGCGCTGCCGGTGATCCTGCCGTCGCGCGGCGCGGGCGGGCCGGCGGTAGTGTGACGACGATGCGGGTCCTGTGCTGCGTACCCACCTACATCGAGGCCGAGAACATCGTCGAGTTCCTCGAACGGGCCCGGGCCGCGGTGCCCGAGGCCGACCTCCTCGTCATCGACGACAACAGCCCCGACGGCACGGCCGAGATCGCGGAGGAGGCCGCGGCGCGCCTGGGCCGGATCGAGGTCCTGCGCCGTCCCGCCAAGGCCGGCCTCGGGAGCGCCTACCGAGCCGGGTTCACGGTGGGGATCGAGCGGGGCTACGACGCCCTGGTCCAGATCGACGCCGACCTGTCACACGATCCCGCCGCCCTGCCCGTGCTGCTCTCGCGCGTGGAGGCCGGCGCCGACCTCGCGATCGGCTCCCGCTACGTGCCCGGCGGGTCCATCCCCCACTGGCCGTGGTACCGCCGGGCGCTCTCGCGCTACGGGAACCTCTACGCCGGATTCGTGCTCGGCACCGGCGTCCACGACGCCACCTCGGGCTACCGCGCCTACCGGGCCGACACCCTCAAGGCCGTCGACTTCGCCAGCACCCGCTCGATGGGGTACGGCTTCCAGATCGAGCTCGCGTACCGGGTCTCCCGCTGGGGCGGCCGGATCGAGGAGGTCCCCATCACCTTCACCGACCGGGTGCGGGGCAACTCGAAGATGACCTGGGGGATCTTCGCCGAGGAGCTGTTGCTGGTGACCTGGTGGGGGATCCGCGACCGGTTCCGCTCGTGGCGGAGCCGTCGCGCCGCCGGATAGCGGCGCCTAGCCCGAACCCTCGCCGGCCCGCTCCCGGGCCGCGGCGTCGATGGCGTCGCGGGGCAGGATCGGCGCGTCGCGGCCGGTTCCGCCGCCGCCTCCACGGGCCTCGCTGCCGGCGGGGGTCTTCTCCTCGTGGTACTCCTCCTCGACGTTGACCGACCAGACATCGTGGTGGGCGCCGAAGACGTTCTCCACCGCGAGCATGGCGGTGAACATGGAGTGGTCCTGGTTGTTGTAGCGGTGCATGCCGTTGCGGCCGACCGGGAACACGTTGGACGCGTTCTCCTCCAACCACCGGCGCAGCACGTCGACGTAGCCGGAGTAGTGCTCGTCGTAGACGGGATAGGCCTTCGGGACGCGGACCACGTAGCCCGCCTCGACCCGGGAGGCGTCGCCGAGCCCCAGGCGCTCCAGCTCGCCCTTGGCCTGCTCCACGAGATCGGCGTCGGTCTTGGTCCACATGCGGTCGCCCTCGTTGACGAAGAACTCGAGGCCCAGGCAGGTCCGGCCCTCCTTCACCAGGTACGGGGACCAGGAACCGAAGTTCTGGATCCGCCCGACCTCCACCCCGGGGTCGTGGATGTAGATCCAGTTGTCGGGGAACGAGTACTCGAGGGGGACCACCAGCGCGACGGTCATGAAGTCGCGGTACGTGAGGCCGTCGGCGGCCGCGACGACGTCGGGCGGCGGCGGGGGGTCCATGGCCCGCAGCAGCGCCCCCATCGGCATCGACGAGATCACGTGGGTGCACTCGTGACGGCTGCGGGCGCCGCCGACCTCGGCAGTCACCGCGGTGGCCCGGCCGTCGTGGTGGTGGACCGCCACCACCGTCGACTCCATCTCCAGCTTGGTCCCGGACGCGGTGACGAGCTCGGCGGCCTTCTCCCACATCTGGCCCGGGCCGTACTTCGGGTAGTTGAACTCCTCGATGAGGCTGGTGACCTGCTCACCGCGCGAGCGCCGCCGGCCGAGCAACCGGGCCCGGAGAGGTTCCCAGACGGCCTTGAAGAGCGACATGCCCTTGATCCGCTGGCCACCCCAGTCGGCCGAGAGCCGGTCGGCGGGAACGCCCCACACCTTCTCGCTGTAGGTCTTGAAGAAGTGCCGGTAGAGGCGCCACCCGTAGTTCGCGACGATGTAGCCCTCGAGTGAGCTCTGGTCGCGTGGTGGCCGCACCCGGACCCAGAGGTAGGACAGCACGCAGCGGACGGCCTCCACGAACCCCAGGTTCCGGAGGGCGTTGAACGGCTTGATGGGGTAGTCGTAGAGCTTGCCCCGGTAGTAGATCCGGCTCATCCGCGGGCGGTGGAGGAACTCCTCCTCGCCGAGGATCTCGAACCACAGGTCCTCGACCGGCGTCACCTTGGTGAAGAAGCGGTGCCCGCCGATGTCGAAGCGCCAGCCGTCGCGCTCGACCGTGCGGCTGATGCCGCCCACGACGTCGTCGGCCTCCAGCACGGTCGACGCGTGACCACGCTTCGAGAGCATGTAGGCCGCGGTGAGGCCGGCCGGACCGGCACCGATGATCACCACGTCGGGCGACGGTTCGGGCGTCCGGCCCGCGGTCTCCGGCTCGTCTCCCCCGGCCGGATCGACGTGGTTGCGGTCCATGGCGATCGCCCACTCTAGCGGCCGACCGAGGGGCCCCACCGCCCCCGGCGCCCGGACGGGCCCGTTCGGGACGTCCGGGCCGCCCGACCGGAGCGAGGACCGGAGCGAGGGAGGGTCAGGGTACGAAGGCGCCCAGGAACGTGAGCGTGGCGTAGCCCACGAAGCCCGCCCCGGCGAGCGCGAGCACGGCCCGCTCCGCCGCCGGGCGCCGGAGCAGCATCGCGCCCCCCACCACGATCGGGAACGCGGTGAGGGCGTAGCGCTCGAGGGAGTCGACGTTGTGCCCCGACAGGGCCACCACGAGCCCGACCGCCGCGTAGGCGCCGTAGGACGCGGGCAGGCGCCGGGCCACCACCACGACCAGCACCACGAACAGGAGCGCCCAGGGCAGGTGGAGGCCGGTCCCCACGTCGCCGCCGGTCAGCGCCCGACCCGTCCGCCAGAGGGCGGAGAACGGATCCGAGAACCCGCCGCGCAGCGACGGGTCCTCCTGGATGTGCAGCGGGTCGAGGAGGTCGCCGGTCCGCCGACCGACCCAGGCCAGGTAGGTGAACAGCCCGGCGACAGGGGCCACGGCCGCCAGCAGCGCCCGGGCCCGATCTCGGGCGGTGGAGGTGGGCCAGGCCCGGGCCGCCTCCACCGCCGCCGGGACGGCGAGCAGCACCCCGAGAGGGCGGGCCAGGCCGGCCAGGTAGCCCGCCGCGGCGGCGCCCTCCCAGCGCCGGGTCCGCCACCCCAGGAACGACGCCGCGGCCAGCGCCATCAGCAACGCCTCGGAGTAGCCGAGCACCAGCACGAGGGCGGGAGGGACCACGCACGCCAACCAGACCGACCGGCGAGCCAGGTCGTCGTCGCCGGTCTCGAGGCGGACGAGGCGGGCCAGGAGCACGAGGAACACCAGCGACGACGCCGCGGTGATCGCCAGGAGCGCGGTGTCGGGGGCGGCGCCGAACGGCCACGACAGCCCGCGGCCGAGCAGGGGGTACAGCGGAAAGAACCGCAGGCCGGCGTGGGGCACGGCGTCGTAGCCTCCGGCCGCGATGTCGCGGTAGAACGCCCCGTCGAAGGCGAACAGGCCCTGCGCCAGGGCGGCGGGCCGGACGCCGGAGCCCACCTCGTCGAAGAGCCGCCGCGACAGGGCCAGCGACCCGAGCCCGAGGACCCGGGTCAACAGCCACGGGACCGTCACCAGGCGCAGGTCGGCGATCAGGCGGGACCCCGCCGGCCGGGCCGGCCCCCCCTCCGGCGCCTCCTCGGCCGACCGGGCCCGCACCGGGGCCGTACCCGTCACGGCCGCCGGAAGGCGGTCAGGGCCATCGGCTCGTAGATCTCCTCGTTGGGGTAGACGAGCGTCTCCGCGCCCGGCCGGAGCGCGCCGAGCGCGCCGTTGATCTCCTCGCACTTGGTCCCGTAGGTGCGGTACCCACCGCTCCATACCAGCCACACGGTGTGCTCGCCGGCCCGGGCGTCGACGAAGCGGGCGAACGCCTCCGGGTCGGCCGCGGAGCCCTGGTTGCGCTCCGCGTAGTCGACCCAGTCGACGAAGCGGGGCCCGCGCCGGGTGGGGAACGTGTACTGGGCGAGCCCGGCCGGAAGGAGGCGGCTCGTGGCCGGGCCGAGTTGGTCGGGGCAGTAGGCGACGACGTCACCGGGTGCCAGGCCGCCGCCCCTCATCGCGGCGGCGACGTCGCCGGCCATCGTGCGCTGCGTGGTCACGTTGCGTAGGCCGCCGAGCAGACCCAGGGCCACGATCAGGGCGAGGGCGCCGTACCGGACCGACCGCCGACCGAACGAGACGACGCCGTACGCGACCAGCACCACGAAGAGCGGGAACACGATCGCGGCGTAGCGACTCTGGAACGCGCTCTTGGAGAGGAACGCGGCCACGAACCCGATCGCCAGGGCCGCGGCCAGCACCCAGCCCTCGGCCCGGGTCTCGGGACGCGTCCGCAGGTCGACCTCCAAGCGGTTCCGGTCGAGCGACCGGGCGAACACCGCGAGCAGGACCAGCAGCACGAGGGGCAGGACCGCGGCGTACCCCTCGGTCGTCTGCTCACCGGCGAACCCCGCGAACGCGTAGAAGGCCGCGGTCGGCGGGGTGTACGGAAGCGACCAGGGCGTACCCGTGTGCCGAGCCTGGTAAAGGAACGTGGGCAGCCACGGCACGAAGGCCAGGCCGCCGACCACCAGCGCTCCGAGGCACCGCATCGCCGCCGCACCCTCGGGACCGCGGTGGCGCACGGCCACCCAGAGCAGCATCGCCCCCACCGCCGCCAGCAGGTAGACGGTCCAGTACTGCGAGTAGAGCAGGCCTGCGGTCACGACGGCCACGAGGGCCAGGCGCCCCGCCGACGGGCGCTCCATCGCCCTCCGGAGCGCCAGGTACCCGACCAGGACGAGCACCACCTCGAGCATGTACATCCGGGCCTCGGTGGAGTACCGGACGGCGAACGGCGACGTGGCGATGACGGCGACCGACCCCCAGCCCACCCATTGCCGCCGGACCGGGTCGGTGCCCGCCAGGCGGAGCCCGGCGTAGTACGCGAGCGGCAAGGTCGCCACCCCGAGCACCCCCGAGAGCGAGCGGACGGCGAGATCGCCGGTCCCGAACCAGCGGGTCCACGCGTGCAGGAGGAGGTAGTAGAGGGGCGGGGCGCCGTCGTGGCGCAGGAGCTCGTGCAGGTCGCCGAGGGGCCGGGACGCGATGTTGACGGTGAGCGCCTCGTCGAGCCACAGGTCGGACCGGGTGACGAAGCGCAGGACGAGCCCCGCGGCGAACACGGCGACCAGCGCCGCGAACGCCAACCGCCCGGCGGTGCCGTCGAAGGGGCCCGGTACCGGATCCGCCGTCTCGGTGCGCGCGGGGGGCGCCTCCCGGGTCGGGACCGCGCTCACCGGGACGGGGCTCCGGAGCCGGGGATCACGGGGGCGCATCGTAGCCACGGGCCCCGGCGCCCGGACCACCTGGACCGACCGCGGGAGCGCCCGGCCGGCCGGCCCGGGGAGCGCTCAACCGGGCGCGATCGCCGGGGCGTCGGCGTCGGTCCGGCCCCGACGCGCCCGGACCCGCCCCGTGAGTGCCACCAGGGCCACGGAGGCGAGGATCACCAGGCTCGGTTCGGCCGGGACCCGGAACCGGGTCTGCCCGTACGAGAGGACGGTGCTCACCGTCACCACGACCGCCGGGACGAGCAGCGGCCACACCCGGATCCGCCGGCGCCGCGCGACCACCGTCCCCGCCACCGCCAGCACGAGGATCGGGTAGTAGAACCACATCCCCGCCCGGGTGACGGCGCGGGGCCGGCCCTCGTTGGCGTTCCACGACACCATGTCGCCGGGCCGGAAGAACCCCCAGTTGCGCCCGATCCGGGCCGCGACCACGACCGGGACGCGGCTCGCGTTCTCGCGCATGTAGTCGATCGCCTCGTCGCGGTAGACACGGGCGGCCACGGAGTCGTCGCCGGGTGGCGGCCGGTCCGGCAGGCACACGCCCGGGGTGAGGTTGGTGAGCCCCAGGGCGCCGCCGTGGTAGACGGCGTCGCAGTTGGAGCCCAGCATGGCGATGCCGTCGTTGGTCGACACGAAGGTGGGCTCGTCGAACCGGGCGCGGTTGTAGGCGACCCAGGGGGTCACCACCAGCGCGGCGCCGAGGACCACCGCCCCGACGACCCGGATCCTCATCCCCTTGAGGCCCTCGCCCCGCCCGAACACGACCGGCACCAGCAACAGCGGCGCGAGGAGCACCAGTTCGGCCCGGGCCAGGGTGGCCAGCCCGCACAGCGCCCCGAGCGCCAGCGCGCTCCGCAGCCGACCCGAGCCGAACAGCACGTAGGCGGTGTACATCGCCGCGACCACGAGCAGGGCCGAGATGGTCTCCGACATGATCAGGCCGTCGTTGACCCAGAGGTACGGGTAGACGGCCGCGAGGCCCGCGGCGACCAGACCCGTGGTCTCGCCGGCCAGGCGCCGGGCCAGGAGGCCTATGAGGCCGACGGTTACCGTCCCGAGGACGACCATGGTGAAGCGCATCGCGAGCTGGCTCTCGCCGGTGGCCCAGGCCACGGGCACCAGGACCAGGGAGGTGAGCGGCGGGTGCTGCGCGGTGGGCCCGGGCACGGCGTCGGGGTCGTGGATCCTCACGAACGGGTCGACGAAGCCGTCGCCGCGCGCCACGCCGTCGGCCACGAGCTCGTACCAGGCGGCGTCGTAGAACTTGTCGTCGTGGCGGGCGCTCGCCATCACGAAGCCGACCCGCACCGCGAAGGCCAGGGCCAGCAGCACCGCCAGGGCGACCAGGAACCGCCTGGAGGGCCGGGCGGCCACCAGGGCGCGAACCGTGGTCGAGGGTGCGGTCGGTGGGATGGTCAGGGTCTCCACACGGGCCTCTCGGGAGCGCGGCCGCATGAGGTTACGCGATCGAGGGGCGCCGGGGGCCCATCCCGGTCATGGGTCGCGGGGCAGGCCCAGGGCGCGCTCGGCGATGATGTTGCGCTGGATCTCGCTGGTCCCCCCGGCGATCGTGAGGGCCCGGTTGAAGAGGAACTGGTGCACCCACATCGCGGCGGGGCCGTCGGAGCGGGCGCCGTCGGGGCCGAGCAACCGCAGGGCCACCTCCGGCACGCGCTGGTCATGCTCACCACCGAGGAGCTTGCGGACCGACGCGGCCGCGCCCCCCGCGTCGCCGCCGCTCAGGCTCGAGAGCGTGAGGCGCAGGCCCAGCACCGACAGCGCGTAGCTCTCCGCCACCAGCGCCCCGACCTCCTCCTGGACCGAGGGATCGTCGGCCCGGCCCGAAGCACGGGCGACGTCGAGGAGCATCTGCAGCACGGGACCGAGGGTGCTGCCGCTGCCCATGAAGACCCGCTCGTTCGCCAGCGACGTCCGGGTGGCGCGCCAGCCGTCGTTCGCGGCCCCGATCAGGCAGTCGTCGGGGATGAAGACGTCGGTCAGGAACACCTCGTTGAACATCGGCGCGCCGGTGAGCTCGCGCAGCGGCCGCACCTCCACACCCGGGGTCGACATGTCGACCATGAAGAACGAGATGCCGTCGTGCTTGGGGGCCGCCGGGTCGGTGCGGGCCAGCAGGAAGCCCCAGTTGGCCTGGTGCGCCAAGGACGTCCAGACCTTCTGCCCGTTGACGATCCAACCGCCCTCGACCCGTTCCGCCCGGGTGGTCAGCGACGCCAGGTCGGACCCGGCCCCCGGCTCGCTGAAGAGCTGGCACCACTGGTACTCGCCCCGCAGGGTCGGCGGGATCCACCGCTGTTGCTGTTGCTCCGTCCCGTAGAGCATCACGGGCGGAAGCGCCCAGCCCCCGATGGTGATCTGGACCCGTTCGACACCCGCGGCGCGGAACTCCTCGTCGATGACGAGCTGTTCGAGGGCCCCGGCCCCCCGGCCCCACGGTGCGGGCCAGGCCGGCTGCACGTAACCGGCCTCGGCGATGCGCTCGCGCTGCTCGTGGGGGTCGAGTACGCGGACCTCGTCGAGAAAGCGACGCACCTCCTGGCGGTGGGCCTCGGCCTCCGGCGGCAGGTCGACGGCCAGGCGGCGCTGCACGCCGTCGAGCGCCGCTCGCGCCACGACCCGCCGAGCGTCGGAGGGGTCACCCACGAGGGCGCGCAGCGCCGCCGTGCGGCGCAGGTAGAGGTGCGCGTCGTGCTCCCAGGTGAACCCGATGCCGCCGAAGACCTGGATGGCGCCCTTGGCGACGTCGACCGCACCGTCGAGGGCCAGCGCCGCCGCCGCGGCCGCGGTCAGGCCCCGCACCTCGGGATCGACGGCCGCCCGTGCCGCATCCCAGGTCGCGGCGCGGGCCACCTCGGTGGCGGCGAGCATCGTCGCGACCCGGTGCTTCACACCCTGGAACTGGCCGATGGGGCGGCCGAACTGCCTCCGCTCCCGCGCGTACTCGGCGGCCGTCTCCACGCACCACTGGGCCAGCCCGACGGCTTCCGCCGCCGCGACCACCGCCGCGAGGTCGCCGACCAGGCCGTCGTCGAGGTCGGCGATCACCCGCTCGGCCGGAACGGTCACCCCGGTGACCGCGACCTCCGCGACCCTCCGGGTCAGGTCGACGCTGGGCAGCTCGCGGGCGTCGAACTCGCCTTCGGTGAGCACGACCCACCGGTCACCGGCCGGGGCCAGGAGCACCGAGGCGAGGTGGCCCGAGAGCACCGGCGAGAGCGTCCCCGACACGGCGAGCCCGCCCCCCGCGGCGTCGGCGGCGGTGAGAGACCCGGCCAGGGCCACGGCGCCGGCCGCCTCGCCGGTGGCGAGGGCGGTGAGCGCGGGGACGATCCCCGCCGCCTTGCCCGCGGCCCGGTCGAGGACCGCGGCGGCGAGGACGGTCGGGAGGACCGGGCCCGGGACGCAGCGGCGCCCGAGCTCCTCGAGCGCCACCGCCAGCTCCTCGAGGGAGTAGCCGGAGCCGCCGTGCTCCTCGGCGACGTGGAGGCCGGTCCAGCCCTGCTCGGCCAGGGCGGCCCAGAAGCCGGGGAGCGCCTCGGCCTCCGCGTCGAGGGCGGCGCGGAGGGCGGATGGTGGGCAGTGCCGGTCGCACCAACCCCCGACGGAGCGGGCCAGCTCGGCGTGTTCTTCCGTAATACCGATCGGCATGCGGCGAAGCCTAGGAGCGTGGGGCTCGGGCGCTCCGGTCCGGTGGACACCACCCGGACCTCGACCCCGCCCGGCGACCGGTGCCGCCCGGTACCGGGATCAGACCACCTTCTCGCCGTCGCGCCAGATCGAGATGGCCTTGGTCGGGCAGCCCTGCCCGGCGGTGATGATCTTGTCGTCGGGCTCCCCGGTGGGATCCTTGACCGTGGAGATGCCCTCCTCGTCGAGCTCGAACGCGCCGGGAGCCCAGAACACGCAGTTGCCGGCGCCCATGCAGACGTCGCGGTCGACCTCGATGCGCAGCGCCAACGGGACCTCCTGATCGGACGGGAAGACGAGAACGTGTTCCACCGTACCGCGCGGCCGCGTCCCCGCCGCCGGTGTGCGGGTGGGCCCGCTCAGCCCGAGAGCGCCCCGAGCACGGCGTCGTGCAGGAGGCCGTTGGTGGCGAGGGCCGTACCGCCCTGCGCCGTGCGCACCCCGGCCACGTCGGTGAAGCGGCCCCCCGCCTCCTCGACCACGATCATGGGGGCCGCGAGGTCGTAGTACTTGAGCCCCGGACCCTCGACGGCGATGTCGACGGACCCGTCGGCCACCATCACGTGCGACCAGAAGTCGCCGAAGCCGCGGCTCCGCCAGCACCGGCGCTCGAGGGCCAGGAAGCGCTCCGTCGCACCGGCGTCGACGAACTGGTCGACGCTGTCGAACGAGAGGTGGGCGTCCTCGATCCGCTCCACCCCCGAGACCCGCACGGGCTCGCCGTTGAGGAACGCGCCTCCCCCCCGCCGGGCCCACCACCGCTGCGCGATCGCCGGAGCGGACACGACCCCGACCACGATCTCGCCGCCGGCCTCGAGCGCGATGAGGGTGGCGTACACGGGGATGCCCCGCACGTAGCTCTTGGTGCCGTCGATCGGGTCGAGGATCCACCGACGTGCCGAACCCGGGTCGCCGGAGGAGCCGTACTCCTCGCCCAGCACGGCGTCGGACGGGCGGGCGGCCGACAGGCGGTCGCGCAGGAGGGCCTCGGTGGCCCGGTCCGCCTCGCTGACCGGCGTCATGTCGGGCTTCGTGTCCACGACCAGCCCGGCCGACCGGAAGTGCGAGAGCGTCACGGCGTCGGCGGCGTCGGCCAGGTCGAGGGCGAGCGCCAGGTCGCGATCGAGCTCCGAGCCGGCGCCGGACGGGTCCTCCACGGTTCCGGACCGTACCAACGCACCGCCCAGCATGTTGCGATCGACCCCAACCCACGTGGGTCGAACGCAACATGCCGGGGCGGGAGACGGGACGCCCACCGAACATGTTGCGATCGACCCCAACCCACGTGGGTCGAACGCAACACGCTGGAGGGGGGAGCTCAGGCGGAGGGGCAGGAGGGGCGGGAGCGGATCCGGTAGCGCTCCTCGTCGGACGTGAGGCAACGGCCGGTGTCCAGGTCGAACTCCCAGCCGTGGACCTTGCAGTGCAAGGTGGTGCCGTCGTCGAGGAGCTCTCCGAAGCGGGTGAGGTCGGCCCGGAGGTGCGGGCAGCGCCGCTGCACCGAGAAGCCCCCGCACTCGAACTCCTCGTCCTCGTGGGTCGCCTCGGCGTACCAGCCCTCGCAGAACGCCATGCGCTCCACGGAGAGGCACTTGAAGAACGTGTAGAGGAACTCGTTGTAGTCCCCGTCGCGGTGGGCCGTGAACCGGCACGACAGGAACACCTCGTTGACCCAGTCCTCCACCCGGTGGGCGATGCACCACTCCACCAGCGCCCGGTCCACGTCGAACCGGTACCGGTACGGTGCCGAGCCGTCCCAGCGCCCGACCGTCCCGGCGGGGAAGTCGACGTGGACGGCGTCGTCACCCATGTGCAGCAGTAGGGGTGCACCGACCCCGGCCCGCGTGAGCGGTGCCATCTCGAGGAGCGGTTCCCACCAGAGCCGGAGGCTCTCCACCACGTCGTGGCGCCCCCGCGGCCAGGTCGCCTTCTCGGCCTCCAGCCGGGCCTTCCAGTCGGCCCGGTAGGCCTCGATGTGGGCCCGCTTGTCGGCGAAGATCGCCTCCGGCGAGGCATCGCCGACCGGATGGGTCACGGTGCAGCGCGGCCCGTCGAGCTCGATCACGCTGCCGGGTACGACCAGGTGGCCGGGTCCGATCCCCCGCTGCTCCATGAGATCCAGGAAGACGGTCTGGTCGGGGAAGATGTTGGCCGGATCGCCGTCGAGGTCGTTGAACGCCAGGAGGTCGTCGTCGAGGAAGCAGGGCGGGCCGGCGCAGGGGAACACGTTCGCCGGTCTCACCGCCTCGATGTAGTGCAGCGCCCGCTCCATCTGGGCCGCCCGCTTGCGGATCCCCTCCCGGCGCCGCTCCTCCTCGGGGAAGTCGTAGACCATCGGGTACCAGATCGCGCCCGAGAACTGCACGAACTCGCCGTCGAACGGACCGAGCGCCTCGATGGCGGCCAGGTCGCGGGGGCGGGCGTCGTTCTGGTCGAGGATCCGGGTCCGGCCGTCGGACACCACGAGGGCGGAGTCGCCGAGCGGCCCGTCGGCCGGTGCGGTCAGGGCGACGCACGCCACCTCGAGCCCGCCGGGGAGCGTCACCGGCCGGGCGTCGTCGAGCGGCACGAACTCGGTGAAGCCGACGCCGCGCAGCTCGCGCTCGAGGTGGTCGGTGGGGAACGCCGGCAGCAGCACCGTCGTGCGCTTGTCGACGTGCGCCCACAGGAAGGCGGGGTCGTAGTGGTCGTGGTGGAGGTGCGATACGTAGAGGTAGTCGGGCCGCGCGAACGCCGACGGGTCGAGGTGGTCGTTGCGCGGGAACGGGAACCACGACGCGAAGTAGGCCGGGCTGAACCACGGATCGCAGAGGACCGAGCCGCGGTCGGTCTCGACGTGCAGACCCACGTGACCGAGGAAGGTGATGCGCATCGGGCCAGGTTCGCAGATCGCGCCGCCGGGCCCCGGCTCAGCGCTTCGTGAGCGCGTACCGGGCCAGGTCGGAGTAGATCTGGAGCACCCGCTCGCCGTAGCCGGCACCCGTCGCCCACACCCCGTTCAGATCCAGCCAGGTCCGGCAGCAGCCTCTAACGCCGTGCCGCTCGGGGCGCGACCGCACCGGTGGGTGGGCGAGGTCGGCGCTGGTGAGGCGGGGATCGGCGTAGGTCCGGAGCAGTTGCACCTGCTGGCGGACCCCGAGACGGGCGCTGGGGAACGACCAGCCCCGGGTGCAGGAGTCGCAGGCGCCGATCCCCCCGAAGTTGTTGTCGGCCGCGGTCAGGACCGTGCCCCCCGCGGCGAAGTGGAAACCGCCCGTCTCGAGGATCGACTGAGCGAACGCGATGTCGCCCCGAACGCCCTCGTCGCGGCCCTCCGCCATGTAGAAGCGGGCCAGGTCCTCGATCGGCACCGTCGTGTTCTCGCGACGCCCGCTCGAGCGGAACCAGCCGGCCAGGTCCTCGGCGGTCAGGCGCGACGGCCCCAGGATCAGCGGTCCCTCACCCCACCCGTCGAGCCGCCCGCCGCTCCTCATGCTCCTGTGGGCGGCGTCGCGCCGAGCCTCGAAGGTCCGCCGCGCCGCGTCGACCCCGGCCCGGTCGGTCTCGGCCGACTCGAGGTGGGCGGCGGCGATCTCCTCGGCCTCCACGGCGCCCCGGAGCCGGCGTACTTCGCTCTCGTCGGCGGCGGCGAGCAGCGCCCGGCGACGGGCCAGGTCGGTCAGGCTCCGGGCCCCGGCCATCACGGCGAGGTCCCCGAAGTCGTCACCTCCCTTGTAGATGCGCACCGCGTACGCGCGGATGCGAGCGCGGCGGAGGGCGACCTCGGCGACGGCGGTCCGGTGCGCCTCGGCCACGACGTCGCGGCGGCGGGTCGCGGTCACCAGCGCGGCGTCGGCGAGGGCCAGGCGCTCCTGGGCGGCGGCGAGATCAAGGGACGCGTCCAGCCTCCGCACCGTCCCGAGGTCGATCGTGGCCGCCGGCCCCGGCGGGGCCGCACCCGGAGGAGGCGACCCACCGGGAGGCCCCGGGGGAGCCGGGGGCGTCCCGGTCGGGCCGGACGGGACCGCGTGCGGGCCGAGGGGGTCGTCGGCCGGCGCCGTGGTCGGCGACGGGGAGAACGGGCCCGTGGGTGGCGTGGCGGTCGGCGGGACCGTAGGGGGGGTGCTCGCAGGGGTGGTCGGCACCGGCGCCGGATCCGCGGCCCCGGGCCGCGCGCCCGCGGGCACGACCACCGCGGCGGACCCCGCCAGGACCGTGGCGGTGGCCACCGCCAGACCCCGCCCGGCGCGCCGGATCGATCGCTCAGAAGGGACGAAACGCACGGAGCCGGGGAGTCTAGGAGCCGTCGCCGGTGACGGCCAGGGGAGCCTCGGCATCAACGTGCGGCGCGTCACGCGGGCGGCCCCCCCGGGCCGCACCACGTCGCAGGCGCACCATCTCCGGGTGATCGGCGAGGCGCGGCCGTCAGCGCTCCGGATCGGGGCGGGTCGTCGCCTCCTGGGGCACGGCGACCGCCAGGCCCAGCTCCCGTAGCTGCGCAGGGTCGAGCGGACCCGGCGCACCGGTCAGGGGATCCGCGCCCGACTGCGTCTTGGGGAACGCGATGACCTCACGGATGTTCTCCTCCCCGGCGAGGATCGCCACCAGCCGATCGACGCCGAACGCGAACCCGGCGTGGGGCGGGGCGCCGAATCGGAACGCGTCGAGCAGGAACCCGAAGCGCTCCCGGGCCGTCTCCGGCGCGATCCCGAGCAGCGTGAAGATCCGCTCCTGGACGTCGCGGCGATGGATCCGGACGCTGCCCGACCCGAGCTCCCACCCGTTGAGCACGAGGTCGTAGGCCTGCGAGCGCACTCCGAGCAGGTCGACGCCCTCGGCGTCGAGGAGGGCGAGGTCGTCGGGGTGAGGCATCGTGAACGGATGGTGGGCCGGCACCGGCGACCCGTCGTCGGCGAGCCCCTCGAAGAGCGGGAAGTCGACGACCCAGAGGAACCGGAGCCCACCCTCGGACACGGGCGGGCGGCCGAGGTCGAGCCGTAGGACGCCGAGGACGTGGTTGGCGACCCGCCGCTCGCCGGCCACCATCAGCAGGAGGTCGCCGGGCTCGGCGGCCATGGCGCTCACCACGTCGCGCCGCTCGTCGTCGGAGAGGAACTTCGCCACCGGCGACTCGAGGGCACCGCCCTCCCCCACCCGCATCCAGACCAGGCCGGCCGCGCCCAACCCCTTGGCCCGGTCGGTGAGCGCGTCGAGCCGGGAGCGGCTGGCCGCGCCCTCGCCCACCACCCGGATCCCCTTCACCGCCTCGGCCTGGAAGGCCCGGAACCCCGTGGACGCGAACACCGGTCCCAGGTCGACGAGCTCCATGCCGAAGCGGACGTCGGGCTTGTCGGTGCCGTAGCGCTCCTGGGCCTGGTGCCAGGTCATCCGGGGGAAGGCCCCGGGCCGCTCCCCGGTGGCCGCCTCCACGGCGTCGGCGACCGCGGTGCCGACCACCTCCATCACGTCGTCGGCGCCGGCGAAGCTCATCTCGGCGTCGTACTGGACGAACTCGAACTGCCGGTCGGCGCGGAGGTCCTCGTCGCGCAGGCAGCGGGCGAGCTGGAAGTAGCGGTCGACACCCCCGACCATGAGGAGCTGCTTGAAGAGCTGGGGGCTCTGCGGCAGCGCGTAGAACGACCCCGGCGAGAGCCGCGACGGCACCACGAAGTCGCGGGCCCCTTCGGGCGTGGAGGCGATCAGCATCGGGGTCTCGACCTCGGTGAACCCCTGGCGCGACATCGAATCCCTCAACGACGAGTTGACCCTCGACCTCAACAAGAGGTTGAGCTGCATGGCGGGGCGCCGCAGGTCGAGGTACCGATAGCGGAGACGGGTGCCCTCGTCGACCTCGCCGGCGTGCTCGTCGAGGGGGAACGGGACCGGCTCGGACTCGTTGAGCACCTCGAGGCCGCTGGCGGCGACCTCGATCTCCCCCGTACCGATCTCCGGGTTCACCGTCCCCTCGGGGCGCCTCTTGACCGTGCCCACCACCCTGAGCACCCACTCCCCCCGCACCCGGTGGGCCTGCTCGCACCCGGCCCTGGAGGGGTCCACGACCACCTGGACGATCCCCTCCACGTCGCGCAGGTCGAGGAAGACCACCCCGCCGTGGTCGCGGCGGCTGTCGACCCAGCCGCAGAGGGTCACCTCGGACCCGTCGTCGGACGCCCGCAGGGAGCCGGCGCGGTGACTTCGCATCATGGTGAGGATCCCGTCTCGGGGGCCGTGCCGGGTGTGACCCGCCGGCGGGCCGCGGTGCTGTGCTCGTGGACCCAGGTGGCCAACGCGGCCAGGGCCACCTCCACCTGCTCGCCCGTGGTCAGGTCCTTGACCGCGACCGCGCCGCGGGCCGCCTCGTCGCGGCCGAGCATCACGGCCACCTCGGCGCCGGAGCGGTCGGCGACCTTCCACTGGGCCTTGACCGAACGGCCACCGAAGGCCCGGTCGACGCGCAGCCCGGCGCGGCGCAGCGCATCGGTGACCCGCGCCGCGCTGCCGTCGCCGACGCCGTCGACGACGAAAACGTCGAGCCGCCCCCGAGGGCCCACCTCTACGGCGCCCTCGGCGTCGGCGGCGATGAGCACCCGCTCGATCCCGATGCCGAAACCGATCCCCGGGGTAGGCGGCCCGCCCATCTCCTCGGCGAGCCGGTCGTAGCGCCCGCCGCCCCCGACGGCGTTCTGCGCGGCGTCGAGGGCCGAGCTGACGAACTCGAAGGTCGTTCGCGTGTAGTAGTCGAAGCCGCGCACCAGGCGGGGCGCGATGGTGTGGGCCACGCCCAGCGCGTCGAGACCGGCCAGGACGGCCTCGAAGTGGATCCGCGAGTCGTCCGATAGGTGCTCGGTGAGCTGAGGGGCGCGCTCGATCACGTCGGCCCACTCGGGCCGCTTGGAGTCGAGGACCCGCAGCGGGCTCGCCTCCACCCGCTCGCGGAACTCCTCCCCCAGCGCGGGGGCGTGGTCGAGGAGGTAGGAGCGCAGGGCGGCGGCGTAGGCCGGCCGGCTCGTCTCGTCGCCCATCGAGTTGACCAGCAGCTCCACGCGCTCGAGGCCGACCTCCCGGTAGAAGCCGTGGGCGAGGGCGATGACCTCGACGTCGATCTCCGGGTCGTCGACCCCGAGCACCTCGGCCCCGAGCTGCCAGTGCTGACGGTACCGGCCCTTCTGCGGGCGCTCGTAGCGGAAGTTGGGCGCCACGTACCACGCCTTCCACGGCGGTACGGGCCGGTGCTGCACGTAGGCCCGCACCACCGGCGCGGTCCCCTCGGGCCGCAGGGCGAGGTCACGGCCGCCCCGATCGGTGAGCTCGTACATCTCCTTGCGGACGACGTCGGTGGTGGCGCCGACGCGCTGGAACACCTCGCGATGCTCGAAGACGGGCGTGACGACGAGGTCGAATCCGAAGCGCTCGGCCCGGTCCGCGAAGGCCGCCACCAGCGTCTGCCAGCGCCGCGACTCGGGCGCGAGGACGTCGTGGGTGCCGATCGGGGCGCGGTACGCGTCGGGGTTGACCGGCTCGGGAGGCACGCCGGGCGATGCTACCGGGGCGGGCGCCCGCCCCCGGGACCGCCCGCGGCGCACCCGTCAGGTGGCGGCGCGGGCGCGGGCCCCGGGCAGCACCCGGTACGCGGAGTACACGGAGTCGACCCGCTTCACGGCGGCGAGGATGGCCTCGAGGTGGCCCGGGTCGGCGAGCTCGAAGTCGAAGCGCAGGTGCGCCACGCGGTCGGAGGCGGTCTGGCTGGTGTTGGCCAGGATGTTGACGTGCTGCTCGGAGAGCACCTGCGCGACGTCGCGGAGCAGCCGCGACCGGTCGAGGGCCTCGATGGCCACCGACACCACGTAGCTCCCCGGCTGCTCGTGGTCCCACTCCACCTCGATGATGCGATCCGACTGGTGGGTCAGGTCGACCGCGTTGGCGCAGTCGGCCCGGTGGACCGACACGCCCCGCCCCCGTGTCACGAAGCCGATGATCTCGTCGCCCGGCACCGGGGTGCAGCACCGCGACAGCCGCACCATGACGTCGTCGAGGCCTTCGACGTGGACGCCGACCGAGCGGGTCGTGCGGCTGCGGGGCGGCCGCTGCGTGGTGACCGGGATCTGCTCCTCACCGCCCCGCAGCTCGCGCTGGAGGCGCTGCACCACCGCGGTGGCGGAGACGTGCTTCTCGCCGATCGCGGCGTGCAGGGAGTCGAGGTCGCTGTAGTGGAGCGCCTCGGCCACGGCCAGCATCGCCTTGGAGCGGGCCAGCTTCTGGGTGGGCAGCGCCTCCTTGCGCAGCGCCCGAGCCAGCTCCTCGCGCCCGGCGTCGATGGCGTCGAGGCGGCGCTCACGCGAGAACCACTGGCGGATCTTGGTGCGAGCCCGGGGCGTGGTCGCGAACTGCAGCCAGTCGCGGCTGGGGCCGGCGCCCTCCACCCGGCTGGTGAAGATCTCGCAGGTGTCGCCGGTGCCCAGCGTGGAGTCGAGGGCGACGAGACGGCCGTTGACCCGGGCGCCGATGCAGCGGTGCCCCACCTCGGTGTGGATGGCGTACGCGAAGTCGATCGGCGTCGCGCCGGTCGGGAGCGAGACGACCTTGCCCTTGGGCGTGAAGACGAAGACCTCGTCCTGCTCGAGGTCGACCTTGAGGGTCTCCATGAACTCGGCCGGGTCGTCGGTGTCGCGCTGCCAGTCGACGATGCGCTGGAGCCAGGCGAGGTCCTCGGTCGGCGACTCCTGCTCCTTGTAGCCCCAGTGGGCGGCGATCCCGAACTCGGCCCGCTGGTGCATCTCCCGGGTCCGGATCTGCACCTCGACCGGCTTGCCCTCGGGACCCACCACGGTCGTGTGCAACGACTGGTAGAGGTTGAACTTGGGCATCGCGATGTAGTCCTTGAACCGGCCCTGCACCGGCTTCCACAGCGCGTGGATCGAACCCAGGGCGGCGTAGCAGTCCTTGATGCTGTCGACGACCACCCGCACGCCGACGAGGTCGAGCACCTCGTCGAACTCCTTGCCCCGGACCACCATCTTCTCGTAGATGGACCAGTAGTGCTTGGGACGGCCGCGGACCTCGGCCTCGATCTTCAGGCCCGCGAACCGGTCGCGCAGGGCGTCGAGGACGACCTCGAGGTACTCGGACCGCTCCGGGGCCTGGGTGGCGACCATCTGCTCGATCTCGGCGTAGCGGCGCGGGTGCAGCACCGCGAAGCTGAGGTCCTCGAGCTGCCACTTGACGCCGCCGATGCCGAGGCGGTGGGCCAGGGGGGCGTACACGTCGAGGGTCTCCTGGGCGATGCGCTGCTGCTTCGGCCCCGGGAGCGACGCGATGGTCCGCATGTTGTGCAGCCGGTCGGCCAGCTTGATCAGCAGGACCCTGATGTCCTTGGCCATGGCCACGAGCATCTTGCGGAGCGTGGCCGACTGCTGCTCCTCGCGTGAGTCGAACTGGAGGCGGTCCAGCTTGGTGACGCCGTCGACGATCATCGCTATCTCGGCGTCGAAGCGCTCCTCGAGATCGGCGGTCGTGATCGGGGTGTCCTCCACGGAGTCGTGCAGGAGCGCGGCGGCGATCGTCACGTCGTCGAGCCCGAGGTCGGCCAGGATGAGCGCCACGCCGAGCGGGTGCGTGATGTACGGATCGCCGGACCGGCGGACCTGGTGGGCGTGGGCCTCGACCGCGACCTCGTAGGCCTCTCGGATCAGCGCGGTGTCGGCGCGGCGGTGGCGACCGCGATAGGCCTGGATGAGCGGCACGAGAGGGGCGGCGACCGCATGGCGCCGCCACGGGAGGCTCCGCAGGCCTCGATAGGCGTCGGAGCGGGGCTGCTCGACGAGCCCGGCCATCACCTGATGTTAACGGCCGCCCGGCGGCCCCCTGTGCCGTCCCGGCCGCCGGACCGGACGATCCCGACGCTCAGCGTTTGCGCCGGCGCTGCTTGCGCGGCCGGGGCGTGACGCTGCCGTAGGACGTCCGCCCGACGGCCGGCGGCCCCGCCACACCGTCGGAACGGGCGGGTCGGGCCGCGGGAACCGCCGCCAGGTCGTCGGGACCGGCCGCGGCGTCGCCGGGTGCACCACCGGGACCGGGTCCGCCGGCTCCCCGGGCACCCGCGGCGACGGGAGCCGGCCGTGGGGCCCTCGTGGCCGCCCGCTCCCGCAACGAGCGGTAGCGGGGCTCACGCTCCTTCCACCAGGCCAGGACGGGGGTGGCCACGAAGACCGACGAGTACGCACCGGTGGCCAGGCCGACCGAGAGGGCGAGGCCGAAGTCCTCGAGCGCGGCCGCGCCGAGCAGGTACGCGCCGACGACCAGGATCGACACCACGGGCAGGACGGCCACGAACGACGTGTTCAGCGAGCGCATCAACACCTCGTTCAGCGACCGGTTGACCATCTGGCCGTAGGTCTCGCCCCGGGCCGACCCGAGGTGCTCGGTGTTCTCCCGGATCTTGTCGAACACCACCACGGTGTCGTAGAGCGAGAATCCCAGGATGGTCAGGAACGCGATGACGGTCTCGGGCGTCACCTCGAACTGCACGAGCGCGTACACGCCCACCGTCACGAGGATGTCGTGGACGACGGCGGTGAGCGCGGCTACGGCCATCTTCCACTCGAAGCGGAACGTGAGGTAGAGCGCGATCACCAGGAAGAAGACGATCAGGGCCTGGAGGGCCTTGGAGCTGACCGTCTTGCCCCAGGTCGGCGACACGTCGGTGACCGCCACGTCGCGGACCTCGACCCCGGCGTAGTCGGCGAGCGCGGTGCTCACCTCGGTCCGTTCGGCCTCGGTCATCTCCTCGGCCTCGACCCGCACGTTGTGGGTGCCGAGGATCAGCACCTCGGAGTCGGCCAGGCCGAGCGCGTCGAGCTTGGATCGGATGTCGGCCACCGAGGGGTCCTTGCCCTTGACCTCGAAAGTCCACGACGTGCCGCCGCGGAAGTCGATGCCCAGGTTGAGGCCGCCTCGGAACACGAGGCCCCCGACCCCGGCCAGGATCACGACCAGGGAGACGAGCGCCCACCGCCACGACCGCTCGACGAACTGGAAGTGCGTGCGCTCGTGGAGGACGTCGGAGAGCGTGTGGCGCGGCAGGCCGTCGCGGCGAAGGCGCCGACGTCGGCGCGGGCGCCGCTCGCGGCCCTCGGCCGGCTCGCTCACGCCTTCCTCTCCGTCGTGTCGGCCACGTCGAGGCCGGACGCGATCCCGAACCAGCGGGCCTGGAGGAGGCGAGGCCGGCGGGACATCAGGAACACGAGCGGGTGCATGAAGAAGAACGAGAGCGCCAGGTCGAGGGCGGTCGAGACACCGAGGAAGAACGCGAAGCCCCGGACCGACCCGATGGCGAGGTAGTAGAGGATCGCGGCGCCGATCAGCGACACGAGGTCGGCGGCCACGATCGTGCGTATCGAGCTCGTGAACGCCCGGTCGACCGACGACCGGATCGTCCGGCCGGAGCGCACTTCGTCCTTCAGACGCTCGAAGTAGACGACGTAGGAGTCGACGGTGATTCCCACCGACACGATCAGGCCCGTGACGCCGGCCAGGGTGAGGGTGAGGCCCACCGACTGGCCGAGCCAGGCGACCAGCGAGTACACGGCGAGGCCGCTGAGCGCCATGCCGAACCACACCACCAGGCCCAGGATCCGGTAGTAGAAGAGCATGTAGAGGGCCACCAGCGCGATGCCGAGCGCACCCGCGATGAGCCCGGAGCGCAGCTGGTCGCTGCCCAAGGAGGGGGAGATGCTCTGCGTGGTCAGCGGCTTGAGCTGCACCGGCAGGGCGCCGTAGCGCAGCACGGTGGCGAGGTCCTCGGCCTCGGTCTGGGAGAAGTCGCCGGTGATCGACACCCCGCGGCTGTCGAAGGTGCTGGTCTGGAAGGCCGGAGCCGACTGGACCACGCTGTCGAGCACGATGGCCATCCGGTTCTGGGGCGGTGGCTTGGGGAAGAGCTCCGTCGCCATCCGGTTGATGTCGGCGAGGCCCTTCGAGTTGAGCTCGAGGGCCACCGACCAGCCCTGCCCGGGCTGGTACTGGGCGCTGGCCGTCTTCACGCCCTTGCCCGTGAACGCCGTCGGACCCAGGTAGTAGCGCGGGGCGCCGGGGACGCAACCGTCCTTGCCGGGGATCCCTTCCAGCACCACCGGCGACGCCCGGTGGTCCTCAGCCGGTGGGGTGGTGGGCGGGTTGACGGCGCTCGGCGCCGCGGTGGTGGGTGGCGTGCCCTCGGACGGCGACGTGGTGGATGGCGTGCTCGTCGGCGCCGAGGTGGTGGGCGGGGTGCCGGGTCGGCCGGCCGGACGGCTGCGACCGGGCGAGCCCGACGGGGCGACGGTGGTGCTGGTGGGGGCGGCGGTCGTGGAGGTGGTGGCTCCCCCGGCGGGAGCGCTGGTCGTGGGGGTGGGCAGCTTGGCCCCCTCCTTGGGGAGGCAGGTGAGCACGGGCCGGAAGCGCAGCTCGGCGGTACGACCCACGAGGCGTTGGGCCTTCTCCCGCTCCTTCACGCCGGGGAGGTCGATCACGACGTTGTGGCCCTGGCGGCTGATCTCGGGCTCGGCCACGCCCAGGGCGTCGACGCGGTTGCGGATGATGTCGACGGCCTTGTCGACGGAGTCGTTGCTCGCCTTGCCCACCGGGGCGAGGACCACCGAGACGCCGCCCTGGAGGTCGAGGCCCAGGATCGGGCGGGTGTCTGTGGCCAGGACCGCGGCGAACGAGCCCAGGACGGCCACGAGGACCCCTACGAGCAACCACACGTTCCTGCGCACGCCGAGTTCCGGCTATTCGGCCTCGGCGGCCGCCCCGGCCGCGTCGGCGGGGGCGGTGTCGGGCGACGGGGCCCGGCGGGCGACGGCGGCCCGGGCGACTCTGATCGTCACCCCTGGGGCGATCTCCAACCGGACCACGGCGTCGTCGAGGCCGACGATGGTGCCGAAGATGCCGGCGTTGGTGATCACGTCGTCGCCGACCACGAGGCTCACCACCAGCGCCCGGTGAGCGGCCATCTGGCGCCGCTGCGGCCGGACGATGAACACGAAGAAAGCCGCGACGAGCAGGACCAGATAGAGGAGGGGGGCGAAGTTCATCAGACTCTTCGGGACCAGCGAACTGGGAGCGAGGTCATCCTATCGCGGGGCACCGGCAGGGGGTGCACGCCGGATCGCCCTCGTCGCGCCCTTACGTAGACTGCGCCGATGGCGGCGGAGCGGACGGCCACCAGCGGTGACGCGCCCACGGGCGAACCGGAGCGCGGCCACGGTCCGTCGGCGCCGGACCCCCCTACGCCCGGCCCTTCCGCACCCGGCCCGTCCCCGCCCGAGACGCCGACGTCGGGACCCGCGGGCCGGGGCTGGATCGACTTCCGCCTCGGCTATCAGCCCGCTTTCAACGGGCTGCGGGGCGTGGCCTTCGCCCTCATCATCCTCTACCACGCCGAGGTCTACCGCCCCGACGCCCACGGCTGGACCCTGATCCCGACCGCATCGGGCTCGTTCCTCGGCCTCGAGATGTTCTTCGTGCAGAGCGGGTTCCTCATCGTGGCCCTGCTCATCGAGGAGTGGTACCGGACCGGCTTCATCCGCTTCCGGTACTTCTACGCCCGCCGGGCGTTGCGCCTGCTCCCGGCCCTGCTGGTCCTCTTCGTCGCCGTGCTGATCTGGACGTCGATCGTGGATCCGCCGGGTGTGCGTAGGGGGGTCTACTCCGACGTCCTCGCCGCCGCCTTCTACGTGAAGAACTGGCACCAGATCGTCGGGACCCGACTCCCCTCCTACCTCGACGCGCTGTGGTCTCTGTCGGTGGAGGAGCAGTTCTACCTCGTCGCCCCCGTGGCGGTGCTCTGGGTGCTCAGGAAGGGCTGGACCCCGCGTCGCATCGCGACGGCCCTCTTCGTCCTGGCCGGCGTGTCGGCGACGTGGATGGCGATCCTCGCCCTCGGCACCTCGCCCATCGAGCGCCTCTACGTGGGCACCGACACCCGCGCCCAGGCGTTCCTGGTCGGGGCGGCGTTCGCCGTCCTCGCCTCCGGCGGAGTCCTGTTCCGCGGCGAGGCGAGCCGCCGCGCGCTCCGGATCTCGGCCTGGGTGGCGACGGGCGTGATCGTCGTGCTCGTCAAGTACTTCAGCCAGACGGTGCGCGGCTTCTACATAGGCGGGTACCTGCTGGCGTCGATCTGCTTCGCGCTGATGTTCGCCTACATCGTCCAGGAGCCGCACAGCCGGTACGCCCGGATCCTGTCGTGGCGCCCGCTGGCCTGGACGGGTCGGGTCTCCTACGGCCTGTACATCTGGCACTACCCGGTCATCTTCGTGCTGGCCCCCCGCACCCGGGACTGGCCGCTGCCCGCCGCGCTGGCCCTGTTCACGGTGACCACCTTCGCGATCGGAGCCCTGTCGTGGTACCTGGTCGAGACCCCGGCCCTGCGGTACGCCCGCCGGTTCCGGCGCGCCGGCCCGGCGCGCGACACGACGGAGGACGCGGCGGGGTCCGCGGTCGCCGCCGAGACGGCCTGAGGGCCGGCCGGGTCCGATCCTCGCCGGGTTCGAACCTCGCCGGGTCCGATCCGCCCGGTCAGACCTCGGGCTCACCGAAGAGCGACGGCCCGCCCGTCTCGCCCCGGGAGCGGGGCCCGGCGGCCGGTCGGGGCTCCGGGGTGGGCGGCGGCGGTTCCAGGCCCAGGTGCCGGAAGGCGGCCGCGGTGGCCTGGCGGCCTCGGGGCGTGCGCTGCAGGAAGCCCTCCTTGATCAGGAAGGGCTCGTAGACGTCCTCGACGGTGTCGGGCTCCTCCCCCAGCGTCACGGCGAGGGTGGCCAGGCCGACGGGGGCGCCGGCGAACGTCTCGCACAACGACACCAGCAGCGCCCGGTCGAGCTTGTCGAGGCCCCGCTCGTCGACGTCGAAGAGGGCGAGCGCGGCCTCGGCCGTGGCGGTGGTGATCGCCCCGTCGGACCGCACCTGCGCGTAGTCGCGCACCCGCTTGAGGAGGCGGTTGGCGATCCGCGGGGTGCCCCGCGAGCGGCGGGCTATCTCGAACGCCCCGCCGGCGTCGAGCGGGACGCCGAGGATGCGGGCGGCCCGGGTGAGGATCGCCTCGAGGTCGGCCGTCGCGTAGTAGTCGAGGCGGGCCACGAACCCGAAGCGGTCGCGCAGGGGGCCGGTGATGAGCCCCGTCCGCGTGGTCGCGCCCACCAGCGTGAAGCGCGGCAGGTCGAGCCGGATCGAGCGGGCCGACGGACCCTTGCCGATCACGATGTCGAGCTGGAAGTCCTCCATCGCCGGGTAGAGGACCTCCTCGACGGCGCGCGGGAGGCGGTGCCCCTCGTCGACGAACAGCACGTCGCCGTCGTCGAGGTTGGTGAGGATGGCGGCCAGGTCGCCGGCCCGCTCGAGGGCCGGGCCGCTGGTGATCCGCAGGCCGGCCTCCATCTCGGCGGCGACGATCCCCGAGAGGCTCGTCTTGCCGAGGCCCGGCGGGCCGGCGAAGAGGATGTGGTCGACGGCCTGGCCCCGGGCCCGGGCCGCGCCGAGCAGGATCTCGAGGTGCTCCTTGAGCCGGGCCTGCCCGACGAACTCGTCGAGGCGGTGGGGGCGGAGGGTCGTCTCCTCGGCGGCCTCGACCGGGTCGGCCGTGGGGGCCAGGAGCTCCTCCCTACCCACCGCCGACCGCCAGGCGCTTCAGGGCGTCACGGACGAGGTCCTCGACCGGTCCGTCGGCCGGCAGGCCGTCGAGGGCGGCCCTCACCTCGTCGGCCCCGTAGCCGAGGCCGGCCAGCGCGGCGCGGGCCTCGGACCGGGCGGCCGGGGCACCGGCGCCCGGGACGTCGGCGAGGTCGAGGTCGGGGACCTCGAGGCGCGGCTTGAGCTCCACGAGGAGGCGTTGCGCGGTCCGCTTCCCCACCCCGGGGACGTCGGTGAGGGCCCCCAGGTCGTCGTCGAGGAGGGCCCGGCGCAGCTCGCCGGGTGTGTGCACGGAGAGGATCGCGAGCGCCAGCTTCGGGCCGACCCCCGAGGCGCCGATCAGGACCTCGAAGGTGTCGCGCTCCTCGCGGGTGGCGAAGCCGAAGAGGACCATGGCGTCGTCGCGGACGTGCAGGTGGGTGAAGAGGAACGCGGAGCCGCCCGGCGAGAGGATCGGAACGGTCCGCAGCGGCACCTGGGCCCGGTAGCCCACCCCGCCGACCTCCACGAGTACCTCCCCCGTGGGGCTGCGCTCCAGCACCGTCCCCCGCACCGATCCGATCACGAGCCGCCCTCCCGGGCCAGGGCCGCCGCCACCGCCCGGCGGAGACCCTCCACGGGACGTGCCGGCCCGGGGCCGAGGTGGTCGTGGCGGCGGGCGTCCGGGTCGACCTCGGTGCCGGCCGCCGCGGCCCCGGCCGCCGCGGCCGCCGTAGCCGAGCGGAGGCCCGACCGGCCCGCGTGGCAGAGGGCGAGCGCCAGCGCGTCGGCGGCGTCGGGCGGCTTCGGGACGTCGGGGAGGTCGAGGAGCCGTGCCACCATGGCCTGCACCTGCTCCTTGCCGGCCGCGCCGTGACCGGCCACCGCCAGCTTCACCTCGTTGGGGCTGTAGTGGGCCACCGGGATCCCCAGGCGAGCGGCCACGACCAGCGCGACCCCGCTGGCCTGGCCCACCGACATGGCGGTGCGGGCGTTGTTCTGGAACAGCACGCGCTCGACGGCGACGGCCGAGGGCCGCACCTCGCGCACGAGCCCGTCGAGCTCGCCGGCCAGCTCGGCCAGGCGGTCGGCCAGCGGGTCGGCGGGAGACGTGCGGATCACCCCGTACGCGACGGCCCGGGGGCGGGAGCCGCTGCCCGAGACCGCGCCGTAGCCACAGCGCGACACGCCGGGGTCGATCCCGAGCACCGGCCCGTCCTGATCGAACATGCATTCGATCCTAGGGCGACCCCACCCCACACCGGCGGATCCTCACCTCCCAGCATGTTGCGATCGACCACACTCCACGGGGGTCGATCGCAACATGCTGGGACGCGGGACCGGGCCGCTGCCGTCGGGGCCGGCGGCGTCAATCGATGCGGGCCAGGTCGCGGACGATCGTCGACGGCTTGTAGAAGATCGCCCGCAGGTCGGCGCCCAGGCGGTGGCGGACCGTACCGCCACCGTCGACGAGGAAAACCGTCCGCTTCACCGACGAGCGCCGACGGACCCCGTAGCTCTCCGCCACGGCGAGGTCGACGTCGGCCAGCATCGGGAACCGGAAGCCCTCCTTCGCGGCCCACCGCTCGTGGCTGTCGACGTCCTGGGGGGAGATCGCGAGCACGACCGCGCCCGCCTGCTCGATCGCCGCGAGGCCGTCGCGGTACGACCGGAGCTGGAGCGTTCAGCCGGGGGTGAAGTCGCCGGGGTAGAAGGCGATCACCACCTTCGACCCCCGGTGCTCCGAGAGCGAGAAGTCGCGCCGCTCCCCGGCCTGCACACCGGGCCGCGTGAAGGGCGGTGCGGGGTCGCCCGGCCCGGGGCCGGACGTCACGCCATCACCGCCTGGAGCACGTCGTCGGCCACGTCGAAGTTGGCGTACACGTTCTGCACGTCGTCGTGCTCCTCGAGCGCGTCGACGACCCGCAGCACCTGCTTGGCCGCCGAGGCGTCGGAGATCGCGACCGTGGTCGAGGCGATCATCGTCAGGTCCGCGTTGACGAACTCGATCCCGGCGGCGGTCAGCGCCTCGGTGACGGTGTGGAGATCGGTCGGGGGCGTGGTGACCAGCCACGTGTCGGACTGGTCGGCGAGGTCCTCGGCGCCCGCCTCGAGCGCGGCGAGCATCAGGTCGTCCTCGGACGCGGCCGCCTTGTCGACGGTGATCGCCCCCTTGCGCTCGAACTGCCAGCCCACGGCACCCGGTTCCGCGAGCGAGCCGCCGTTGCGGCTGAAGATGTTCTTCACCTCGGCACCGGTGCGGGTGCGGTTGTCGGTGAGCGCCTCCACGTAGACGGCCACGCCGTTGGGGGCGTAGCCCTCGTAGGTGACGGCCTCGTAGGTGACGCCCTCGAGCTCGCCCGTCCCGCGCTTGATCGCCCGGTCGATGTTGTCCTTGGGCATCGAGGCGTCGCGGGCCTTCTGGACCATCGTGCGCAGGGTCGGGTTCGCTTCGATGTCACCCCCGCCGGCGCGGGCCGCCACCTCGATCTGGCGGGCCAGGCGCGCGAAGAGCTTGCCGCGGGCGGCGTCGGCCGCCCCCTTCTGGTGCTTGATCGAATGCCACTTCGAGTGCCCGGACATCAGGCCACCTCCTTGAGGAAGAGCTCGTGGAGCCGGAGGTCGCCCGCCAGCTCGGGATGGAAGGTCGAGGCCCAGACGGGCCCCCGGCGGACGAGCACGGGACGGCCGTCGTGGCGGGCGAGCACCGCCACGCCCGGCCCGGTGCGCTCGATGACCGGCGCCCGGATGAAGACCCCGGGGAACGGCCCCGCGAGGCCCTCGACGTCGAGCGGGGCCTCGAAGCTCTCGAGCTGGCGGCCATAGCCGTTGCGCCGGACGGAGACGTCGAGGACCCCGAGCGGCTCCTGGTCGGCCCGGCCGTCGAGGACCTCGGAGGCCAGGAGGATCAGCCCGGCGCACGTGGCCAGGCACGGCAGGCCGTCGCGGAGCACCTCCGAGAGCGCGCCGTGGAGGCCCGAGGTGCGCAGCAGGCGAGTCATCGTGGTGGACTCGCCGCCGGGAAGCACCAACGCGCCGATCCCGCTCAGCGCCTCCGGGGTGCGCACCTCGACGGTGTCGGCCGACAGCGCGGCCAACACCTCACGATGCTCCCGGAACGCCCCCTGCAGGGCCAGCACCCCGACCTTCACCATGGCCGCCTGGCGGCCTCGAATCGCCGGTCACGAGCTCAGCTCCTCACCAGCCCCGCTCGGCGAGCTTCACGTCGAGCGTGCCGATCTCCTCGCCGCGCATCGCCTCGCCGAGGCCCCGCGACACCTTGGCGACGATCGAGGCGTCGGCGTAGTGGGTGGTGGCCTCGACGATCGCCTTGGCCCGCGGGGCCGGGTCGTCGCTCTTGAAGATCCCCGAGCCGACGAAGACGGCCTGGGCCCCGAGCTGCATCACGAGCGAGGCGTCGGCGGGGGTGGCGATTCCCCCGGCACAGAAGAGGGGGACGGGCAGCTCGCCGCGCCCGGCGACCTCCTGCACCAGCTCGACGGGGGCGCGGTGCTCCTTCGCCGCCGCGAACAGCTCCTCGGGGGACGCGACGGTGAGCCGGCGGATCTCGCCCAGGATCGAGCGCAGGTGGCGGACCGCCTCGACGATGTTGCCGGTACCGGCCTCGCCCTTGGAGCGGATCATGCAGGCGCCCTCGGAGATGCGCCGCAGCGCCTCGCCGAGGTTGGTCGCCCCGCACACGAAGGGCACGGTGAAGGCCCACTTGTCGACGTGGTGGGCCTCGTCGGCGGGGGTGAGGACCTCGGACTCGTCGACGTAGTCGACGCCGAGCGACTGCAGCACCTGGGCCTCGGCGAAGTGGCCGATCCGGCACTTGGCCATCACCGGGATGGTGACCGCGGCCTGGATGCCCTCGATCATCGCCGGGTCGCTCATGCGGGCCACGCCGCCGTCGCGGCGGATGTCGGCGGGGACCCGTTCGAGCGCCATCACCGCCACCGCCCCGGCGTCCTCGGCGACGCGGGCCTGGTCGGGGGTGACGACGTCCATGATGACACCGCCGCGCAGCATCTCCGCCAGGCCGCGCTTTACGCGCGCGGTGCCCGTGGTGGCGCCGGGGGCGGGGTCTACGTGCTGGTCGGGCATGCCTCGATCCTACCGGAGAGGGCGTCCGGTCCCGAACGGGTTTCGCTCGGATCCGCGCCGCGTCCACGGGCCGTCGGGACGAAGCGCGCCGCCCGGACGACACCGAACTGCCCAACGTTCGACTGAAGGGCGGACGGCCGTGGCGGTGTCGCGCCCCCACCGGTAGCCTCGCCGCTTCCGATCGGGTGCGGGCGATTGCACCCCAACGACGGCCGACGCGCGGTCGGCACGACGAAGGGCAGACGATGCTCCACCGGCTGCGGCACGTGAGGCGCTACGCGACACGACGGGACGAGAGCGACCCGATCCCCGGGCGCGGGCCCCGGCGGTGGTCGTCACGGGCCCTCGTAGCCACCTCGGCCCTGGCGGTGGCGGCCCTGGCCCTCGCGCCGGGCACGTGGCGACCGGTCGGGGCGACGCCGGTTCCCGGCCCCGCGTCCCCGGCGCCCACCGCCCCACCCCCGGCGGCCGCGGCCGCTCCGGCCGACCCGTCACCCCAGGCGGCGGCACCGGCACCGGAGCCGGCGCCGGCGATCCCGGCTTCGCCGCCGGCCTCCACCCCGGCCCCTGACCGTGCACCCGCCGGCGGCGGTGGGATCGGCGGGGCGATCGTGGGAGGGGTACCGGCGACGCTGGCCGACGCCCCGTGGGTGGCCGCCATCGCCTTCTCCTCGGAGCCCAACGGGTACTTCGCCCAGTTCTGCGGGGGCAGCCTCATCGGCCCCGACCTGGTGCTCACGGCCGCCCACTGCGTCACCGACCCCGACCTCGCTCCCTACCAGGTGGACGTGATCCTCGGACGCACGCACCTGAGCGGGAGCGGCGGCGAACGCATCCGGGTCGCGTCGATCTCGGTCCACCCCGGCTACTCCCTGACCCACATGCGCTACGACTTCGCGCTCCTGCGCCTCAGCCGGCCCTCGGCGCAGCCGTGGATCGCCCTGGCGGACCCGTCGCTGCTCCAGGTGGGCCTCGAGGCCCAGGTGGTGGGGTGGGGTTGCACGTCCACCCTTCCCGACGGGTCCTGCCAGGAGTGGACCGACGAGCTCCTGAAGGGGTCCACCAACCTCCAGGCGAACGCGGTCTGCTCGTCCAGCCCCGGCTTCGACGGCGCGACGATGCTCTGCGCCCGCGACACCCAGAGCACCCAGGTCTCCTGCCAGGGCGACAGCGGAGGCGGCCTGGCCGTCGAGTCCGACGGCGAGTGGTACCTGGTCGGCGTGGTCAGCCACGGCCCGATCGGGTGCAGCCCCGCCGACTACGACGTGTACGCCCGGGCTCCGGCCTCGCTCCCGTGGCTGGGCCAGGTGCTGGGCGGCCCGTACTGGAGAGGCTGGGACATCGCGCGGTCGGTGGCCTACGGCCCCGACGGTTGGGGCCCCTACCTCCTCGACGGTTGGGGAGGCGTCCACCCGACCGGTCTGGCGCCCCGCCTGTCGGGCACCCCCTACTGGCGGGGCTGGGACATCGCCCGCGGCCTGGCGCTCACCGGCTACCGCCGGGGGTACGTCCTCGACGGGTGGGGCGGCCTCCACCGATTCGGAGGGGCGCCGGCCGCCTCCGGGGGCCCCTACTGGAAGGGCTGGGACATCGCCCGGGGCGTGGCCGTGGTGGAGGGCACCGCCCAGGGCTACGTCCTCGACGGGTGGGGCGGCCTACATCGCTTCGGCGGCGCTCCGGCCCTCGCGGGCGGTCCGTACTGGAAGGGCTGGGACATCGCACGCGACGTAGCCCTCCTACCCGGTGGCGAGGGTGGCTACGTGCTCGACGGGTGGGGCGGCCTGCACCGCTTCGGGAACGCCCCTCCGGTCCACGGCGGCCCCTACTGGAAGGGCTGGGACATCGCCCGCGGCGTGACGATCGCGCCCGACGGCGAGAGCGGGATCGTCGTCGACGGCTGGGGCGGCCGGCACGCCTTCACGATCGGCTGACCCCGATACAACCGGCTCCCCCGGTGGGGGCTCAGCCCTCCGGCGGCGCCCCGGTGACGTCGACGGGGTACGAGACGTCGGGGAGCGCCACCCAGGTGGTGCCGGGCACGAGCCGGACCGGAGCGCCCGCGGCGTCGACGAGCCGCGCGGGCTTGGCGCGGTCGGGCCGGACCCATCGGCCCACGACCACCTTCCCGCCGGAGAGCACCCAGGCCGGGCCCTCACCGACGAGCTGGGCCTCGGCGCCCTGACGACCGACCCCGCCGGCGTAGCGCACCGACAGCACCACCACGTTGGTGGGGGCGATCGTGGCGCCCGACGCGGCCTTGAACGCAACGCCGTCCATACTGCGGGTCCAGGACCGCGACCCACGGTCCCACGTATAGGTCACGGCGTATCCGCCCGCGAACCCGATCCGCACCGCCGACGCCGGCTCCCCCGCCGGGTTCCGACCCCGGGGCAGGTACCCGAACAGGGCCGGGGGCGGGACGGGCTCGCCACCCTTGGCGAACAACCCGGCGCCACGCCCGAAGAGGTTGTGCGGCGCGCGCTTCGAGCCGTCGCGGAACATCGCGGGGCCGGCGCGGGACTCGTCGACCACCACGACGGGCGCCTGGTCGATCGCCTGGGTCGCAGGGCGCGCCCCACCGGAGAACGCGAAGATCCCGCCGACGGGCCACACGATGCCCGGATCGGTGAGGCGCACCGAACGGATCGGTCCGACCACCTCGGGCACGCGGGAGTTGTACATGGCGAGGAAGCGGGTGATCCCGCCCTCGACCACCTCCTCCCACACCACGTCGGCCTCGTCGAGGCCGGCCTGGGGGCGCGCGGCCGGGGTGTTCTCGACCTTCACCGACAGCGCCGGCCGGCGCAGCGACCTCCCGCCCGGGTCGGGCCGCCCGGTGAGGGGCGCGGCCGGCGGCGGCACCGTACTGGTGGTCGTCGAACGGACCGGCCGCTTCCGGGCGGTGGGCTTCTTGTCGTCGCCGCACCCGGCGGCCACGAGGGCGAGCACCAGGGCGGTCGCCACCCCCAACGCCAGGGGGCTACGGCGGCCCGACCGCCGGAGCAGCACCGCCGGCCGGGTCACATCTCCTTGAGCCGGGCGATGCGGTCCTCGAGCGGCGGGTGCGTGTCGAACGCTCGGTTCAGCCATGAACCTCTCTTCTTCTCTTCGTCCGGCGCGGCCTGCGCCCGGTCGAGCGGTGACTCGATCCACATCTGGGCCGTGGCCCGGGTGGCGTGGTGGACGACGGCCTGGTCGTCGCGGAGCCGCTCCAGCGCCGAGATCAACCCCGGCGGGTAGCGGGTGAGCGCCACCCCGCTGGCGTCGGCGAGGTACTCGCGGTTGCGGCTCATCGCGAACTGCATGAGCTGGGCGATGAAGGGCGCGAGCACCAGGAGCGCGAGGGCGATGATCGCGATGATCGCGCCCGCCGGACCCGAGTCGTTGGAATCACGCCGCCCGGCGCGGCCGCCCCACCACATGTACCGGAGGCCGAGGTCGGCCATCAGGGCCACCGCACCCACCGCGGTCACAGCGATGGTGGTGACGAGGATGTCGTAGTTCTTGACGTGGCTGAGCTCGTGGGCCAGCACCCCCTCGAGCTCGACGCGGTTCATCTGCTCGAGCAGACCGGTGGTCACGGCCACCGCGGCGTGCTTCGGGTTGCGACCGGTGGCGAAGGCGTTGGGAGCCGGGTCGTCGACGACGTAGAGGCGGGGCTTCGGCAGGCCCGACGCGATGCAGAGCCCCTCGACGAGGTTGTGGTAGCGGGCGTACTCGGTCGGGTCGGCCGGACGGGCCCGGCTGGCGGCCAGGGCGATCCGGTCGGAGGAGAAGTAGGAGCCCCACGCCATGGCGATCGCGATCACGATCGCGACGGGCACGAACCAGGTGCCGGCCCGGAACAGGTAGCCGAGGCCGATGGCGACCGCCGCGACCAGCACGACGAAGACCGCTAGCAGCAGGAACGTGCGGCGCTTGTTGCGCGCGATCTGATCGAACATCCCCACGGGGCGGCGAGCCTACGGACGGACCGGCCGGGCCCTAGAACTGGACCTGTACCGGCGCCTCGTCCTCCGGGGGTGCGTCGAAGTACTCGCGCTCACGGAACGAGAACGCCCCGGCGATGAGGTTCCCGGGGAAGACCTGGATCCGGTTGTTGTAGCCGAGGACGGCGTCGTTGTAGAACTGCCGGGCGTAGGCGATCCGGTCCTCGGTGGAGGTCAGCTCCTCCTGGAGGTTGAGGAAGTTCTGGTTCGCCTTGAGGTCGGGGTAGGCCTCGGCGACCGCGAAGAGGCTCTTCAGCGCGCCGGTCAGGACGTTCTCGGCCTCGGCCTGCTGGTGCGCCGAACCGGTCTGGCCCGCCGTGATGGCCCCCGCGCGGGCGGCGGTCACCTGCTCGAACGTGCTCTTCTCGTGGGCGGCGTAGCCCTTGACCGTCTCGACCAGGTTGGGGATGAGGTCGTGGCGGCGCTTGAGCTGGACGTCGATCTGGCTGAACGCGTTGTCGATGCGGTTCCGGGTGCGGACCAGCCGGTTGTACGTGATGATCACGTACCCGACCAGGATCACGACGATCGCGATGAGGATCCACCAGACGGGGTTCACGCGCTCTCCTCGGGGGCTCGCGGAACGGAGAGCCCATCGTAGTGGCGACCGGGGCCGTCACCCGCGGCACCGGCCCCCCGGGTGACGTTGCCCGCGCCGGTGCCGACCGGACGATCGAGCCCGGCCGGTGGGCCTCAGCCGGTGGGCCTCAGCCGGCGAGCGCCACGGCCGTCTCGTAGAGGGGCAGGTACCGCTCGGCCAGGTGCTCCATCGAGAACTCGCAGGCCCGCTTCCGGCCCGCCTCGACGAGCTCGCGGCGGCGAGCCGGGTCGTCGAGGAGCCGCCGCAGCGCGTTGCGCAGCGAGACGGGGTCGCCCGGCGCGGCCATCAGGGCCTCCACGTCGGGGCGGGCGACGTTGCGGAACCCCGGGATGTCGGAGGCGACCAGCGCCACGCCCGCCGCCATCCCTTCGAGCACCACCAGGCCGAACGACTCGCCGTGGATCGCCGGGCAGCAGTACACGGTCGCGGCCCGTAGGCGTCGGGCCTTCTCCTCGTCGGAGATGCGCCCCAGCCACTGGACGCCGGGCACGTTCCAGGCCTTGAGCTCCTCGGTCTCGGGACCCTCCCCCGCGACCCACAGCTCGGTGCCGGGCCGGTCGAGGCCGCGGAAGGCCTCCAGGAGGAAGCGGAGCCCCTTGCGCTCCTCGTGGCGGCCCACGAAGAGGATCGACGGGTGCTCGCTCGGCCAGGGGACGGCCTTGGTGTAGACGGCCAGCTCCACGCCGTTAGGGATCACCCAGTAGTGACCGCCGAGCGCCTCCTCGGCCGTGCGCCGGGCCTCCTCCGACACCGCGGTGCGGATGGCGAGGCGCGCCGCGATGCGGACCGCCGGCTTGCGCAGCAGCTTGAGCGCCGCGTGGGGCTCGTCGGCGGCGGAGTGGAAGGTGCCCACCGCGGGGATCGACGTTCCCATCAGCGCGGCGTGGGTCGGCCCGGGGACCGCCGGTTCGTGGAGGTGGACGACGTCGGGGTCGAAGGACCGCAGGGCCTCGAACGTCCGGCTGGCGGCGGCCTTGCTCGACGCGATGGGCGACATCGAGCCGTTGCTGGGCACCTGCACGCTGCGGCCGACGCTGGTGACGAACCGCTCCGGCGGCGGCCCGTCGCAGGGGGCGACGACCCACGCCTCGGTCCCCCCCTCCCGCAACGCCCGGGCCAGGCCCAGGACCTGGCCCTGGACCCCTCCCGGCACCGAGAGCGAGTACGGGCTCACGAGGCACACGCGCACGGTCACCAGTCTGGCCGCTCACGCCCCCCGGAGCGACCGGGAAGGCCGGCGATCGGGCCGGACGTGGACGCGGGAGCAGGGCGGCCGATCGGATGGTGCGAGCGGGGAGGCCGCGACGACGGGCCCGGAGGACTACCGGCTAGGCAAGGCTCCGCCGCGACCGCGCCCGGACCACGAGGGCGCCCCCGGTCGCCGCCACGACGACCGACCCCGCGAGCACGGCCCAGCCCGCCCACGACGTCGGGTCGCCGGCGCGATCGGACGTCTCGCCTTCCGACGCCCCGACCAGGATCGTGGGCGGCGGCGCAGCGGTGAGCGGCGGGGAGGCGGCCGTCACGGTGACGGGCGCCCCCCGGATCGCTGGCGCCCCCCGCGCACCGCGCGCGACGACCTCGCCCGGTCCCGGCGTGACCTCCGCCGGCACCGCGGCGCGGACGGCGAACTCGTAGTCGGCCGTGGCGTCGACCCGCGCCAGGGTGAACGACCGGCCGTCTTTCACGAACCGGACGTCGATCCCCTGCTGCGGGGCACCGAGCGGCGGGGCGTCCCGCCCGGTGTCGTTGCAGTCGGTGCCGAACGCCGAGCCCCGGACCTCGACGACCCCGCCGGCAGGGACCGACGTCGGCTCGACGGTGATCGAGGGAGCAGCGCAGGTGGCCCCAGCGATCCGGGGGACGCCCATGACGACCGCGGTGGAGATCACTCCCCCGGCGAGGGCCAGCAGCAGGCGCCTCGAGCGAGGCGCGGCCGGAGCGGCCCGCACCGGAACGGGACGAGGTGCCGGGCCGGACCCACCACGCCGCCGTACCGCCGCCCGAGGGAAAACGGCTGCCGATGTGGATGCCACCGGGTCACCTGCCTTCGGGCGCCCTGGCGCGGTACCCGCCCCGGGGACCCTAGCGCCGGACACCGGGCGGGGCGGCGCGGGCCCGGGGGCGGGCCGTGGGCCGGGTCAGGCCGGGGTGCGGTCGCTGGGCCAGTTGGGCTGCATCAGGTGCCACTGCTCGGGCGCCGCCTCGATGAGGACCTCGAAGCTGCGGGCCAGGTCCTGGGTGATGCGGGCGATGTCGTCGCGCAAACGGCCGGTGCGGGTGGTGTCGCGGGGCGGCAGGACCACGCCGCGGTGACCGCCGTCCGGCTCGAAGTACACCGCCACCGGCAGCAGCGCGGCTCCCGTCCGCAGCGCCAGCATGGCGGGCCCGGCGGGCAGCGTGGTCCGCTCCCCGAAGAACTCGACCTCAACCCCGTCGCCGCTCAGGTCGCGGTCGGAGACGAGCGCCACCACCCGGTTGTCGCGCAGGGCCCGAAGCAGCGCGGGGGCGGCGTCGGGGCCGAGGGGGATCACCTCCATGCCCAGGTCGCGCCGCACCCCGGCGAACCACTCGAAGAGCTCGGGTGGCTCGACCGGCTCCACCACCACCGCGGGGCGGACGCCCTGGCGGGCGAGCCACGCCCCGGCCAGCTCCCACCCCCCGAGGTGGGGCAGGGCGAGGATCACACCTCGGCCCGCCGCGAGGCCGGCCTCCACGTGCTCGTAGCCGTCGAGGTGGATCCGGTCGTCGAAGCCGGGACGGCGGAGGTCGCGGCGCAGCCGGAACAGCTCGAGCCAGTACCGGCCGTACGACTCGAACCCGGCGTCGACGGCGCGCCGGAGGTCGTCGCCGGAGAGGGTCCCGCCGCTCGCCCGGACCAGGTTCCGCTCGAGCATGCGCCGCCGCTCGGCCATCACCAGCCCGGCCAGGCGCCCGGCCCGCCGCGCGATCCGCTCCCCCGCCCACTCGGGTACCAGCTCCGCCGCCGCCGCGCCACCGCGGTACGCGACGTAGGACGGGGAGAGGCGCGACACGGCGCGGTCGGCCGCTACGGACGGGAGCGGCGCCGGATCCGGGGCGCCCGCCGGTCGACCCGCTCGCGGGCCCGGACCGTTCGGGACTCCCACCAGGCGACCAGGCCCCGGCCCTCGGTGTCGGACTCCGCGGCCGGCACCTCCCCGGCCGATCGGCGCGAGGACGCCCTCGACTCGCGCCGGCGCGCCCACTGCGGGCGGCGGTGCTCCACCGCGGTGCCCGGCGCGCGGCCCCGGTCCGAGGTCTGCTCGGCCGACGCCTGGCGCCACACCTTCACGAAGCGCTGCACGGCGGTGAAGCCGATCAGGGCGAGCATCACCCACAGCACCGGCACGAGGACGTCGAAGAACAGACCGGCACCGAGCACCACCATGCGCTCGGCGCGCTCCATCAGGCCGCCGCGGGCGGTGAATCCGAGCGCCTCGGCGCGGGCCCGCTGATAGGAGACGAGCATCGAGGCCGCCGCGACGGCGAAGGCCAGCACCGGGAGGTACGGGCTCGTGCCGGCCAGGTACCAGGCGATGCCGCCCAGCACCACGGCGTCGGAGACGCGGTCGACCACGGAGTCGAAGAAGGCGCCGCGGGGCGACGCGCTACCGCTCGTGCGGGCGACGGTGCCGTCGAGCAGGTCGGGCAGGCCCGACGCGATCAGGCCGACCACGGCCCAGCGCAGCTCGCCGAACGCGGCCAGCGCGCCCGTCGCGACCGAGCAGACGAGGCCGACCACGGTGAGCATGTCGGCGGTGACGCCGGCCCGGCGCAACCCGTGGCCGATGGGCGTGAGGCCCTGCTCGACCTTCGTGCGCCAACGTCCGTCGAGCATCGACGCTCCTCGGCTCCGATACGGATGGTCTGATAGGGACGGTCGGGTTGGGGTGGGTGCCCCGGACGGCACGCCTGCCCCGACCGCACCCGGCGCCTGACCGGCCGGCCGGAGCACCGGGGACCGCCCGCAGTGCTCGCGACAGGCTACCACCCGCGGAAACCGGTTCCGTGACCCGTCGCCTGCCCGCCGCCGGCCCGTCGCCGGCCCACACCCGCGACGCGGCTCGACCCGCGGCGGCACCACCGGCGAACTCCCCGACCCTCCTCCGGGGCGGGCTCCCGCGGTCGCCCCGCGGGGCGTGGACCCGCCCTTCGGACCCCACCGCGGGCCCCGGAACGGCTCCGCGGCCCGGGCCTAGACTCGCCGCTCAGGCCGACAGGGGGTTCACCAGGTTGAAGACCTACCCGACCGACCGGATCCGCAACGTGGCGCTCGTGGGCCACGGTGGCGCGGGCAAGACCACCCTCGCCGAAGCCCTCCTGCACGTGGCCGGTGCGATCCCCCGCATGGGCCGGATCGAGGACGGCACCACGGTGTGCGACTTCGATCCCGAGGAGCAGCGGAGGCGGATCTCGGTCTCCCTGGCCCTGGCGCCGTTCGAGCTCTACGGACACAAGGTCAACGTCATCGACGCCCCGGGGTACGCCGACTTCGTCGGCGACGTCACCGCGGCGCTGCGGGCCGCCGACCTCGCCGTGGTGGTGGTCTCGGCGGTCGAGGGCGTCGAGGTGCAGACGGAGGTGGCCTGGCGCATCGCCGAGGACCTGAACCTCCCGAGGATCGTGTTCGTCAACAAGCTCGACCGGGAGCGGGCGTCGTTCGAGCGGACCGTCGACGCCCTCAAGGAGCGCTTCGGCGCCGGGATCGCCCCGCTGGAGCTGCCCGTCGGCGAGGAGGCCGACTTCCGCGGCGTCGTCGACCTGCTCCGCGACCGCGCCGTCCTCTACGACGGCGGCACCACGGGCACGGAGGGGCCGGTCCCCGACGACATGGCGACCGAGGAGCACGCCGTCCACGACGCGCTGGTCGAGGGGATCGTGGTCGCCGACGACGACCTGATGGAGCGCTACCTGGCCGACGAGGCGATCGGCACCGACGAGCTGGCCGGGGCGCTCGCCCGGGGCGTGGCGGAGGGGTCGGTGTACCCCGTCCTGTGCGGCAGCGCCACCAAGCTCGTGGGCGTCGACCGCCTGGCCCGGTTCCTCGTCGAGGAGGGCCCGGCCCCCGACACCTCCGCCGACGCCGATCCGGCCGCGTTCGTGTTCAAGACCGTGGTCGACCCCTACGTGGGGCGCGTGAACCTGTTCCGGGTGCTCCAGGGCACGATCCACCACGACGACGTGCTGGTGAACGCCCGCACGGTCGCCGACGAGCGGCTGCACCAGCTCACCACCCTCCGGGGCAAGGAGCAGGAACCGGTGACCGAGGTCCCGGCCGGCGACATCGCCGCCGTCGCGAAGCTCGCCGACACGACCACCGGCGACCTGCTCGCCCGCCGCGGGGCCGACGTGGAGGCCGTGCCGCTCGCCGCGCCCGAGCCGGTGCTCGCCGTCGCGATCCGGGCCCGGTCCAAGCACGACGAGGACAAGCTCGCCAACGCGCTGCACCGCCTCCAGGACGAGGACCCCGCCCTACGCCTGGAGCGCAACCCGGAGACCCACCAGACGCTCCTCCACGGCATGGGCGAGACGCACGTGTCGATCGCGCTCGAGCGCCTGGCCCGCAAGTTCGGGGTGGAGGTCGACACCGAGGAGATCCGGGTCCCCTACCGCGAGACCATCACCGCGGCCGCCGAGGCCGAGGGCAAGTACAAGAAGCAGACGGGCGGCCACGGCCAGTTCGGCGTGGCTTTCCTGCGCCTCGAACCGACCGAGCGGGGCAGCGGCTTCACGTTCGTCGACGAGATCGTCGGGGGCGCGATCCCCCGCCAGTTCATCCCGGCGGTGGAGAAGGGCGTGATGGAGACGATGGAGCAGGGCGGCGTCCACGGTTACCCCGTCGTCGACGTCAGGGTCACCTGCTTCGACGGGAAGTACCACTCCGTCGACTCGTCGGAGATGAGCTTCAAGATGGCGGCGTCGATCGGGTTCAAGGAGGCCATGGCCAAGGCTGGCCCGATCCTGCTCGAGCCGATCAGCGAACTGGTGGTGACCGCTCCGGAAGCGAACCAGGGCGACGTGATGGGCGACCTCAACGCCAAGCGGGGCCGCATCCAGGGCTCGGCGTCGATCGGTGGCGGCGAGGTGGAGATCACCGCCCAGGTCCCCACGTCGGAGATCCTGCGCTACGAGATCGACCTCCGCTCCATGACGGGGGGCCGCGGGCGCTTCCGGGCCACGCACTCCCACTACGACCCCGTCCCCTCCCACCTCGTCGACCGGATCGCCGCCGCGTCCGAGGGCTGAGGCCGGCCGGAGGCCGGGTTCCGGCCCGGGCCTCTCGGCCGGCAGCAGGTGACCTCGGGCGTCGCAGCGGCCACCGCCGGCCGCCCGCGGATCGCCGGGGGCGACCGAAGGTCGAAGCCGCGGCCCGGTCGGGCGTAGCATTGCGTCCGTGAAGATCGTCCCCACCCGGCGCACCGACTACGCCGTGCGGGCCCTCCTGTACCTGGCGCAACACCCGGGCAGCATGGCCAAGGCGGCCGACATCGCCGAGGCGATGAACATCCCGACCGGGTTCCTGCACCAGGTGCTCCACGAGCTCCAGAGAGCGCGGCTCGTGCTCTCGCGGCCCGGGCGCTCGGGTGGCTACTCCCTCGCCCGGCCGGCGGCCGACATCTCGCTGCTCGACGTGGTCGAGACGCTCGAAGGTCCGCTGGCCCCCGACGAGTGCGGGCTGCGTGGCGGGCCCTGCCGGTGGGAGGACGCCTGCGCGCTCCACGCCACCTGGACCGCGGCCCGGGAGGCCCTCGCCAGCGAGCTCCGGGCCGCGAACCTGGCCCGCCTCGCCGCCGACGACCTCGCTCTGGCCCGGAGGAGCGACCACGACGGCGAGGCCGGCATCGAGCTGGCGCTCGTCGGCGACAGCATCATGGCGACGGGCTGCGCCGAGGCCCGCCCCCGCGACGGCCGCGCCTCCACGCGCTGACCCGGCGCGGAGCCCGGCCCACCGGCCCGACCCCCGTCACGCCGACGCGGCTGCTCAGGTCCTCGCAGTCAGCCGAAGACCCTCGCCGCCGCCGGCTGGCGCCGGCCCAGGAGCGCCTCCGCCGGAGCGATCAGCAGCCAGACGAACGGCGCCCAGCCCGCCGCCACCAGGGCCACCAGGGCCGACACCGCGAACACCCCCACCGGCACGAGCGCGGCGACGAGCACCGCCCGGTAGGCGTCGTCGGGGAGCGCGACCCGCAGCAGGCCGCCCCGGCGCGCCTCGCGCAGGATCATCACCTCCACCAGGCTGGCCCCCGAGAGCGCGACGGCGTAGAGGAGCACCGAGATCGGCTCCTCGGTGTAGCGACCGAACAGGGCGGTCGGGAACGGCAGGAACGCGATGAGGACCAGGTAGACGAGGTTGAGCCGCATGACCCGGGTCGTGACCGCCCCGAAGGCGGCGAACATGCGGTGGTGCGACAGCCAGTAGAAGCCGATCACCGCGAAGCTCACGAAGAACGCCAGCAGGTCGGGAACCTGGTCGCGCAGCGCGTCGCCAAGCTCACGCGCCGCCACCGCCGGAACCGCGACCGTCGAGATCAGCAGGGTCATGGCGAAGCCGAACACGCCGTCGGAGAAGCCGGTGAAGCGGCTGAACTCCTCCGTCCCGCGCCGGTGGACGCCCGCGGTCAGATCGGCCAGATCAGCCGGATCAGCCGGTTCGACCGGCTCGACCCCGGCCGCCGGAGCCTCCCGCTGATCCGGCTCGACGATGCCGCCGCGGCCGGACGGACGACTTCCACCCATCGGGCCTCGACGCTACCGACGCCCACGGCCGGCCCGGCGGACCCCCGCCGACGTCCGACGTGAGGAGGTCAGGAGGTGACGAGGTCAGGCGGTCAGGAGGTGACGAGGTCAGGCGGTCAGGAGGTCAGGCGGTCAGGAGGTCAGGCGGTGAGCCCGGACCAGTCCTCGGGGTTGTCCTCGGTGTACTCGCCGAGCACCCGGCCGTCGACGGCGTCGAGCTCGACGAGGCCCCGCCGCAGGGGAGGCTCCTCGGCCGAGTAGAGGAGTATGCGCCACGCCGGCCGGCTCAGCAGGCCGCGCCAGCCGAGCTGGGCCGAGGCGTGGCCGACCGGGAACCCCACGGTGCGGGCCGCGACCACGAGGGCCTGGGTGGGATCGAGCCGGAGCGGCCACGCCGTCGCGTAGTGGTACGCGGCGATCGCCGCCAGGGCGACCCCCACCACGAGCAGGCCGCCGTTGTCGCTGGTGAACCAGCCGATCAGCGAGCCGAGGGCGACGAGGGCGTAGAGCGTCCCGGCGATCCGGCGGCGGGCCACGTCGGGGAACAGGTACGGCCCCACGTACGCCGTGACGTCGAGGTCCTCGGGCAGCACGTCGCCGCCGCCGGGCAGCCCGGCGTCGCGCGCGGCGCTCCCGTCCCGCTCCGCACCGTCCGCCTCGCACATCACCGGACAACGCTAACGAAACCGGCCCGGCTCCCGGCGATCGGCCTCCCCCAGCATGTTGCGATCCACCACACGCGAGGGGGGTCGATCGCAACCCGCTGGGACGCAGACCGCCTCCTCCGGCAGCATGTTGCGATCCACCATCGCTGAGGTGGGTCGATCGCAACATGCTGGGGGCGGCGAGGGTCAGGCCGGCCAGGCGGAGCGGAGGCGCTCGTAGCTGTCGCGGAGGCTCTCGGGGAGGACACGCGCCTCGGCGATGCTCGTCATG